>NZ_QUFR01000020.1:0-27898 GCF_003478575.1 Dorea sp. AF24-7LB
TGGGAGAGCATCTGCCTTACAAGCAGAGGGTCATAGGTTCGAGCCCTATTGGTCCCATAGATATGGATGGATTCCCGAGTGGCCAAAGGGGGCAGACTGTAAATCTGTTGGCAACGCCTTCGAAGGTTCGAATCCTTCTCCATCCATTAGCCAACATGGCTTGTGCCGATGTGGCTCAATTGGCAGAGCAGCTGATTTGTAATCAGCAGGTTATCGGTTCGAGTCCGATCATCGGCTTTATCATGAAAATGATAGAATTAAATATTATCGCGGGGTGGAGCAGTCTGGAAGCTCGTCGGGCTCATAACCCGAAGGTCGTAGGTTCAAATCCTGCCCCCGCAATTCTGCCCAGATAGCTCAGTCGGTAGAGCAGAGGACTGAAAATCCTCGTGTCGCTGGTTCGATTCCGGCTCTGGGCATTTGTCTTAGTAAGACATTTGGTACGGGCGTGTAGCTCAGGTGGTAGAGCACTTGACTTTTAATCAAGTTGTCCGGGGTTCGAATCCCCGCACGCTCATAGGAATGAGAGAGAAGTAGTATTAATTTAATACTGCTTCTTTTTTATATACGAAATCAAACAAGAGAAAGTCTGCATAATTGTTTATAGAATTATTATTGACAAAAAGAAAAAATTTGTATATTCTAATAACACAATGATAAAAGGGAGTAACTGGCATCAATTAATGATGTTTACGACGTCGTCAGTACGATGAGCGATCATCCGTGTCGTAATGAAATGGTGAGACTTTTATTGCATATTTTATATGCAATAAGGTCTCTTTTTTGTTATGGCGACGAGGAAAATGCGCCATGCTTGCATGGCAGCATTTGACGACCGCTAATCAGCGAATAAAACTCGCAGAGCGTGTTTTATCGCTGTTATAGCGACGAGGAAATTTATGAAGAAAAGCATTTAACATCATAAAAAAGTGAATACTAAAAGAGATATTATTGCAGGAAAGGTAGAATGAATATGTTGACAAATGAACAGGCAAAAGAAAATCAAAAAAAATATGGATGGAACGAATTGGCAGAGGAAAAGAAAAAAAGCTGTATTACATTATTTTTGGAGCAGTTTAAAGATTTTCTTGTAATTATATTGATCATATCTGCAATAATATCCGGAATTCTGGGTGATGCAGAGAGTGCTGCAGTTATTTTCTTAGTTATTACAATGAATGCCATTTTAGGGACAGTACAGACATTAAAAGCGGAACAATCTTTAAAAAGTCTGAAACAATTGTCAGCACCGGAAGCGAAAGTAGTCAGAGACCATGCGGTGATACAGATCCCGGCAAAAGAAGTTACGATAGGGGATGAAGTGCTTATTGAAGCGGGGGATTGTATTCCGGCAGATGGTAAATTGATAGAAACGGCAAGTTTAAAAGTAGATGAGAGTGCATTGACGGGAGAAAGTCTGTCGGTGGAGAAGAATCTGGAAGATGTTCCGGAAAATGCAGCAATTGGGGATCGGACGAATCAGGTATTTTCAGGAAGCTTTGTGACGTATGGTCACGGACGCTATGAAGTGACAGCAATTGGAATGAATACAGAGATGGGAAAGATTGCTTACTTGTTGAAGAATACTTCTGAAAAAATGACACCATTACAGAAGAATCTGGATGATTTCGGAAAGAAATTATCCATAATGATTTTAATATTATGTGGAATATTATTCATCTTAAGCATTTTACGTGGGGATAACATTTTAAATGCATTCCTTTTTGCTGTAGCATTGGCGGTTGCAGCAATCCCAGAAGCTTTAAGTTCTATCGTGACAATTGTTCTTTCATTTGGTACACAGAAAATGGCAAAAGAACATGCAATTATAAGAAAATTACAGGCAGTAGAAGGACTTGGAAGTGTTTCTGTAATCTGTTCTGATAAGACCGGAACCTTAACACAAAATAAAATGACAGTAGAAGACTATTATATTTATCCAAAGCGAATCTCCGTGTCTGAGCTAAATTTTGAAAATGATTCGGAAAAGGAATTGTTGATTTCCAGCATTTTGTGTAATGATGGAATGATCACAGATGGAGAGCAGATTGGAGATCCTACGGAAACGGCATTACTCGCAGTTCTGCAGGAAAAAAAGTATATAGAATATTCGTTTTCTGATGTCAGAGAAGCCTGTCCGAGATTATCGGAGATACCATTTGACAGTGACCGGAAAATGATGTCAACGGAAAACAAATGTGATGGAAGATATGTAATTTATGTAAAGGGTGCAGTAGATGTTCTTTTAAAGAGAATTACACATATCCGAAAATATGGAAGTGAAAAGCCGGAATTGATCAATGAGGAAGACAGATTATATATTGAAAAACAGAATCTTGAATTTTCACGAGAAGGGCTTCGTGTGCTGGCATTTGCGTACAAAGAATTAGATGCAGAGAAAGAACTTACTTTAGAAGATGAAAATAATCTGGTATTTTCAGGATTGATTGCAATGATGGATCCGCCACGGCAGGAGTCAAAACAGGCGGTCGAGGAGTGTATTAAAGCGGGAATCCGCCCGGTCATGATTACTGGTGATCATAAAGTGACGGCGGCTGCGATAGCAAAAAGAATTGGTATTATTAAAAATGAATCGGAGGCATGCGAAGGGGCAGTTATTGAAGAAATGTCAGATGAAGAACTGAGGACATTTGTAGAAGGAATTTCAGTATATGCGCGTGTTTCGCCGGAACATAAGATCCGGATCGTGCGTGCATGGCAGGAACGTGGAAATATTGTTGCAATGACCGGTGACGGTGTGAATGATGCACCTGCATTGAAGCAGGCTGATGTCGGAGTTGCAATGGGAATTACGGGAAGTGAAGTATCTAAAGATGCTGCCGCAATGGTGCTTACAGATGACAATTTCGCAACGATTATAAAGGCAGTGGAAAATGGAAGAAATCTTTATCAGAATATAAAAAATGCCATTCAGTTTTTGCTTTCAGGAAATTTAGCAGCAATTCTTTCGGTATTATATGCATCTGTTGTTAATTTACCAGTCCCATTTGCACCGGTTCATTTACTTTTTATCAATCTGCTTACGGACAGCCTTCCGGCAATTGCACTGGGGTTGGAGCCGCACACAAAAGCGGTGATGGAAGAAAAACCAAGACCAATAAAGGAGTCAATTTTGAATAGAAGATTTCTCACAGATATAAGTGTAGAAGGTCTGGTTATTGGAATTATGACGATGACGGGATATTTTATTGGCTATAGTGAGAGCGGTGCGCTGCTTGGAAGTACAATGGCATTTGGAATCTTGTGTACCAGCCGTCTGATACATGGATTTAATTGTAAATCCAGAAAACCAATTTTATTTACAAAGCAATTTTTTAATAATCCATATCTGATCGGAGCATTTGGAATGGGATTGTTATTGATCACAGGAGTATTAATGATCCCTGGATTACATGGGATTTTCCAAGTGGCAGCATTAGACTGGCAGCATTTATTGATAGTATACGGTCTGGCATTGCTTAATTTACCGGTTATACAGGGACTAAAATTAATTCGTGTGGGACGAGTTTAATTTTCATATCACTGTTAGCTGCCTTATCATTCGGAGAAAGGTGTCGGTGGCAGATTGTGTGTGTATAAAAAAGATTATGGAATGAAGGAAAATTTTAGGAACGCAAAAGTAAAGAACATAAGGAGTAAAGAAATTATATGGAATTAAACCGGGAGAATATGAAAAAAATACGAGAATTAATTTTGTTTACAGCAATTGTAATTGTCTGCTTGTGGAAATTTAATATGGTATTGCAAGTGTTATTGAAAGGATTAAATATATTCATTCCTTTTCTTTTAGGCGGAGCAATTGCATTTGTGTTAAATGTCCCGATGAATTTTGTGGAAAGACATTTATTTTCAGAGGATAAAAGAAAAGGAAAACGTTACATGCAAAAGGCAGCACGACCGTGTAGTATGATTCTTGTATTGATCTTTGTATTTGGAGTTGTAGCTGCGGTGATGTTTGTTTTAGTTCCACAACTGGGAAATACTTTTTCAAATCTAGGGAAAAATGTTCAGATATTTCTTCCACATGTACAGGCATGGGCAAAACAAGTTTTCCACAATAATAAGGAAATTATGAACATTGTAAATAATATTGAATTTGACTGGGATAAGATTATGAATGCCGGAATCGGTTTCTTTAAAAATGGTGCCGGAAGTGTGCTGGATTCCACGATAACAGCGGCAAAAAGTATAGTGAGTGGAGTCACAACATTTTTTATCGCATTTGTATTTGCTATCTATATCCTTTTGCAAAAAGAGAAGCTGGAAATCCAGGCTAAAAAAGTATTATTTGCTTTTGTACGAAAAGGACGTGCAGAGGCAATAATTGAAGTATGTTCTCTGACATATAAGACATTTTCCAGTTTTCTGACAGGACAATGTTTGGAGGCAGTGATTTTAGGTTCTATGTTTGTTGTTGCAATGACAATTTTCCGTCTGCCTTATGCATTGTTGATAGGAATTGTGATAGCATTTACTGCACTGATTCCGATATTTGGAGCATTTGTTGGGTGTGGAATAGGAGTTTTACTTATTTTTATGGTAAATCCGGCAAAAGCAGCTATTTTTATCGTACTGTTTCTTGTATTGCAGCAGATAGAAGGAAATCTTATTTATCCACATGTTGTTGGAAATTCAGTGGGGCTTCCGTCTATCTGGGTACTTGCAGCGGTTAGTGTCGGGGGAAGTCTGATGGGAATTACAGGAATGTTGATATTTATTCCGATTGTATCTGTGCTATATGCATTGTTTCGGGAAGTTGTATATTTAAAATTGAAGAAAAATAAGATTGATCCGGGGAAGATCCGCTAGCAGGAAAAAGATTGTCTGAGACATTGGTTTTGCAGAAATAATGCGATATAATATACTCCAAAGTAGTAATTTGGGAGGTATTTATGAAGAAGAGAGTAATTACAGTGCTTTTGTCAGGAATGATCGCCATGGCATGTACGATTGGCATGAATCCGGTAGAAAGTCAGGCGCAGGAGAAAGTTCATACAGAGAATCAGATTGCAGTACAGGATGCAGAAGAGACGGATGACAGTGTCATTACTGTAAGTGCAAAGAATGGATCTGATATAGCAAGGGAATTAGATAATGCTTTAAAAGAGGCAAGAGATACAGCTACAGACAGCAATCCGGTTACAGTAAAGGTGGTGGCAGGAAGCTATAAGCTGAGCTCCACGTTACATATTTACAGCAATACGACACTGGATCTGACGGAAGGCGTAACATTTACTTATTCAAGAACATCCAGTAATATGATAGAGACAGGAACAAATGGTACTTATAAAGGACATTCAGATTTTAATGCAAGTTCAGCTTGTAAAGGATATAGCGGATTCCAAAATATTTCTATTATAGGTGGAAAATGGTACGGAAATAGCAATTGTGATTCTTCTTTGATTCGTCTTTTTCATGCAAAGAATATTAAACTGGAAAATGTAACAGTATCAGGTGGAGGATGTGCACATCAGGTAGAACTTGCTGCAATTGATGGACTGAAAGTTAATAAATGTACGTTCAAAGATCTGGCAAGGAGAAAAAGCAGTGGCAATTTAAAACAGGAAGCTTTGCAGTTTGATATTCCATGTGATACATCTATTTATAAAAGTACATATTTGGATGGAACAACAATGAAAAATGTGGAAGTTACGAATTGTTTGTTCCAGAATGTACCACGTGGAGTAGGTACTCATACTCTTCTTAATGGCGCTTATCATGAAAATATTAAGATTACGGGAAATATTTTTAAAAATATACAGGAAGAAGCAATCATTGCATTAACATATTATAACTGTGAGATAAAAAATAATGTCATTGAAAATTGTGGCGGTGGTGTGTTAATTCAATATTTCAAACCACTTTCCAGTTCGGTAATGTCTACAATCTTTGATGGAAAGAAAGTTTACAAAGGACAGGTTCGCCATAATGCTAAAATGGTCGTTGAAAACAACCGTATGACGATCAAGTATACGAAATACAGTGATGAAGTATGCGGAGTTAAGGTTTACGGCAGAAAAGTTAGTACTACAGAAAAAGATAAGAAAAATAAAACAATCCCGAAAAAAGATTATTATATTAGTGGAGTAAAAGTAAGAAATAATGTAATTACTACAGCCGGACATGGTATCCATATGATGGATGTACAGGATAGTGAGGCAACAGGTAATAAAATTACAGGAAAAAATTATTATGCTAAAGATCCAAGAAGGAAGAAATATGATGGCGTATTTGTAGATTTAGGATCAAAAAGAATTACTACAAATTCTAATATAATAAAAAATATGGCTCGAAGCGGTGTGTTTACACAGAATTACAGTACATCAATGATTATTACAAATAATCAGATTTCCGGCTGTAAACAGCATGGTGTACAGATGTTCAATAAGAGTACCTGCGGAAAGCTTTCCAGAAATGTGATCAGTAATATAAAAGAGCATGCAGTACATATTACAAAATCAACAGCCAATATTAGTGGAAATACAATCTCCGGAGTACCATATGGAGTATTTGTATCTTCTGATGCAAAAGGAAAGATTTATCAGAACACATATAAGAGTGGTGTAAAGAAAAAGGTTTATGTTGGTGGTAAGACGTCTGGAATAACACCAAAAGCGCCAAAGATAACAAAGAAATCCGGAAGTAAGACTTCTATGACTGTGAAATGGAAAAAAGTATCCGGTGCAGGAGGATATGAAGTGCAGTACAGCACAGATCCGAAACTTGTTGCGGGTGTGAAAAGTGTATCCTTATCTGCCAAGAAGACATCTGCTTCTATGAAAAAGCCGGCAGCAGGAAAGACATATTATGTGAAGGTGCTGTCTTATAAGAAAGTGAAGGGAATGCAGATGTATAGTTCTGCGAAAGCGATGAAATTGTAAAGCCATTCGGAATGCGCTACGCTACTTCCTCATGATGGCTGTCGCCGTATAAAACAGCGCTACGCCGAGCCAGCTCCAACGCGAAAAACGCGTCGTCGCTGTAGGGCTGTCGCCCAATAAGCCTAAAAATAAAGACGCTGGGAATTGGATGTAAGCACATCCTTTCCCAGCGTCTTTATTTTTATCCTTACTCGGCTTGTAGCTTAGCCAAAGTATCTCTTAAGCAGTCCTTCGAATGCTTTTCCGTGACGTGCTTCGTCTCTTGCCATCTCGTGTACCGTGTCGTGGATTGCATCCAGATTTGCAGCTTTTGCACGTTTTGCAAGGTCGAATTTACCAGCTGTTGCACCGTTCTCAGCGTCTACTCTGAGCTCAAGGTTCTTCTTAGTGCTGTCTGTGATAACTTCTCCGAGGAGCTCAGCGAATTTAGCAGCGTGTTCAGCCTCTTCGTGAGCAGCTTTTTCATAGTATAATCCAATCTCCGGGTATCCTTCTCTGTGAGCAACTCTTGCCATTGCCAGGTACATACCAACTTCTGAACATTCTCCTTCGAAGTTTGCTCTTAAATCAGCAAGGATGTCCTCGCTTACACCTTTAGCTACTCCTACTACATGCTCAGCAGCCCATTCTCTCTCACCTGTCTGCTCTTTGAACTTGTCAGCACCTACTCCACAGACTGGACATTTCTCCGGTGCAGCTTCTCCTTCGTAAACATAACCACATACTGTACAAACAAATTTTTTCATAATGTTGATCTCCTTTTCTTATAATTAATTTTTATTGTGTTTTGCAATATCAATATTAGTAATTGTTACTGATATTAATCTACCATACTTATTGAAAAATGTCAATCATTAAATTAACTTTTTCATTAATTTTTGCCTTTTTTGAAGCATGCCGGACAAATACCAGAAAACAATGTTGTGTGAGATTCTATCAAGCCATCAAAGTTCTTACCTGCAGCTTCGTTCATCTCGTGGAAATACTTTACATCCATATCCAGATCAATGACTGCACCACAGGAAGTGCAGGTAAAATGATAATGTGGCTTCGTACATCCATCAAAACGATCTCCGCCATCCAGCGTAGTGATCTTGAGTGCTTCGCCCATGTCGGCTAAAAGATTCAGATTGCGATATACGGTACCAAGGCTGATGCGCGGAAATTCTTCTTTTACATGCTCATAAACAGTATCTGCAGTAGGATGTTTCGTTGTATGCATAAGATATTCTTTGATACACTCTCGCTGCCTGCTATATTTTAATGTAGCCATAAGCAATCCCCTTTCAATAATAGTAATAATTATTATAATTAGTATAAGATAATGATACAAGATTGTCAACAAGCAATCTGAAAATGTAACAATTTGTAACAAAATACTACATGGAAATGTCGTAGTATATCAAATACTGTAGTGTGATAGAAGCTTAAAAAAGCGTAAATAAGGTTGACATGATTGCTTTTGATGATATAATAATCACGTAACATATGTAACAATTCTGTAATATTTACAAAAGATAAGAAAACATAAAGGAGGGAGTTTATGGATTCTGTTCTTAAGAAAGGATTGTTCTTAGTTACTATAAGTAGCCTTGTGATGGGAATTTCTCCGGAAGTACAGGCTGCGGATACAGATTCTGTTTTACCCGGTGCAGGGATAGAGGAAGTTTTGAATGATTATGATGCTTCTGATCATAAAGTACAGGTAAAAGAGTATCTGGTTCCAACAGAGAAGGGTGAGTATTCAGATATGGCATTTGCGAATGTTCATTCGTTTCTTTATATAAGAAGTGAACCAACAAAGCAAAGTAAGTGGGTCGGCAAGCTTTATCCGGATTATGCAGCGAAAATAAAAGGTCCGGTAGGAGAGTGGACGAAGATCAAATCTGGTGATGTAACCGGATATGTATATTCACAATATATTACAATAGGAAAAAAAGCCCAAAAAAAAGCAAAAGAGATGAAAAAATTTCATTATGCGAGATCCAGAAAAGAGGAAGAAGCAATCCTGGCAAAACAGCGGGAAGCAAGCACAGCCGAAACGAACGGTGCGGACGGTGGCAGATCAAGCAGTGGTCAGGCGGTTGTGGAGTATGCCAGCCGTTTTATCGGAAATCCTTATGTATGGGGTGGTACAAGCCTTACACATGGTGCTGACTGTTCGGGGTTTGTACAGTCGGTATATAAGCATTTCGGTATACAGCTTCCAAGAACATCGTCTCAGATGCGCAGTGCGGGAAGAGCCGTTAGCTACAGCAATGCAAGACCTGGAGATGTTATCTGCTATAATGGACATGTAGGAATTTATAAAGGAAACGGGCAGATTGTAAATGCGATTAACCGGGCGCGGGGAATCGGAATCTTGTCGGCTACTTATGCTAATATTATAACAGTAAGAAGATTGTTATAAATTATGAAAATGTAAGACAATAAAGGTGAAAGAAATGAATAATTTCTTTCATCTTTTTTTTTGCTGTAAAGGAAAAAATCAGAAATAGCAAATTGTACAAAAATGTCATATTTTGAAAAAAGCGACGAAATAAAGTTATCCAAGTTATCCACATCAAAATATTGAAAAAAGGTGGAAAAATCGTACTTTGTTGCAATTTATCCACATTATCCACATTATTCACATCGAAAACGGGGGATTATTTTATGTTAAAAAAAGAACGAATGTTTTGTGGAGTTATAATAAAATTCGATTTTTGTCGAAAAAACTCGGCAAAAATGTTGACATTTAAGATGTCAAATATTAATAGTAAATTATAGGAAAATGTTTATACAATGGGAGAGGAAAGAAATGAGAATATCCAGAAGAGGAATTTACACGAGGAATTACACGAGGAAATCCCCTGAAAATGTTTACATGATGAAGAAAAACGGATATAATAAATACCACTGAAGAGAAAAGGAGGTGTCATGATGGCACAGGTTTCTAAAGATATGACAATCGGTGAAGTTCTTGCTATGAACCCGGAGGTAGCTCCGATCCTTATGGAGATTGGAATGCACTGTCTTGGTTGCCCGGCTTCTCAGGGAGAAAGTCTTGCTGAGGCTGCTATGGTTCACGGAATCGACAGCGATTTATTAGTAGAAAAGATTAATGCATTTCTGGCTGCACAATAAGCCAGAATATAAAAGCAGTTTTCGATAATTATCGAAAACTGCTTTTTTCATGCTTAAAATTCCATATTCAAACTGTAATCTGTGGGATGTACAATTAAATAGCTGCGAGCAGCTGGATTGCATTGTCTGCAACAAGTGCTTCGCAATGTTCTTCGAGAAAAGCAAGGATAACTCCGGATGTCTTCTCGGAAGTACCGTATTCTGTCAGCATATTACAGATACGGTTGAAATCGTTAGCAGAATGTTCAGACTGGGATAATGCCAGAATATAAAGGTCTTCTGCCTGATCTTTGTATAAGGTGTTGGAACCGGTGTACATCGTGTTCAAAAGACGAGATGCTAAAAGCACATTGTCCATTGTGGCAAATGAAAACAAGCGAATCTTTGCTACCGGAGAATCTTCAGCAGCTACATTGCTTTCGGAGTTCTCGTCAGTGGCAGAAGCTACATTTGCAGAATCTGTTCTGGCAGAAGAATCTGTTGCCTGTGCATCGGACGGAGAATCTGTCTTGTCCCTGCTTTCGGCTACATCCATCTTCTCTTTTACTTTGCCAAGAAGGTCCAGAAGTGTCTCTGCTCCTTCGAGCTTATTCACTGTTTCGGATTTTTTAGCATCGTTCTCACCCGCCGGTGACGGGGAAAACTTAGAAAATCTGGTGTCAAGTTCTTCCGGATCTTCTACTTTAGTAATTATCAGCACGATAGAATCGGAAGAAGCCGGAATTGCCTCGATCATAAGAGGAATGTCGTTGGCTTCAAATCCAAATTCAAAGGCTGCCTGTTGCATCATATCATGGAAAAGTGATTTTGCTTTTTCGGTTCCATAAGCCAGTTCGCTCAATTGAAGCTGGCGTTCGGCCAAGTCAGCACGTGTTAAAGTACAACGTATCTGATTGTCACTTATTTTCTCAATCTTCATATTCATCACTTCCTTCTAGTTTAGTATAGCATAGAATTTTTTGTATGTTAAATAAAATAAATATAAAATGAAAAAAGGACTTGCTTTTTAAAAAGCTGTCCGCTATAATGACGTTACTAAAAGATAGTTTTCCCGAATAGCTACATTCTTAGAACAAAGGAGGGAAATTTTTTTAACTTTTCTGATATAGCATCTTTATTTCAAAACTATCAACAGATCAATAACATTATCGAACGTCGTTTCAGACAGACATTATCACAGAAATTAAGATCAACATCAACCTATTATGTAAATGAATACAATGCCTTACTGTCTTTTGGTTTAAGCTGCAGGAGGAGAAAAGTGTATCACAATTACAGCATTTTCTTTTGGAGTCTCTGGTATATGCAGCCGTAGTTATTATATGGGAACGGGCATTGAGAAGGAGGAATCCATGGGAGACCATCAGGAACAGCAGGTTCATAGTCTGTTTTCTGAGTTGACAGATTATGAAAAAGAAGGGATTCATATATTGCTGAATGGTCTGCCGCAAGCCCTATGCAAGTCGTGCAGGCGCATATTATGCGGGAAGACTCAGTGTATATGCGAGATTATGTGTTGAATGAAAAAGGAGACATCAAGGAGCTGTGTTTTAACAACGTGGATCAACGAATTTCGGAACACGAATACCCCTCAAACTAGATTTTGTCAAATAAATAATGACGGGGCACATCTGTTTTGCTATAATAAGGTCTGACAGGAGGTACAGCATGGAAGAAAAAGATATGCAGCCGATGCAGCCGGAAGGCAGCTCACTGACAGGCAGACGAATCAAGGATGGTGCCAGAACGCCAGTTGCGGGCAGAAGAAGTAGCGCTTCAGAAGGACCAGGGATTTCCGGCAGAACAGGAAATTCCGGAAGATCAAGGATTTCCGGAAACAGAAGACTGGTAAGAAGAAAACCGCAATCCAGACGGAGAAGACAGCGGAATCTTATCATTAAGATGAGTGTCGTCCTGATATTACTGATCGTAGCCGTTGTAGGGACATTTTTGTGGAAAAAATACAGCCCTTCCAAGGAGAAAGCTGATCTGAATAAATATTATGGAATAGAAAAGAAAGGCCAGGTGGCGATCACAGTAAATAATAAGGTCGTGGATCCGCATGGTATGATATCCGATGGAAAGCTCTATGTGCAGTATGATGTGATCAGGGATTATGTAAACAGCAGATTTTACTGGGATCCGAATGAGAATATTTTATTGTATACACTGCCGAAGGACATGGTATCAGTCGAGGTCGGAAGCAAAGACTATATGGTGTCCAAGGAACGTAAGAGCGAGAAATATGTCATTGTTAAGACAGAAGGAAATACAGCTTATATTGCGCTTGATTTTGTTCAGCAATATACAAACATTGAGTATGAGGTATATGACAATCCGAGCCGTGTAATGATCGTCAGCGACTGGGGCAAGAAGAAAGTTGCCGAGGTTAAGAAGGATACTCAGGTTCGTTACCGCGGTGGTGTGAAGAGTCCGATCCTTTCAGATGTCAGCAAAGATGATACAGTTACAATTATTGAAAACGAAGGATCATGGGAGAAAGTCCGCACAAAAGACGGATTTATCGGCTATGTGAAAGACAGTGCACTCAGGACACCGGAGACCAAGAATGTAACCAGAAAATTTAACGAACAGAAATTTACCAGTATCAAGAAAGATTACAAGATTAACTTGGCATGGCACAATGTAACCAATAGTTCCGCTAATAACGGAGTGCTTGAAAAGATAGCAAAAAGTAAAGGGCTTACAACACTTGCGCCGACCTGGTATCATGTAGCAGATACGGAAGGTAATATAAAGTCAATCTCGTCGACAGATTATGTGAACTATGCACATAAAGCGAATATTGAAGTGTGGGCGACCGTCAGAGATTTTGACGGAGGAATCAATTCGCAGAAAGAATCTTATGAATTATTAAGCCATACTTCACGGAGAGAGAAGCTGATCAATCAACTGGTTGCAGCGGCATTGCAGACCGGAATTGACGGAATTAATGTTGACTTTGAAAAGATATCAAAAGAATGTGGTGAACATTATATTCAGTTTATCCGCGAATTATCTGTAAGATGCAGACAGAATGGTCTGGTATTATCCGTGGATAATTATGTTCCGAAGGGCTATAACATGCAGTATAACCGTAAAGAGCAGGGAATCGTAGCAGATTATGTTATCATTATGGGTTATGACGAACATTTTGCAGGATCACCGGAAGCCGGTTCGGTTTCTTCTTATAATTATGTAAAAGAGGGAATTTCTGAGACGTTAAAAGAAGTTCCGGCAAATAAAGTGATCAGCGGAATTCCATTTTTCACGCGTCTGTGGGAAGTAAGAGCGAAAACGGAAGATGAACTTGCACAAGATGCAGGTACAGCGAACGAAGAGTATACCAACAAAGTAACAAGTAAGGCACTTGGTATGGACAGTGCACAAGCTGTAGTCAAAGAAGCCGGTGTCAAGACGACATGGGATGATGAGACGAAGCAGAATTTCGCAAGCTGGACTTCCGGAGATACGACTTACAGCATTTGGCTGGAAGATGAGAAGTCTATGGAGTACAAGCTTCAGCTCATGAAGAAGAATAAGCTTGCAGGTACAGCTGAATGGGCACTCGGACAGGAAAATTCAGATATCTGGCAACTGATCCAGAAGTATGTAAATTAAATATTGAGAGAATAAACATATAAAATGCCTCCGGCAGACATATATTATGAAGAATAAAGTCTGGCTGGAGGTATTTTTTTTGCATTTTCCAAATATCCGAAAGAACCGGCATATGACGGATGCGACAGGGAAGAAAATAGAATTTATACTGATTCTTCTGGCGCTTATGGTACTTGTACTGCTTAGTAAAAAATTGGAAAAATATGCATCAGGAGAGATTGTAAAACTGACAGAAAAAGAGAAAAAATCGCAGGTGATTGTGCTGGATGCCGGGCATGGCGGAAGTGATCCGGGAAAGATTGGAGTACATGAAGAAAAAGAGAAAGAGATTAATCTGGAGATTGCTTTAAAAGTAGAGAAAATGCTGAAAAAGAAGAAAATAAAAGTAATCATGACAAGAACAGATGATCAGATGTTGGATGATCGATCGGATGCAGGACAAAAAGTCCGGGATCTGCGGGAACGGGTAAGAAAAATCAACGGGGAAAAGCCGGTATTTGCAGTTAGTATTCACCAGAACAGTTACCCGGACGCCGGAATCCATGGGGCGCAGGTGTTTTATTACCGCCATTCGGCAGAGAGTGAACAGGCTGCAAAGACAATGCAGGAAGCATTGCGGGCAGCAGATATCGGAAATACAAGACAGGCGAAAGCAAACGATACTTATTATCTGCTGAAACGGACGGAGGTGCCGATAATTATTGTAGAATGTGGCTTTTTAAGTAACCCGGAAGAAGCAAAAAAACTGACAACTCCGGAATATCAGGACGATGTTGCGAAAGCAATTGTAAATGGAATCGTAACTTGTATGGAGAAATAGAGTGTAGTATAATGAGACACATGGAAACGATTATAAAAAGAGTAAAAAAAGGACAATTGGATAAAGATAGTATTGAGATGGCAGGAGCCATTTTAAAAAAAGGCGGACTGGTTGCATTCCCAACAGAGACAGTATACGGACTGGGTGCAGATGCGTTGAATGAGAAGGCAGCAGAGAAGATTTATGCTGCAAAAGGAAGACCTTCCGATAATCCACTGATTGTACACATTACGAATCTTGGTGCATTGGAAAAAATTACAAAAAATGTTCCGGAGGAGACGAAAAAAATCGCAGATGCATACTGGCCGGGACCGCTGACGATGATTTTTGAGAAGAGCGAAGCAGTTCCGTATGGAACGACAGGTGGGCTGGATACTGTAGCTGTGCGTATGCCGAGTGATGAAGTAGCGCGTGCGCTGATTGATGTGGGCGGTGGATATATTGCAGCACCGAGTGCGAATACATCAGGCAGACCAAGCCCGACAATGGCAGAGCATGTAGAAGAGGACCTGACCGGAAGAATTGATATGATACTGGATGGAGGACCGGTGTCTATCGGACTGGAATCGACAATTCTGGATATGACGGTTACACCGCCAATGATCTTAAGACCGGGTGCGATTACAAAGGAGATGCTGGAAGCATGTATTGGCGAGGTGACAGTTGATAAGGCGGTCATTAAGCCGAACCAACGGCCGAAAGCACCGGGTATGAAGTACCGGCATTATGCGCCGAAAGCAGACTTAAGCATTGTAGAAGGTGAGATGTCAAAGGTTATTTCAAAGATCAATGAACTGGCAGCAGAGCAGGTGAAAGCCGGACATAAAGTTGGTATCATTGGAACCGAAGAGAGTGTAGCTAATTATATCTGTGGAGATGTGAAGTCTATCGGAACCAGGGAAGACGAGTCTACGATAGCCGTTCATTTATTTGCCATTCTGCGGGAATTTGATGCCGATCAGGTCGATTATATTTACAGCGAATCTTTTGATACCGAAGGAATCGGAAGCGCGATTATGAACCGTTTGTTAAAAGCGGCAGGACATCATGTCATAACGGTTTAAACAAATCAATATTATAAATTGATATTTTAAAATCAGAACAAGTGTCAAATGAGGAGGAAAAACATGTCTAAAGTACAGGTTATGGATCACCCATTGATCCAGCACAAAATCAATTGCATCCGCAAAGAGGATGTAGGAACAAAGGAATTTCGTCAGATTGTCAGTGAGATTGCTGCATTAATGTGTTTTGAAGCAACAAGAGATCTGAAGCTTCAGGATGTAAAAATCAAGACACCGATCTGTGAGATGGTGGGTAAAGAATTAAGTGGAAAGAAACTGGCAGTTGTTCCGATTTTAAGAGCCGGTCTTGGTATGGTTGATGGAATGTTAAGCATGATCCCGACTGCAAAGGTTGGACATATTGGTCTGTACCGTGATCCGGATACTTATGAACCGGTTGAATATTATTGCAAATTACCGGCAGACTGCGATGAGAGAGAAGTGTTTGTCGTAGATCCGATGCTTGCTACAGGCGGTTCCAGCGTGGCTGCTATCCAGATGCTGAAAGACAAAGGCGTAAAACATATCCGTTTTATGTGCATTATTGCAGCACCGGAAGGTGTAGAACGTATGCAGAAAGAGCATCCGGATGTAGATGTTTATATCGGTGCACTGGATGAGCGTCTGAATGAACATAAATACATTGTTCCGGGACTTGGCGATGCAGGAGACCGTATTTTCGGAACAAAATAATTGGTGGAGGATGGCAGATGGGAAGCAAAAGAGAAGATTATATCAGCTGGGATGAATATTTTATGGGGGTTGCGCTTCTGTCTGGAAGACGCTCCAAAGATCCCAATACACAGGTGGGATGTTGTATTGTAAGTCAGGATAACAAGATTTTATCTATGGGATATAATGGACTTCCTACCGGCTGTTCAGATGATGAATTTCCATGGGTAAGAGAAGGCGACAATCCGCTGGAGACCAAGTATGTTTATACGGTTCACAGTGAATTGAATGCGATACTCAATTACCGTGGCGGAAGTCTGGAAGGCGCAAAATTATATGTATCTTTATTCCCGTGCAATGAATGTGCAAAAGCGATCATTCAGGCGGGGATCAAAGAAGTGATTTACGACAGCAACAAGTACAAGGGAACGCCGTCCGTGTGCGCATCTATGCGGATGTTTGATGCAGCGGGAGTCCGTTATCATCAATATCACCGGACGAACCGTGAGGTACGGCTGGAGCTTTAAAGCGTAGGATGACAGAATTGTGAGAATACGAAACAATTCGTAGGGCATCTTTTAAGAATAAAACTTAAAAAAGGACGATATACTGGAAGAAGAACAACCTTAATATCATAAAATGAGAAAGAAGGAATTACATATGCCGGGATATCGGACGCAGGTGCTTGTAAATTTTGTAGTCAGAGCTGTGATAGGAACAGCCTTGATCTTTTTTGTAAATCAGTTTTTAAACGCAAGAGGAATTGACATCCGGGTTGGAATGAACCCGGTGACAGTAGTGACTTCCGGTGTACTTGGTACACCGGGAGTTGCTTTATTATATGGAATTTCTTTTTATAGAGGATTCTGAACGCAGTAGGCGACACTGCAGAAATATTTATCCGGAGCCGGAAGTGCCTGAACCCGCCAGAGCGGATATTTTGTGAGCTGGTACAGACCGGAATCTGAATCGATCTCATCAATACGGAAGGAATCTGCGGAAATGGTAAATCCGGTTCCGATTCCTTTTAAAAATGCTTCTCGTATCGTCCAGTAACGGAAAAAAAGCTGTGTACTTTCCCACTCCGGTAAATGTGCGAATCGCAGTTCTTCATCCGGGTGAAAGAAACGGTGGACAAGGTGGCTGCTGCGTGCATTTTCACGTATTTTTTCGATGTCGATACCGACCGGGGAAGAAAAGGAAAATGCAAACGCAATCTGCTCTTCCGAATGAGAGAGATTAAAGGAAAGCCGCGGCAGATGTCCCAGACCTCTGGCTGTAAGTGCATCATAATCCAGATAAAGTTTGCCATGTGTGCCTGTACGAAGCACAAGTTCTTCCGGTGCAATGTACAGATATTTTCCAAGCAGCAGACGTAAGAGAAAGCGCGCAGTCTGATGCTGGATACGGTCTTTTTTCTGTGAATAACCGGCAATCCGGTTCCGTTCTTCTGTGGAAAGAATTTGCGTATCCTGTGCATCTGGTGGGAAATCTTCTGTTTTAAAAAACCAGACGTCTATCGTCTGCATTGGCAGGGTAAAAGCTGCCGAAGATAAATCTGAAAAGTGATAAATATTTATATTCATGTTGTTATTTCCTGACTGTTTTTTATTAGTATTATATCTTTTGACGTGAAATTTGTATAGAATTTTAAGGAAAATGAAGGACAAAATTTTGGCAGAGTTTCACAAAGATAGAAATTTTCAGAAAAAAGGATAGACAGGAAATAACCGGTAGAGTATAATCGTCCTACAAGTCAAATCTAAGACTTGTGTTGATCTGTTGAAAATAATAATTCTAAGTAATTCGTGCCGTATCGGCGTAGGATTCAATGAAGTGCAACAAGTACATAAGAGTATCAAATCGCAGCGAAAGTGGGCGTAGAAGAAGTGTTTTTACACAGGAGGCAGGCATATGTGAGTAACGGGAATTTAATTATATGTGACCCGGAAGAAGGATATGCGCAGGCACTTGCCTATTATCTGATGCATAAAAAGGAATTTGGCATGGAAGTGCAGGTGTATGACCGGATAGAAAAAGTGCAGGAAATTGCGGACAGAACGAAGATACAGATTTTATTTGTGGCAGCAGAGTACGAAGCAGAAGAACGGAAGAAAGTACCGGCAGAGCAGAAATTTCTGCTGACCGGTGCAGGGAACAGCCAGGTTCTGGAAGATGAGACGGCATTATATAAATATCAGTCGGGAGAGAAGATCGTAAAGCTGCTTCTGGAAAATGTTGATGCTCAGGAGTCGGAAAATATTCTCCTCGGACAGGCAGCAGGAAAGCAGGCAGTGAGACTGATCGGTGTGTATTCACCGGTTCACAGGATCGGAAAGACGTCATATGCATTAAAGCTTGGAGAAGAACTGGCAGTGAATGCGAATGTATTATATCTCAACCTGGAACTGTATAGTGGTATTGGCGGACATTTTGCAGGAGAAGGACAGACGTTGTCGGATCTTCTGTATTATGCGAGACAGGAAAAAGGAAATCTTGGTTTATTTCTTACAACGATCGTGCAGCATAGAAGACATTTGGATTATGTACATCCAATGGCGGTCGCAGAAGACGTAAAGGCAGTAAGTGTACAGGAATGGAAAGATCTGCTTACGAAGATCGCAGAACAGAGTATTTATGAGATGATCGTACTTGATATTGATGAAGGACTCCCACAGGTATATCAATTATTGCGGGTGTGTACAGAAGTACATGTTCCGGAGATAAGGGACCGATATGCACAGGCGAAGATCCGGCAGTTTGAACAGGAACTTACGCTTCTGGGTTACGAAGATGTATTGCAGAAAATCAAAAGGAAGGATGTACATGATTGAGGCGGAACAGTTACATGCGAGGATTCTTGAAAAACTGGATCTGACAAGAGAAGTGGAAGATGAAGAACTGACCGGGATTATTTATCAGGTATTACAGGAAGCCGGGCAGAAAGAATATATTCCGCTGAAGATAAGGACAGCGCTTGGAAAGGAACTGTTTAATGCGTTCAGAAAACTGGATCTTTTACAGGATTTTCTGGAGGATGATGAGATTACTGAAGTGATGATCAATGGAGTACAGAGCATTTTCTATGAAAAACATGGAAAGCTGTATGAAGCAGAGAGACATTTCTTGTCCAGGGAGAAACTGGAAGATGTGATACAGCAGATTGTGGCGGGTTCAAACCGTATCGTCAATGAAGCATCACCGATCGTAGATGCGAGGCTGCCGGACGGCTCCCGAGTGAATGTCGTGCTTGCTCCGGTTGCGTTGAACGGACCAATCGTAACGATCCGTAAGTTTCCCAAAGATGCAATCACAATGGAGCAGCTGATTGCATGGGATTCCGTTAGCGAGGAAGTTACAGAATTTCTTGCTATGCTTGTAGTAGCAGGATATAACATATTTATCAGTGGAGGAACCGGTTCCGGGAAGACCACATTTCTAAATGCATTATCTCAATATATACCCAAAACAGAACGAATTATTACGATTGAGGACAACGCAGAGTTAAAAATACAGGATGTAAGCAACCTAGTCAGTCTGGAAGCCAGAAATGCAAATGTTGAAGGGAACGGAGCGATTACGATCCGTGATCTGATCAAATCGGCGCTGCGTATGCGACCGGATCGTATTATTGTCGGTGAGGTGCGCTCGGCGGAAGCAATAGATATGCTTCAGGCACTTAACACCGGACATGACGGGAGCCTTAGTACCGGACATGCGAACAGTCCAAAGGACATGCTCGCAAGACTGGAGACAATGGTATTAATGGGAATGGATATTCCGCTTCCGGCGGTCAGAAGACAGATTGCGTCCGGGATTGATATCATTGTCCATTTGGGAAGATTACGGGATAAGAGCAGGAAGCTGCTGGCAGTTACAGAAGTGATGGGATACGAAGCCGGAGAAGTGATACTGAAACCATTATATACATTTGAAGAGACAGGAGAAGTACATGGGAAGATTCAGGGGATCTGGAGAAAAGAACGAGAGCTTGAAAATATCACAAAATTACTGGCAGCAGGCTGTAAAACCGGCAGAACGAATGAAAATGGCAGGGCAGACAGCTGCGCTTCTTGCACTGACTGCATGGCTCTATTATCGGGAAATCTGGGCAGTGGTGTTTCTGATACCGGTCGGAATTCTGTATTACCGGATGAAGAAAAAGGAATGCGTGAGGAAAAAACAACAGGTGTTTCTTTTGGAGTTCAAAGAGATGATCCAGAGTCTCGCCGCGGGACTGAACACAGGATATTCAGTGGAAAACGCAGTGCGGGAGACGCAAAAAGAATTAATGATGGTCTATCCCAAAGAGGAAGTTATTTCTAAGGAACTGGCAGTCATGACAAGAAAACTGAGGCTTAGTATGTCGATGGAACAGGTATTTGATGAGTTCGCAAGGCGGGTAGATATGGAAGATGTACGGAATTTTTCAGTTGTATTTACAGCAGCGAAAAAAAGTGGTGGAGATATGATCGCGATCATTCGGAACACTGTGGATCAGATCAGCGGAAAAATAGAGGTAAAGAGGGAGATCGAAACACTTCTTGCGGCAAAGAAATATGAATATAAAGTAATGTCGATCATTCCCTATGCCATTATCGCTTATATGCGGCTGAGTTTTCCGGAATTTATGTCTTACCTGTATGGAAATATATTAGGAATCGGGGTGATGTCTGTATGTTTGGGAATCTATGCCGGCGCATACGTGCTTGGTGCAAAAATGGTAGATATCGAAGTCTGAGCGTGGGTATTGCTGTGAGCATGTTCATTCTGGGGATTACACTTCTGGCGGTGGATTTCGGACAGACACGGACAGCGATGAAAGATGGGTTGACAAGAAACCCATCCGGGAAAGGAAGCAGTATGCATGATCTGGAAGCGGTTATTGGCGATTCACAGAAAGAAAAACTGAAAATTGAAGTTGGAGAACAGGAATATACAAAACAGGATATGAAGAAATTTTTCCGGCGCTGTATCAGAAAAATTGAGAAACAGATGCCGGGAGAAAATGAATCACTGGATCATGTAGAACAGGACCTTAATTTGATGACAACGCTGGAAGGAGAACCGGTGGAGATAAGCTGGGAATTATCGGAATACAAGGTTATGAATGTATATGGTGAGATCCAGAAAGAACATGTTCGGACAGACGGTACGCCGATCGAGCTTCATGCAGTACTGACTTATACGAAAGACCGGATGGAACAGGCAAGATACAGTTGTGCTGCAGTGATTTATCCGGAGTCACTCAGCGGAAATAAAAAAGAAACAGCAAGACTGAAAGAGAAAATTGAAGAAAAAGAAAAAGAGACACGGGAAAAGAAACGTTTTGTCCTGCCACAGACACTAGGGCAGAAAGCGGTGAAATATTATCGGGAGATGGATTACCGGGGACTGATCGTAATCGTGATGGGTATTCTTACGGGCGTGCTTTTGTGTGCACTGGAGAAACAGAAAGACGATGAAGCGAAAAAAGAACGGCAGAAGCAGATGCTTCTGGATTACCCGGAAGTTCTGAACAAACTGACGCTGTATTTAGGGGCAGGAATGACATTAAAACGGGCATGGTGGAAGATTGTAACAGATTATGAAGCACAGAGAGAAGTCTGGGGTGAACGTTTTGTATATGAAGAAATGAAACAGACCTGTTATGAGATGGAAAGCGGCATCATGGAGTCAGAGAGCTATGAGCGTTTCGGCAGAAGATGTGAAAGGCAGGAGTATATACGACTCGGCGCACTGCTGTCACAGAATCTGCGTAAAGGTGGAAAAGGACTGGGACAATTGCTGAAAACAGAAGCCATACAGGCGCAGGAAGAACGGAAAGCACACGCAAAGAGAGCAGGAGAAGAAGCAGGAACGAAGCTGTTACTTCCAATGTTTCTGATGCTTGCAGTTGTTCTGGTGATTGTGATCGTACCGGCATTTTTGTCGGTGCAGTTGTAGGTATACTTAAAATGTAAATGGTGTGAAAGAAAAAGGGATACAAAAGTAAAATGAAAATATGAAAAGGAGCGGAAATTATGTGGAGATGGTATCGGTTGAAACAGGTTTTACAGGAAGAAGACGGAATTGGTGTAGTGGAGGTTATTTTAATTCTGGTCGTGCTGATCGGTCTGGTTTTAATTTTCAAATCACAGCTGACCAGTCTGGTAGAGACGATTTTCGAGAAGATCACCAGCGAAAGTTCGGGAATATAGGAGGATAGAATGATGGTGTCAGGTGCAAAAAAAGGAGAAGTGACAGCCTATCTTAGCCTGATATTTATTCTGTTTATATCATTTGTCGGGGGCATTATGGAAAGTGCCTCCGTACAGATGGCAAAAAATTACAGGCGTGCGGATATGAACCGGGCAATGGAGTCCGTATTTGCAGAGTATCAGAAAGAACTTCTGGATGAATATGAGATTTTTGCATTGGAGGCAACTTATGAAACAGGGACGTATGGCGAAAGAAATATAAAGAAACGGCTGGAATTTTATGGGGCTGAAGGAATGGAACAGTCTGTGAAACGGCTCAGCCTTTTGACGGATCATGGCGGACAGCCTTTTCTTGAACAGGTGGCGGTTTATATGGAAGAGAAGTATGGAATGGATAAAGTGAAAGACCTGACAGGAAAAAGCGCAGACTGGAAAACACAGGAAGAAGAAGCGGGAAAATACGAAGAAAATGAGAAGAAACAGCAGGGAGAACTGGATCAGTTATTAGAAGAAAATGAAGGAGAACTTCCAGAGAAAGATAATC
Organism: Dorea sp. AF24-7LB; assembly: GCF_003478575.1. Lineage (NCBI taxonomy): Bacteria > Bacillati > Bacillota > Clostridia > Lachnospirales > Lachnospiraceae > Dorea > Dorea sp. AF24-7LB. Next base: position 22,950 of record NZ_QUFR01000020.1, read on the forward strand.
CGATTGCCCATGTAGCAGGTCTTAAAAAGTCATCTCTTCCGGAATTGGTGATGCCGAAAGGAAAAGAAGTATCTGACAAGCAGATGAACCTGGCGGACACACTGGAATACAGAGGAAAAAGAGAAGGTTATGGTGACTTCTCGGATGTATCGGAAGGAATTGGAAAGTTAGATCATCTGCTTTTGGGAGAATATCTGATGGAACATTTCCCTGATGCAACAAAAGCAGGACGGAAAGGAGACCTGCTAGATTACCAGTTGGAGTATTTTCTGGAAGGAAAAGGAAGCGACCGGGAGAATCTGGAAGCTGTTGTAAAAAAACTGCTGATGTTACGTTTTGTTCCTAATTATATATATTTGCAGGGAAATGCTGCAAAAAAAGCAGAAGCGAAGGCGATGGCATTATCGCTTTGTGCGGTTCTTGCAGTTCCGGCGGTAACAGAGGCGGCAGCGCAGGTAATTCTTCTTTCATGGGCGTATGGAGAGTCGCTTGTAGATATACGAAGCCTGCTGGGAGGAGGGAAGATACCGCTTGTCAAATCAGATGAAAACTGGCAGTTATCTCTGGCGGGATTGTTGAAATTAGGTGAAGACGGAGATTTGAATGATGGAAAAGACTGCAAAGAAGGACTGGGATACCGGGACTATGTGCGCATGTTGTTATTTCTCACGAGTAAGGAGAAATTAGGACTTCGTGCACTGGATATGATCGAAGGTACATTGCGGGGGCGGTTCGGACTTGCTTTCTTCCGTGCAGACCAGTGCATCAGCAAGATAGAAATGAAAAGTACCTGTAAACTGCGGCGTGGGATTACTTATCAGTTTCCAACTTACTATGGATATCGCTAGGGGTGAAGACAGATGCTCTTTCGGACAAATAAAGAAAAACTTTTCATAGAACGAAGAAAGGAGAAGGATTCGTGCCATGATAAAAAATTATAAACTCCCCTTAAGACCTATCGAACGGACATCGTCTGAAAGAGTATCTGTCTTCACCTCTCGAAAAGGAAGTATCACAGTTGAGGCGGCTATAGCAGTGCCGATATTTTTCCTTGCAGTAGTCTGTCTTTTGTATTTGATGGAGATGATGGCAGTGCAGACGGCAGTGCGAAGTGGACTGCAGTACGCAGGAAAAAGGGCAGCGCAGGAATATGCCATAAAACCTTTTATGCAGACGAAGCAATTGGAAAAGGAAGTGGTTGAAGGAATCGGTGCTGATCGGTTAGAGAGAAGTATTGTGGAAGGTGGCAGTGCAGGAATCGACTGCAGTCATTCGCAGATGTCAATACGGACAGGAATTGCGAATCTACAGGCGGAATACAGGATTCGTGTTCCAATTCCGATGTTTTCCATCCCTACGATAACATGTGGTGTGGAATTAAAGGTCAAGGCGTGGACTGGTTATGAAAAAGAAGGATTTGGAGATCAGCAGAAAGAAACGGTATATATCACAGAAACAGGAATGGTTTACCACAGGGATTATCACTGTGCTTATCTGGATCTGACGATTAAGAGTGTGTCAAATGGACAACTGGATACTCTGCGCAACAGCAGTGGTGGAAAGTATCATCCTTGCGAGCACTGTCATCCGGCAAATGCAGGATCGGTATTTATTACCAATTATGGAAACCGGTATCACAGTTCTGTCTTGTGCAGTGGACTAAAGCGTACAGTATATGCCATTCCGGTGTCGGAGGCAGCAGGAAAAGGAGTGTGTTCAAAATGTGGAAAATAAGTCAGATGGTCTGCCTTGGGATTCTGGCAGGTATGTCTGTTACGGATTTATTATATCGGAAAGTGTCTGGAGAGCTTCTTGCGGCAGCGGGAATTGGAGCAGTCATTTTTCAGATATGCTATGGAAAATGTAATGTCTGGATTCTTGGTGGTGGAATTGCAGTCGGATTATGCTTCCTTGGGATCAGCAGACTGACAGGTGAAGGAATAGGATATGGAGACAGCATCATGATTCTGTTGCTTGGAATTTATCTGGGAATCTGGAAATTGCTGATTGTACTCTCTGGTGCATTTTTTCTTCTCGCACTGGCTGCGGTCGTGTTACTTAGTTATTACAGTATCCGGGGAAAGGGTATGGCGCAAGGAACTGTGGGGATGAAGAAAATATCCCGTAAATATGCACTTCCCTTTTATCCATTTCTGACATGTGGATATATATTGTATCTGGTCAGTTGGAAATAGAGCTGGGAGAAGACAAAGCTGAGAGGAGGCAGAAGTGTGAAAAGAAGAAAATTATCAGGAAGCATGACCGTAGAGATGTCTTTCTTAATGCCGATGATATTATTTCTGATCATGGGGTGTATTTTGGCGGTTTTTTACTATCATGATAAAAATATTCTCGGTGCGGCAGCGTATGAGACAGCAGTGGTCGGAAGTACAAAAGCAAGGGAAAAAGATGGCGTAGAAACAGGAAAATTACAGGCATTATACAGAGAGCGGATAAGAAAAAAATGCGTTTTATTTCCAACGGGTCGAGCAAATGTAACCGTCGGAAAAGAAGAAATAGAAGTGACGGTAACTGCGAAAAAAGGAAAATTCAAAGTAGCGGTCCGAAAATGTGCTGCCGTTACAGAACCGGAAAGGAAGATCCGGGAGAAAAAGAAACTGGAGGAATTGGCAAATGGAGCGAAAAATAACAATTGAGGAAGAGACAGAATACAAAGAAGATTATCAGATGCGTATGCTGATGAGTAATGAAATTATAGGAATATTGCCGGTGAGAGGTAGAGGATTTAACGGGCGAAGTTGCTATGATTATAATGTGAGCGGCAAGATTTCTATGCGGGCAATGTATGAGCGAAATGAAATCAGTGCGAAAGACATAAAAATATTTCTGGAATGTTTAAGTATGGCGCTTGAGGAAGTGCAAAAATATCTGTTGGACATTCATTGTATATTATTAAACCCGGAATATATTTTTTATGAGGAGGAGCAGTTTTATTTCTGCTATTATCCACCGAAGACATCGGAATTATGGAAAGATCTGCATGAATTGACGGAGTATTTTGTCAAACATGCAGATTATCAGGATGAGGAAAGTGTACAGACGATCTTTTTTCTGCATAGAGAGACGATGGAAGAAAATTACAGCCTGGATAAGATTATGACAAAGATTCTCTATCAGGAGGATGAGCGAAAAGAAACCAGAGAGAATGAGGACAGAGAGATACAGAAAAAGGAGGTGCAAAACAGGAGGAATCTGTGGGAAAAAGAGGAAGTGCGGTATGATACGAGAGAACATGACTGGATCGTAGAGCAGGAGATGGGAAGCCTGATCATGGAAGAGACGGAGAATCTGTGGACACCGGTAAGGCGTTTCCTTAGAAAACACAAGAAGCCACGCTGGGGTGAATGGGATGATCTTCATATTGAAGAGGAAGAATTATAGATACAATTATGGATGGAATTGTAAAAGAAATTTTGATTTTTATATGTAATATATGCTATACTCAAGAAAAGATATCAGATAATTTGAAAGTGTGGTCTGACTAAATGAGATATAAACAGGAAAAAGCGCCCTGTACAGTTTTATTGATTCTGGCAAATATTATTGTATTCTTTGTACTGACAGCAAAAGGAATGACCGAGGATGCGGAGTTTATGCTTGGACATGGAGCCATGTATGTTCCTTATATTATAAATCGTGGAGAATACTATCGATTGTTTACGAGCATGTTTATGCATTTTGGATTCGATCATCTTGCGAATAATATGGTAATGTTGCTTGTTATAGGATGGAATCTGGAAGGTGAGATTGGAAAGATTAAGTTTTTGATCATATATTTCTTAAGTGGGCTGAGTGGGAATATCTTATCAGCACTCTGGGATATGCAAACGGGTGATTATGCGGTATCCGCAGGCGCATCCGGCGCAATCTTCGGGATTGTGGGAGCAATTTTATATGTAGCAATTCGTAACCGCGGCCGGATTGGAACGATTACCGGTCGCGGCATTCTATTTATGATCATACTGAGTCTGTACTATGGATTTACCAGTGGCGGTGTGGATAATTTCGCACACATTGGTGGTCTGGTATCCGGTCTCGTTCTTGCAGTGTTATTGTACTGGAAGAGAAAGCGTAAATACCGTGAAAGTGCCTGGGACTGAGGAGACAGTAAGTGTTCCGCCATGGGACGTGGCAATTCTCCGTGCCAGCGCAAGGCCAAGACCGGTTCCATCTTTTTTATAAGTGACGAATGGCTCAAAGATCTTATCACGTTGTTCCGATGTGATACCGCAGCCATTGTCCCGGATCTCGATTACAAGAGACTGTTTTGCAAGACGGGCTTCCAGAAAAATGGAAGGAAGCTGTTCCGGGTTTTTCAAAGCCGGACTGAGTACAGCAGCTTTTGCATTTGTTAAGAGATTCAGTAACAGTTGACGCAGTTTTACCGGATCAGCCTGAATAACCGGAAGCGCAGGCGGAATTTTAGAAGTCATTTGAATATCGGTATCCAGGATGGATGTAGCAAAAGAAAGAGCAACATTCCGGAGGAAGGTATTCGTGTCGAGTGACTGAAGAGACAGGCGGTCTCCGTTATTAAAATCGGAGAGTTCCTCCAGAAGTTGTTTCATATATTCAACATCCTGGTGCATGTTCTTCCAGTGCTTCGAGGGGAGAAGTTCAGGAAATTCATTTTCCAGAAACTGTAGGTTACTGTATACCAGCGTAAGCGGGTTGCGGATTTCATGACTGATGGTACTGATCTCCATACGGTGATGGGAGAGAAGTCGGGTGAGAAGTTCCTTTTTCTCAGGGCTTTCTGCCATGATCTGTTGTAATTTGTCGTAGTCTGTCTGCGTAAACATAATACTTACCGCCTCCTTTCTGATTACTCAGTTTAGCATTGGCGGTTAAAATAATCAATTACATTTATAGCCTGCAAATAAAAAGTCAAGGCTAAATTGAAAGAACATTGAAAATTTTATACAGGT
>NZ_QUFR01000021.1:0-12237 GCF_003478575.1 Dorea sp. AF24-7LB
GATTTGCCACATCTACGAATGCCGGTAATCACCTTTATCATTCCATTATCTTTTCGCTCGATCAGCTGCTGTAGGTAAGCGTCTCTTTTAATCTCCATCGTTACACTCCCCATTTCCGTGCACCTACACACTTTTTAGTAATGAGATTCTATCACAGAACGACCTGAATTTCAATATGTATTCCCATTTTATGTGCATCTACACATTTTTATGTAATGTTGATAAATATATTTTCAGATTTTTTTGATTGCAGTGTCTATAATCGATTACTCCAATCGTTATTATAGGTAGACAACAAAAAGAAGATGGTTCCGATGTTTCATTAAATATGTTCGTTAAGGACAGCAATTTGACACTGCTGTCCTTTCTTTTATAAAATTGCAGTACACAGAAAAAAGCTGTAAAATGAAAAATATATTTGTCCTTGTAACAATTCTCGGACATTTGCCTGTTATACTATCTGCAAAAAGAAAAGGAAGTGACAATATGAAGCAGATTTTAATTGTCGAAGACGATAATCTTTTGAATAAAACGCTTACTTATAATTTGGAATTGGACGGTTACACAATAACTTCTGTTCTGAATGCAAGGACAGCCGCTGAATCATTAAAAACAAACATTTTTGATTTGGTATTGCTGGATATAAATTTACCAGACGGAAATGGTTATGACCTATGCCGTCTTATCAAGCCAGAGCATCCTGATACAGTAGTTATATTTCTAACTGCCAACGATCAGGAAAGCGATCAGATACGAGGATATGAAGCTGGTGCAGTGGATTATATCACGAAACCTTTTTCGATTAGTGCTTTGCAGCGAAAGATCAAAGCCATGTTCGCTATGTTGGAACATCACAAACCAGCTAAGGATATTTACGAGGATGGCAGCCTGTTTCTGGATTTTTCGGAACAATTTGCAAGCTTGAACGGGAAACCATTAGCGCTTTCTGCGATGGAATATAAAATGCTGAACCTATTTCTTAAAAATCCGAAGCAGGTACTTACCCGCCAACAACTTTTGGAAAGGCTGTGGGACATTGATGAAAAATATGTAGATGAACATACCCTTACTACTTCTATCAGCCGCATTCGCAGTAAGATTGAAGCGGATGGCGACACATATATCAAAACGGTTTACGGTATGGGTTATCAATGGACAGGAGGCGAAAAGAAATGAAACTGAATAACCTTTCTGCTAAGAAAATTTGTAGACTGATTAGTGCTGGCATGGTTTTCTCTATGCTGGTAATTACCGGTATTCTCGGCGGTATAATGCAGGATATACGAATTTTCATAGCAGGTGGAACATTGACACTCTGTGCATTTTTCTGGATTTGGCTATTGGTGCTGTTTTTTGGAAAACGCCTTTCTCATTTTACTTCTAATTTGTGCCGGACGCTGGACAACATGATTGATGGAAACGAGGAATTACAAAAGTCAAATGATAGTGAAACTCTTTTTGCCCGTATCAACCACCGCTTAATCCGGTTGTATGAGATTATGCAGGAAAATCGGCACAAGGTAGACATGGAACGACAGGAGCTTCAAATGCTGATTTCTGATATTTCGCATCAAGTCAAAACACCTGTCAGCAATTTGCAAATGGTAACGGACACACTTTTAACAAAGCCTGTTTCAGAAGAAGAACGGATGGACTTTTTGCAAGGCATACGCAGTCAGACTGATAAACTGGATTTTCTGTTCCAAGCACTGGTTAAAACATCCCGGTTAGAAACCGGAGCAATACGATTAGAAAAGAAAGACAGCAGCTTATTCCATACGCTTGCACAAGCTATGAGCAGTATTGTATATGCCGCAGAGAAAAAAGAAATTGCTGTATCCGTGGATTGCCCGGAAAATTTGATAATCTCCCATGACAGCAAGTGGACAAGCGAAGCCCTTTTCAATCTGCTGGACAATGCAGTAAAATACACTCCGTCAGGTGGAAAGATTTCTGTATCAGTGGTTCAGTGGGAAATGTATGTGGAGATCAAAGTGACCGACACCGGCAAGGGCATTTCCGAAAGCAATCAGGCTGCCATCTTCCGACGCTTTTATCGTGAGGAAGAAGTACACGAACAGCAGGGCGTGGGCATTGGCCTGTATCTGGCCCGCGAGATCGTAACGCGGCAGGGCGGCTATATCAAAGTGGTTTCGAAGCTGGGCAAGGGTTCGGAATTTTCTATTATGCTGCCTACAAAATAGAACGCGGCGGACGGCCATTTTCGGCTGCCCGCCGTAAATTTTTTTGAAATGTCCGAGCGTTGTAACATTTCACCCCGATTTTCAATGAAATTTTTTGGCCGCTGTAACATTTCGCGGACATTTGGGTTTTATAATACCCTTATCAACAGGCAGGAAGCCTTGAAAGGAGTTTTGAATATGAGCGTTTTACAGACTATCGACCTGAAAAAGTATTATGGCACAAAGCCGAACATTACCCACGCCCTTGACGGTGTGAACTTCTCCGTGGAGGACGGCGAGTTTGTGGCTATTGTGGGAACATCTGGCAGCGGCAAATCCACCTTACTTCACATGATGGGAGGGCTGGACACACCCACTTCCGGCAATGTGATTGTCCGGGACAAAGAACTGTCGAAAATGAACGATGAACAGCTTACTATCTTCCGCCGCCGCAACATCGGCTTTATCTTTCAGAACTATAACCTTGTTCCCATCCTGAATGTGTATGAGAACATCGTCCTGCCGGTGGAGCTGGACGGGGACACGGTGGATCAGAAGTTTTTGGACGAGATCGTTCACTTGTTGGGGCTGGAAGATAAACTGAAAAATATGCCGAACAATCTCTCCGGCGGACAGCAGCAGCGTGTGGCGATTGCCCGCGCCCTGATTACCAAACCGGCTATTGTACTGGCTGACGAGCCGACCGGCAACCTTGACAGCAAGACCAGCGCCGAGGTGCTGGGACTTATCAAGCGTACCAGTGCGGAGTTCCGGCAAACTGTCGTGATGATTACCCACAACAACGACATAGCCCGTCTTGCAGATCGGATTGTCCGCATTGAAGATGGAAAGATTGTGGAATAAGGAGGGGGAAAGCTATGACATGGCCTTTTGAAAATGATACCAGCGCTATCATAAAAAAGCTGGCAAATCGGAGCATGAAAACAGACAAACGAAGCAAAGCCTTTCTGCTTCTCACGATTGCCCTTTCTGTCTGCATGATTTTTTCAATCGTTCTAATATCCGCAGGCGCGCAGGAAGAATTTAAGAATACACAGCGCAGTAAAGCGCAGGTTGCAATTCTGGGAATAACAGATGACCAGTTATCCGGTTTACGTCAAAACAAAGATGTTCAATGGATTGGCGAATATGCTGCAATCGGACTTTTTTATTCAGGCAATAAAACAATTACGGTCGCTTATGGAAGCGAAGATTATTTTACGCATCAGGAAGAAAAATCTTTGCAGGGCAGAGCACCGCAAAAGGCAAATGAGATCATGCTCCCACAGAATTATATTGATTTTTTGGGGAAGTCATATCACCCCGGTGACACCATTACTTTTGATGTAACCGGCACGGGGCATGAGGCAGAATACACGCTTTCCGGCATTTTGAGCGAAAGCAGCAAGAGTGATGGTTATTTCGTCTATCTGAGCAAAGAACTTGCCATGAGCTTAATGAATCATCTTCAAGTAACAGCATATACGCGGCTGAATACAGATGCCATTCGCTCGGAAACCCTTCTTGATTTTACGGATAAAGTCATTGAAAACACAGGCATTGTGGAAGATCAGGTATATCTCACGGAGTATTCTGCTATTATGACCGGAGCTGTTCAATCTGGCATCCAGCTCCCAATCCCTCTGCTGGCTGCATTGACTGCGGTGCTGGCTGCAACGATTGTGTATGGGGTCTTTTACACGAAGATTGCGAAGAACGTGCAGATGTTTGGTCAGCTACGGACAATCGGAATGACAAAAAAGCAAATTAAACGGATGGTGAGAAAAGAAGGACTCCGGTATGCTTTTACTGGTATTCCTCTTGGACTAATTGCTGGCTTGTTGATTGGATTTATTGTGTATCCGAAGGGATTTCAAATCAAAACGGTTGCCATCTATGCGGTGCTGATTGCCATAGTAGGTGTTGTAATGGTGAATATTGCGATTTTCAAGCCAGTTCGAGTTGCAATGAATACTTCTCCCATTGAGGGTGCAAGATACCTCGCTTATTCAGGGAAAGCAAAAGCCAGTTCAAAGCTGCATCGCAATCTGTCACCCCACAATCTCGCAAGAATCAATATCCAGCGTAACAGGCAAAAAGCTATTTTGACGCTTGTGATGCTGGGCGTAAGCGGTGCGCTATTGCTGGGCGCATCTACGGTTGCAGGCTCTATTGATCCGGAAAAACAGGCAACTTTCAAACACTATCCTGCTGGCAGTATTCTTTTGCAGGTGAAAAATCAAGTCGGCAGTTCGTTTGATAAAGAATCTGAGCCATACGGAAGTTCAAAGCTGCAACTGGAAGAAAACCCGCTTGAAAGCCAGACACTACGGCATGACTTGGAAAACATTGCCGGAGTAGAAAAAATAACTGCATTTAACTGCGTCCATATGTCCATTACCTTCCCCGGCGGGAGTGGTTCTCTCACAAGTATCATGAATGATTTCCCGACACTGAACCGTGAACAACTGGCAGAAAAGCAAGCGGTTTTATCGTCTGGAACGGCAGATTACGATGATATGACCGAAAGAAACGGAATATTGGTTGCAGAGAATATTGCGAGCGTTGGCGACACCTTGCAGTTGGAAGGGCGTTCTCCCGATGGCAGCACGTTTAATATCAACGCAGTTGTTGCAGGCACCTATGACCCGACCGATTTGATGGAACGCAATCCGGTTGTTCCAGGCAGTCCGTATTTTATGATGACATACGATATGGCAAAGAATCTGACAGGTATAACAGATCAGACTGGCATCTTGGCGCTCAAGATCACTCCCAATCATTTTGATGAAGTTCTAAGCGCGGTTCAAGAAATTGCAGAGCAGAGCGGTAAAATATCGGTTAATACGATTGAACAGACAATTAAAAACATTCAGTATCGGTATAGTTCGTCGATAAAGGCACTATATATGGCAGCGGCGATCCTGTTTACATTTGGAAGCATCAGTCTTATGAATATGCTGATGGTCGATTTTCAGAACAGAAAACGGGAATTTGGTCTGCTGGAAGCTGTTGGGGCAACGCAGAAGCAGCTAAAAGCTATGTTGAGTCGTGAGATTGGAATTTACCTCGGAGGTTCGTTGGTAATAGCTCTTGTATTTGGAAGCATTTTAAGTGTAATTGTTTGTAGACGATTGGATGCGGTAAACCATTGCATTACGTTGGTATTGCCGTGGCTGTTTCTACTGGCGTTAGTCGTTGTTTTAGCAGTTATATATTTGATTTTCACTGCATACGCAAAATCCGAGTTGAAGAAAACAAGCATCTTGTCTGCCATAAGGGAGGAATGATCTTTTGTATAGACATCACTTAAAAGGTAGTTAATTTCAAAATAATATCACTCTGTTGATACAGCCAGTCCGTAAATTCTTTCGGGCTGGCTGTTCCTGTTTTTACAGCCTTTTTTCTCTGTAATGCTTCTTTCTTAAAGTCGGCAAAGGCAGCCTGTATTTTTTCCAGACGGTCAGCCGGAAAGCCTGAGGTATTTTTTACCCGGTAAAGATTGCAGCCGCCATGCGCTGCAATCTCCCGATTTCTCATATTGTGAGGTTAATCCTCTGCTTTTTCGACTTCCGTTATCTCCCTTGCTGTTGCGGTTACAATCCGTATGCCTTTATCGCTCATACCGTCCAGCAGCGCGTCAAGCTGCCGCCGCCCGGTGGATTTCTCCGCATTGCTGTTCGGGAAGAAAAATTGATCTACCGAAATATGATACCGGGTTACAAGGTCATAGAATACCTGTAAACTCGGCTGTTGTCCCTTGTTCTCGATATTCGCAAGGTAGCGCGGGGAAATATATAACTCGTCGCTTACCTTTTTGCGGCTCTCGCCGTATTCATTTCTCGCGGCTTTTATAGCTGCCCCGAAAGCCTTAAAGTCGTACAATGGTACGGGTCTTTTTGCCATTTTCATTCACCCTGTTACATTTTACAGTTCACCTTTCTTTTTGGATATGTCCACACAATTCATATCATTAGGTTAAATACTTCCTGTTGTGTATTGACAGTAGACTGATTTTCTGATAAAATAAAATTTATGTAAAAGGAGGCGGCGTTTATGTTGCATAGCATGCGTATTAGATAAGCATTGAAAAAAAGGATTTTCCCATTTTCAACATGGGCTTTTTTGTCATGCTTATTTTGCGGATGCTATACAAAAAACTAACGACGTATAGATATAGTATAGACATAGTGCAAGCTATGCCTTAGTTTTGTTGTACTGCTCTGTGCATTATAAATGCAGGTCAATGCTCATGTTGAGGATTGACCTGCATTTTTTTGTGTAAAAAGGACGAGTGAAATATAATGCTTAAAAAATATTGGATAAAATGTCCGATTTGTAACGGAAAGACGAGAGTTCAAGTATTTCATAATACTGTATTAAAAGATTTTCCTCTTTTCTGCCCTAAATGCAAATTGACGCATATCATTGATGTAGAAAAATTAGAGATTGTAATCAAAAATACAGAAAAACAAACTTTTATTATTTAGAAGAAAGGATATAAAAATGAAACGTTTACCTAAATATACGCCTGCGGAAGTACGGAATGATCCATACGGATTTACTTACAAAGAAATGTCGGAAGTTATTGGCGAGAATGAAGCAAAAGCCTTATATGAAGAATTATATAAGCAATTACCACGCAAAAAAAATCTATCAATGTTGGTAAAAAATATTTGCAAAAGCAGTGATACTGAAAAGTATGTTTACGAACTGAAAGACAACAAATACATTGAAACGGTTTTTATCAAGCGGCGAGATGGTGGAACTGTTTGCGTGAGCACACAAGTCGGTTGTCCTGTTGGTTGTATTTTTTGTGAGTCCGGGCGAAATGGCTTTGTTCGTAATCTAACATCGTCAGAAATCGTACAACAGATTATATTGTTGCGTCGAAAAGTAAACCGTATCGTTTTTATGGGTATGGGAGAGCCTTTATTCAATTATGACAACTTGATAAAAGCAATCCATATTCTCCGAGATAGATATGGGCTCAACTTTCCAACCGACGGCATTACCATATCAACAGTTGGTCCGGTCGATCAATTAAAAAAATTGCGCGAGGAACATCTTAAAATTCAGTTGACAATATCTTTACACGCAGCAACACAATCTGCAAGAAATCGTATTATTCCTCACATGCGCATATATGCTATTGAAGATGTTGTTAAGCAAGCCTTATCCTATTCTGAAAGGCATAATCGCAAAATTGTCTTTGCGTATTTGCTTTTACCGGGTATAAATGACCGGCCCTCAGATGTAAGACAACTTGCAAAATGGTTTCGGGGCAAAAAAGTTATGATTAACGTGTTACAATACAACCCAACAAGCAATTCAAGAATTAAAGCACCACAGAAACGGGAAATAGTTGCATTCAAACATCAATTAGAGCAAGCAGGACTTGAAGTTACTATGAGAGTTTCTCATGGCAGAGAGATTAACGCGGCTTGTGGACAGTTAGCTAACACATATAATAAATTCAAAAAAAAATGATTAAAAGTGCCAGACGCATAGACGCAGAGCCGATAACGCATTAGGTCAAAAAACCTATGTGTTATCGGCTTTTTTATTTAATATTGCGCAAAAGCCGCTGTTCCCTATTATAGAATGGATTGCGGGTAGTGTATTAAAGTCGCCCTTTTTTAAGGATACGGCGGTATCGGGGAGGTATCGCCGTGTCCATTTTTATTTACTGTAACCCGCCTAATGCTTTGCGGTCAAAAAAAGCTATGCTCCGCAAGCGGGATATTCCGGCTATGAATGTGAACTGTCAATACATTTAGCTACTGCTTACATTTCCTTTGCGCCCGTCCGCGTCTTGCGGACGGGCGCATTTTGCTTTTTTCAACTTTTTTCTGAAAAGCGCACTCAAGAGCCATCTCCCGAACGGGTACGGAGCGAAAGGGGCAGAGAGGACAAGCCCTTAACTCCCGTCCTCTACTCCACGCGGGAAGGAGGTGAACTCTATGGAGCTATCTTCTTCCGACAAGGAAAGAATACAACATCAGTACGACGCATTAGCAAAGAAAACTTTGGTCGGCGAAGCGAAAAGCCACCGTCGCACTCTTGCGAAACGCGCAGCACGCGAAGTTACTTTTTCGGATTTGAGCGAAAGCGAACTCGCGCAGCTTTTCACAACGGACGAATACGAAAGCGATTATTTCCGTTTTCAAGTGTCCGGCTTTGATGTACTCGTCAAAAATGAACTGCTTGCCGAAGCCCTTAACGCTTTGCCCGAAAGGAAACGCGACATTATCCTTTTGTCCTACTTCTTGGATATGAGCGACGCGGAAATTGGCGAACTGCTGAATGTTGTACGCACGACGGTTTTCCGGCACAGGAAATCCGCGCTTGCGAAAATCAAACAGTATTTGGAGGGAAAAGCAGATGATGAATACCGTTAGGAAGTCTGAAAATCTGTTGCCGTTCCCTGTCATTTCCGCAGCGGCAAACGGCGACACAACCGCCATGTGCGCGATCTTGAAGCACTACGAGGGTTACATAGCGAAACTTTGTACCCGCACGCTGAAAGACGACGCGGGCAATACCTATTCCTATGTGGACGAGGAAATGCGTAACAGGCTGCAAGTGCGCCTTATTACCCGCACCCTTGCTTTTCATGTAGGATAATCTTTTAGCCCATGCGGGGAGCGTGTCCCCTTTCCACGCTTCCCGTTATGGGCTATTTGTCGTTCCGCAAAAGCATATCCGCTGTTGATGTGCTTTTGCAGGCCGACAAAGCCTATTGTTCTTTGACAAAGAAAGCGGCCTTTGGTGCGCAGCATAACAGGCAACGGGTACATTCCGTCTGTACCGAGCCAGTCGGCGGGTACGCCATGACAGCTTTTCCCCCTACGGGGAAAGCCGAGCGAGAACTACCTCGCCGTAAAACAAGTTTAGCAGCTTGTGGGCGACGACATACAAGGCGGCACAATGATACTCCCGCGTTGAACACCCTCAAAGTATTGCGCGGCGCACCCATAAGCATGGGCCGGGGTGAAACTCCCGTGAGGTTGCAGCTAACAACCGCCCGTTTTTGCCTTTTCAGTTTAATATTCTCTTTCTATCCCACGAAAGGGGGATTTTCTACTATGGAACAAACAAATAAACAAGAAGCAAAATCCCCGATTGTACGCGAATACAAGATCGGGGATATAACCTATATCGTCAAAGCCGTTGTAAAAGACGGTGTAAAAGAGGACGCCGCGACAAAGGTACGCCGCCTAATCCACAATGACCTAAAACGAGAAAAAAGCCCGGTATAATGCCGAAAATACTCTCCTATTGCAGACGGGCGGCGGGTTATGTGGTATAATATATATAACCTGTTTGTCCGGCTGTCGGAATAGGAGGTAACATGAAACAGTCGGATAAATTGACCGCATACTATTTTCGTGCGGCACTTCAAACAGATACTTTGTACCTTGACAATCAAATGCAAAGACTTCTTTACTACGCAAGCCGGAACGGGAACGCTGCACTTGCCGCGAAAGGTGGTGAGCGCAGATGAGTAACACTTTTTCCTTTCAGCAGATTGCAGCCCCCAAAGTGTTAAGCGCGGAAGTCCGCGAAGTCATTTCAAACAATGTCTTGCAATTCTATGTGCGCGATCAGCAGCAGGACACGCAGGACGAGGGTATAACGGCTTTATATGAAAGACTTTCGCAAGAGGACAAATTAGAGGGCGAGAGCAACAGTATTGCAAACCAAAAGAAGATTTTGGAACGGTACTGCCGGGAGCATGGGATTACTGCCTATCGGCACTATGACGAGGACGACGGATATTCCGGTACAAACTTCAACCGCCCCGGCTTTCAGCGTATGTTAGCCGATATTAAGGCGGGGAAAATCAAGCGCGTTATCGTCAAGGATATGTCCCGTTTTGGGCGAGATTATTTGCAAGTCGGTTTTTATACCGATATGCTGTTTCCCGATTTTGGCGTGCATTTTATCGCTGTCAACGACGGAGTAGACAGTACGCGGGGCGAAAATGAGTTTACCGCAATCCGCAACGTGTTCAATGAGATGTACGCCCGCGATACTTCAAAGAAGATACGCGCTACTTGGCAATCAAAAGGTAAATCCGGCGAACATCTTACCACAATCCCGCCTTACGGCTACATGAAAGACCCGGACAACAAAAAGAAGTGGATTATAGACGAGGAAGCCGCAGCCGTTGTGCAGCAGATTTTCGCATTGTGCGTTTCCGGCATGGGACCGACGCAGATTGCAAAATGGTTAGAAAAGCACGAAATCTATAATCCGACAGCTTACTCCCAAGCAAAGGGGCGGCCTGTTACCAACAAGCCAACGGCTAACCCATATAAATGGACAAATGAAACGGTTTCCCGCACTTTAGAACGCATAGAGTATTTAGGGCATACCGTAAACTTCAAGACCCGCAAGCAATCCTACAAGAGCAAAAAGAAGTTGTGGAACGACCCGTCGGAATGGGTGATCTTTGAGAACACGCAGCCGCCGATTGTGGAAGAAAGCGTATTCCTCATTGTGCAGAACATACGCCGATCACGCCGCCGTCCTACCAAAATGGGCGATATGGGTATTTTCTCCGGGCTGCTTTATTGTGCAGAGTGCGGCGGCAAGATGTATCAATGCCGCGCAACGAACTTTACCGAAGAACAGAAGTATTTTATCTGTTCGACCTATCGGAAAGGCAAAGATTTGTGTACGACCCATTCCATTAAAAATGTTGTCCTGCACGAAATTGTTTTGCGGAACTTGCGGGAAGCAATCGAGTATGTAACGCAGTACGAAGCCGAGTTTATCCAAGAAGCAGCGGACAGCCGTTTACGGGAGCGCGACGCGGAGTTTTCTCGCAAGCGCGAAACACTTTCCAGAGCCGAAAGCCGGATTGCCGAATTGGATAACCTGTTCAAGCATTTATACGAGGACAATGTAACCGGGAAATTATCAGATGAACGGTTTATCAAAATGTCCCGTGATTATGAGTTGGAGCAGGAAAACTTAAAATCAATGGCAGAAGTGTTGCGGGAAGAAATCAAGCAGCAGGAAAAGCAAAAAACCAACGTTAAGGCGTTTATCAGCGTCGTAAAGAAGTACACCGATATGCAGGAACTTGACGCTTCCATTTTGCGGGAGTTTATAGACCGTATCGAGGTTTCCCATACCGATAAGAAATCCAAGACAAGGGAAATCACGATTGTTTATAACTTCATCGGTGCATTTGATTTTGAACGGGCAAAAGAAAAAGCCCAAAATACAACTCAAAAACAGCAAAGAACGGCATAGCCGTTTGGCTATACCGTCCCTTGCTTCAATGTTTTCTTAATTCACCGCCCCGTTGAGCAGGGTATGTTTCTTGAATCATTCCATTAAACCATATTGTAACGATATCTCCCACCTGAACATCTTCCGCTAAATTTTCTGCCGATACATAATACTCTCCATCATTCATCTGACAAAAGCCTTCAGCTGTACTCACATGCGTTACAAGAAGTTCTCCATCATCGGTAATTTCTTTTACTTTTGCATTAAAATTGATAACCTCTATTGGAATAGACGTATCATCTTTTTCAATATCTCTAAATATGATTCGTTCGTCATCAATGACTACTATGAGCTGACCTTCAGAACTCCTTTGATAATGATATCCGCTTCCGAAATTTGATTGATTATTTTCAGATGGTAACTCTGTCCCTGCCACTGTTGACACAATTTCTCCATCCATTGTTCCGCAACCAGGCATTGACGCTACATATCCTGTGTCTTTATATATAACACCATCAACCATAACACATGAAGGATATGAGCCAGTATCTGCTGTTTGCTCATTTTGTACTACATCATCATTTTCTTTATTTTCTATTTCTACGGACACATTTCCAGACACAGGTTCTTTATTTTCTTGATTCGTTCCACATCCAGCCATTCCTAGCACCATACATAATACAAGCAGATAGATTACTTTTTTCATAATACATGCCTCCTTCACTTATATTTTTTAACTCTATAAACCGGAATTGAACTAAATCGCTGCGCGATGGCCTGCGAAGGCTGTGGCGCAGTTTTCACTTTG
>NZ_QUFR01000022.1:0-10918 GCF_003478575.1 Dorea sp. AF24-7LB
GATTTGCCACATCTACGAATGCCGGTAATCACCTTTATCATTCCATTATCTTTTCGCTCAATCAGCTGCTGTAGGTAAGCGTCTCTCTTAATCTCCATCGTTACACTCCCCATTTCCGTGCATCTGCACACTTTTTAGTAATGAGATTCTATCACAGAACGACCTGAATTTCAATATGTATTCCCATTTTATGTGCATCTACACACTTTTATGTAATGTTGATAAATATATTTTCAGATTTTTTTGATTGCAGTGTCTATAATCGACTACTCCAATCGTTATTATAGGTAGACAACAAAAAGAAGATGGTTCCGATGTTTCATTAAATATGTTCGTTAGTCTTTTACACAAAGGATTCTATCTCCTCTGCGCCCTAATGCTTTTCGGATTCAGTTCAACAACTGGAAGTTAATTATAAAGGTCTTTGCAAATACACCATATCTACTAACTGTACTCCGCTCTCGTAGATTGGGTGATCGTAATTATCTATAAAGAAATTTGATATAATATGTGAACGGACAAAACCACACTTTTCATAAAATGGTATTGTCAGTGGGCTATCGCCTGTTCCGACTTGCAGAATGGCGTATTGTTCTCTGTAATTATTAACAATAAACTCAATTAAGGCTCTTGCATAACCTTTCCCTTGATATTCTGGAACTGTAGCAATGTTCTTGATTTCGAGTATATCATTTTTTTCATCCGTTATGACACACTCGCACTTGACCCCATTATCATCAAGTACATACATCTTGCCGCTATCAAGATAACGGTCAACCATATCTTCCTGCTCATCTGCTAATAGGAGCAAATCAAGATATTGTTTTTTATTCTCTTTAACTTCAATAATTTTCATCAATCGCACCTTCAAATTTCGATTTCTATTTTCGTTTCCATAGCATGGTGTACTCTTTTTCACCAGTAGCTTCATCCAAACCTTCACATTGAATAATGAACCCTTCTCTTTGGTAAAAAGAAATTGCTCTGATATTCTTCTGGTATACATTTAATTGTAATCTGACTTTTTTATCCTTAATATAATCCAATAAAAGCTTACCTATGCCACATGACTGCATCTCATCAGAGACAAAAATACCTTCGATATATTCATCATTTAATCCTACAAATCCTTGTATCATTTTATCTGCTTCAAACACATAAACTTCGTATTGTGACATCATTTCTTTTACTAATTCATAATTACTCTTCCAGTATTGATTGGAAATAAAATAATGTGCTTTCAGATTTGTCTTTAACCATATGTCAGCAACTCTATCGATATCTCCGTTTAGCAACTTTCTAATCATAACAAATTTTCTCCACAACTACATCCTTTATGCTTTTCTCTTTTTTTCATTCTATCACAAGCTCACCATTAATCATCATTTTTTTGATATTTTTTCTTTTCCCCCACTGTAAAACAGCCTCTGAGCGTTTCGTTATATAGAAGGGTACACATACAGAGCAAGATCCACCCATGTTTAACAGTATTGCCATTTGGCATCCTGTTCTCCTATGGGATTTATCTTGATGGGGATCTCCCCATACCCTCTCAATAACAGACGTTTCACTTGTCTGTTGGTTCCACCTAAAGGTGTTCACAGCACTATTTCTAATATCGGAAGGGGCAGCCGATATTAAAATACGTGGACTCCCGGTAGGAGGAATAGTCTCAACGGAAGGAGGAGTATGAGAACAAAAAAAAAGATAAAGAACTGAATCACAGACATTTTATAGGATTACGTCTTACAGATGTCGAACTGGATTTATTAGACCAGTATCACTGATATATTCGTAGATCCATTCCTGTATTTCCTTATCGATGTAAGAGATATCAACGGCAACCGTGAATTGAAGCTTCTTGTTATCTACCAAATCAAGAAGTTCCGGAATAGGCTCTGTTAATCGTACAAATCTTTGTACCTGAGCTCTACTTTCCCCAACTTGCTTGCTCAAGACTTCATCCGATCTCAACTTCGTCTCATTTTGAGACAAAGTTAAATCTGCTCTGATTCCCTGCCTTTTCATTGCCTCAAGTTTCATCTTATAAGCAAAAGCTTTCTCACTCGGCAACAGTTCCTCTCGCTGAATGTTAGCGTCCATCATTGCCACAATGGCATCATCATTCGGTAATTCTCTTACGATTGCCGGAATTGTCGTAAGTCCTGCCAGCTGTGCTGCATGCATTCTTCTGTGACCGAACACCATTTCATATTCTTCATTATCATCCATGCGAAGCAGTACCGGTGTCAGTACTCCATTGATCCTTACTGTTTATATCTATCTTCTCCTAAATATTTTTCTAGTCATTGCAATATAAAATTGCTTATACATTCTCTCTCTTAAGAGTCCTGGTATTCTGGATAATATACAGAGCGACCGATATGACCATCATTATAGCGCACAAACCAATCAACAAATCTGATACCATCGGTGTAATGTGGAACCATATAATATGCACCGCTGCAGTTCCATATAATAAAAAGGTTACTATCTTTCCATGCCAGTCTGCACCATGTACTTTTCCTGTCTTTCGTATCACAAGACATCCACTAACTGCCATATACAGCTCCTTACCTGCCATTATTACGATTAAAAGAAGCACATGCGGAAAACGAGTAAACAGACAGATTAACATCGCTGCCTGTGTCAGCTTATCAGCCACCGGATCAAGTATTTTTCCTAAATTACTAATCCTATGGAATCTTCTTGCGATATATCCATCAGCAAGATCCGTAAGACCAGACAGCAATAAGATTTCACCAGCTAACAGAGGATTTTTCTTTACACAATAACTCCATATAATTACCGGAATCAGACAAAGCCGAAAAAAAGAAAGAAGATTAGGAACCGTAATAATTCTATTCAAATTTTCTTCCTGATTCACTTCACTCTGCATTTACGGTCACCTCACTTTCCTTTTTTTTAGACATAAACCAATAAAATATAACACAAAATGCTAAAGCAAATACAACACCAAAAACATTTTGAATCACTCTAAGGCTAACCGCTCCTTGTAGTCCATAAGTCTCTGCAGCAATGGCTAAAGCACCAAATGTGTTAAATAATGCCTGCCAGCCATATTGTGCTGAAAATCCTACACCGATTCCACCAAGAATTCCTATATATGCATAGATTGACGAAGGAAGCAGAAAATATAATACTGTAAAACATATAACACCTGCAATATTTCCGACAATCCTTTTACGGACTCTGTAGTGCATATCTTCCATAAACGGCAAAATCGCGGACATGGCCGCAATACCAGCCCACATTGCACGTGGCATATTACAAAGTTCTGCAATGCAAAGGACAATCGGTACGCATAAAATCTGACATATCTGCCATTTTGTTCTGGAAGAAGTGATATCAAATTCTTGTATCAGATCTTTCAGATTTCTTTTATAAGTTCTGTTTTTATGATTTCGATAAAATACAAAGCAGGTAAGTGCTGCACCTAAAGCCATTCCGACTAATCGCATCTGATAGCTTTTTCCCGTAACATCATAACCATATAGCAGCAGATACCCAAGAGCCAATGTAGATTGATTAAACATGAATGGATTATGGCATCCGAACAGAATCAACACATCCAGTGCCGCAATATTTAACAGCATTCCCAATACCGGTGAAAACTGATTTGCTAAATGCGGACATACAGTCATAATTACAAAGAACAAAGCCAAAAGCATCGTAGATTGTCCGGTGTGGATCCCCAGATCCGCATTTCTAAACACCATGAGACATAATAAGACTACTACACCTACAATGCTGTTCTCATTTCCAAATAGGATGCTGAAAATACTAACAAAGAAAAAACAAAATGCCATTGTAACAGCTATCTTCACCAGATATACCCACATATGATATAATTTTTCTTTTAATGTTTCACTCTTTTTCAACAGGTTTTTAGAACCTGCCTGATTTAACTGCAACTCCTGATAAAATGTCATATAAATTCTCCCATCTTCTAATTTATCTTAAAACTATATAATCTCATCTTTCTGCTTTGGCAGCTCTATAACAAATCTGCATCCACCATATTCACGGTTTTCTGCTTTAATTGTTCCTCCGGCACTATCTACAATCCGTTTTACAAGTGCAAGACCTAGGCCATTTCCTTCTGCTTTATGAGATCCATCTACCTGATAGAACTTGTCAAATATTCTGGATTTTACATCATCCTCTATTCCTGGTCCTTCATCTTCCAAAATGAACTTAACAGAATCCTGTTCTTGTTTCAGAAACATCGTAATTGTCCCCTTTGAAGGGCTGAACTTAATCGCATTATCCAAAAGATTTATCCAGATATGCATAAAAAGTCCTTCATTCCCAGTATATTTAACTTCCTCCAATTCTACCTGAAAACCAATTTCTTTTTCTGTCCATTTTGTTTCCAATGAAAGAAATGCCTGGCGGATCTGTTCATCCAGACGATATTCTGTTTTTTTCATTGGTATATTCTGATTCTCTAACTTGGATAACAGCAAAATATTACCAACCAATCCGGAAAGTCTTTGGGTGTTAAATAAGATTTTTTCTACATATTCCTCTTGATCCGGAGACAGTTCTTCTCCCTGAAGTAGCATTGTATATCCTTCAATGGCATTAATCGGGGTCTTAAACTCATGAGAAACATTAGATACAAAATCCATCTGCAGCACCTCTGTTGCACGAAGTTCTTTTGTCATAACGTTAAAACTTTGATAAGATTCTCCAACTTCTGCTATACGGCTGTTCGTTTCCAAATGCTGTTCAAAATCTCCCTGAGAAACTTCCTTCATTGCTTTACTAAGTCTGGTAATTGGTTCCAGTAACTTTGCATTGATAAAGGAAGTGATCAGCCCTGCAATCAATGTATTGAAAATTAAAAGCCAGCCAAGCACAGATATGCTGCCCGGCAGATTAAAAAAATGATTCAAAAAAGCAAATAATAAAGCAGATATGACTGTTGAAAATACAAGTGCCAGCCAGATTGCACCAGTCAGACAGGATCGGATCCGCAATTCTTTTTTTTTCTTTTGTTCCATTATTTTTTCACCACCTTGTATCCAATTCCACGCATGGTTACAATTTCGAAATCCGGATTGTCTTTCAAACGCTCTCTGATTCTTCCTATATGTACCTCTACTGTATGTGGGTCTGCCTCTGTCTCATATCCCCATACTTCATCCATTAACTGTTGTTTTGTAAATGTTCGGCCTGGCGAAGCTGCAAGCTTGTACAAAAGTAGAAATTCTTTTTTAGGTAAAACAAGACTTTCCTTATCCGTTGCAACCGTCATTGCATCGTAATCAAACTCTGTTGAACCGATCACAATTTTGTGTTCATTCAATATTTGCGCACGACGAAGCAATGCCCCGACTCTCAAAACCATTTCATTCACATTTACCGGTTTTACCATATAATCGTCACTTCCCGAAAGAAATCCCTGGCGCATATCATCAAAGGAACCTTTTGCAGTGATCATAAGTACTGGTATCTGATATCCTGCTGAACGAAGTTCCGATACCAGTTCATAACCATCCATAACCGGCATCATAATATCAGAAATGATCAGATCAATATATTCCCTATCCAATACCTCTAATGCCTGTGCCCCATCTGATGCACTTTTGACCTGATATCCATTCTTCTCAAGCACTTTTTGGAATAGCTGACTTAATTCTTTATCGTCTTCTACAATTAATATTTGAAACACGTTTTTCTTCCTCCTTCATCAAAACAGGTACCTTGCCCATCCAAGCAGATGTTGTACCAAAAATATATTTCTCTGACGTTTCTTTGTTAATTCAATTGGCTCTACATGATACGGATCATTATAAGTTCCGCCTTCTAATATCTGGCGGGACACTTTTTCATATTCCATCATGCCTTCTTCTAACTGTTTATTAATATCTTTACTGCGTATTACAAGCATCAGTTCCGTATCCAGATAAGCACTTCTCATGTCCATATTAAAGGAACCGATTACAGACAGATCATCGTCAATCAGAATACTTTTTCCGTGGTATGAATAACCACCTTCATATTCCCAGATATTAATTCCTGTACTTAAGATTCTATTTCTGTTTTTCGCATAATCGGCAGACCCAAATGGATTCCCATTATTCGCAACTGAATTTGTCATGATAGAAAAATCTGAAACGGTCTCTGCAATCTCCTCCCATGTATTATACATCATATCATTACAGATAATATATGGCGTGTGGATCTTCACACGATTTTTTGCATTTTTCATCAATTCTCCCAACTGATACCACACTACTGGTTCTTTGGAACCTGTGTGAATAGGATTTGACACTAATGTAATCTTTTCTGTCTCAAAAGTTTCGTCCGTATAATCGGTCTCGCAGATTCTTTCCTTATTCTCTTCAAAATATTTCTGATAGCTGTTCTGCAGCTCTAAAACTGCGTTCTTTACAGATTTTCTATTTGCCAGTTTTTTATTGTTATGAAAATAACCACTGTCTTCCTGCTTCCATATGGTTTCAAAATACTCTGACAACTGGTTAACTGAATTTTCTTTCTCAGGTTCATCGCAAACCACTAACACGTCTCTGTCATAGTTCTTATGCCCCGGAAAATCACCCAGGAAATAATTGTATGTATTTCTTCCCCCAAGAATATATCTCTTTCCATCCGTAATCAAATATTTATCATGCATTCTACCCATCATTTTCCACGGTTTCAACGGATTGGCCTTATTATACAGTTTAATTTCAACATTCTCATGGGAAGATAATCCATAGAAATACGGATTTCCTTCCATATCAATCCAGCTCTCCATTCCATCTACTAACAGACGAATATGTACACCTCTGTCTGCCGCATCATGCAGTGCTCCTAAAATCAATTTTCCACTTTCATCGGATTGAAATGCAAAAGTAGAAAGAATAATTTCCTTTTTTGCATTCTTGATCAAACGCACTCTTTGTAAAAGCGCTTCTGGATTCTTTTCTATGATTACTGCCCGTTCTGTATTTTCACTGCATTCGTTCCGTGACCCATTTTTTGTTTCTTTTTTGGTTGTATTGGACACTTCCGGCTGCTTTTTATATGCAACGCAGATTCCGAGCAATTCATAAAAAGCCACACATAAAAAAATTGCCAGTATAACAAGAAGGATTTTACATATTTTATGCTTTTTCATTGTACATCACTTGATTCCTTTTTATTTCATACTTATACAATACAAAGTCAATCTCAATTTAACCTCAACAAGGTTTATTTTTTTCATCCATGCAAAATCTTCTTTGTACAACAGACTGTTAGATATAGCAAAAACGGCCTTTCAAAAACAGTTAACTTCTAAATCAACTGTTTTTTGAAAGGTCGTTTCATCAGATTCTTATAGCAATCCAGCAAATAATCTCATAAATAATTGTCCCAGTCGCAAATATGCACCTTGTCCGGTTTGATATTGGTCTGTCACATCACGACATTCTCCCATCGTTCTTATCAGATCATTTTTTATTTCCACAACTGCCTGACAATCTGCCATAAAACAGCCGTTTTCAAAATGGTGATATAAACTTCGATAATCCAGATTAATTGTTCCACAAGTTGCCATACAGTCATCTGCCACACTCATTTTTGCATGACAGAAACCAGGAGTCCACTCATAAACACGAACACCATGTTTAACTAATCCATGATAAAAAGAACGAGTTATATTATAAATGAATTTTTTATCAGGAATACCAGGTGTGATAATTCTTACGTCTACCCCTCGCTTAGCAGCCAGACATAACGCATGCGTCATTTCATCTGTTATGATTAGATATGGAGTCATAAACCAACAATATTTTTCAGCTTTATTTATCATACTGATATAAACTTCTTCTCCTACTTGTTCATTATCCATAGGGCTGTCTGCATAAGGTTGAACAAACCCAGTTTGCTGTGCCGCATAATCATAGTGGAAAAGGTATTTACTAAAATCAGAATCATTAGCATCCTTATCACTTACTGCATTCCACATTTCCAAAAATGTCACCGTAAGCGACTGAACAGCATCTCCTTCTAAACGAATACCTGTATCTTTCCACTGTCCATACGGGTGTGTGTAATTAAAATATTCGTTTGCTAGATTATATCCACCTGTAAATCCGACTTTTCCATCAATAACTGTTATTTTTCTATGATCACGATTGTTCAAAAACAGATTTAAACCTGGCACAAATGGATTGAATACACGGCAATGAATTCCTATTGCCTCCATCTTTTTCACAAAATCTGTGTTAATAAAGCCTATAGAACCCATATCATCGTAGAATACTCTAACTTTCACACCTGCTTTTACTCGCTCTTCCAGAACATCTTGAATCTTATGCCATGCTTCAGCGTCTTCTATCGCATGATATTCCATAAAGATAAACTTCTGTGCTTTCTCCAAATCCTTAAGCTGTGCCTCTAATCCTTTCACTGCTTCATCAAAATACACAATATCCGTATTCTGATAGATTGGATACTGCGAATTTCTTTGTATGTAACTTGCTATATTTCCTGCTTTCGGAATTGCTTCTTTTATTCTGCTCAAACACTCCTGACTGTCCGGAAGCATTGGTAACAATTTGCTATCAATTTCTGCATATCGCTCACGCATTTTATGTGTGCCACCATTCAAACCAATCAACAAATACAGGCCTACACCCATAATTGGGAAAATTAGAATTAAGATGACCCAAGGCATTTTCATAGAGGATGTCTTATTTGATGCGTACAATCCCAAAACCAAGATCCCACTCAAAATCCTTGTAAATAAATTTATGATTTCTGCATATTCATTCAAGCGTGTTACGATAGTAATAATAAAAATCACTTCCAGAAGAATGCAGATTATGGAAAAACATAGCCGCTTTACCCCATTTTTTGTTTTTGCTTTGCCCTCTAAAGTATCTTGTTTCATATATATTCCACCTTCCTACTTGCTTAGTTTTCTCCCTAAATTTCATGGAACATACCAATTTTGTCTTTTATTCTCTGCATTTCATTATCTGCTTCAATGATAGCTCTTGCAGAATGAAGTAATTCTTCACTTATCTCATCATAGCCAGGCATTTCTTCAATTCCTTTTTTATAGCGAAGTTGATGTTCCAATGTTGCCCAAAAATCCATACCATTGGTTCGAATCTGTAATTCTACACGCATAGGTGTTTTACCCTTAGCAAAAAATACTGGTATTTCAACAATCATATGATAGCTTCGATAACCATTCGATTTTGGATTTTTTATATAATCTTTTATTTCAATAACTTTAATATCATCCTGTTGGGTAATCAAATCTGATATCATATAAATATCGTCAATAAACGCACAAACTATTCGAACGCCTGCTACATCATTGAGATATGTCTGTATATTTTCTGTTGTAAATTCATATCCCATCTTCTGCAGTTTATCGTAAATACTATTGGGCTTCTTAATTCTTGTTTTTATAAAAGAAATAGGATTTCGATTGTTCTCAACTGAAAATTCATCATCCAAAACCTCAAGTTTAGTTTGTATCTCCCGAATAGCACAACGATACATCATCATTAAATTATAAAATTTTGTAGCATTATTTAAAAACTGTAGTGATTCCGGACTGTCCATCCTGAGTTTTTTTACTTTATCTTTTGTCATGGAACTTTCCTTTCTACCTCATCCCTGATTTCAAAACATTATTTATTTTGATAGTTGATTCGTTCTCCTTGAATTACTGGATAACAAATTATTTTATCACTATCCAGATTTTCTACATGCATATCTACTGCACTGATCTGATGGTTTTCATAAAGGATAATCCTCTGCAACATGAGCCATTCCAATAATTGCATAATGATTTTTCATATCGCCAACATGGCGAAAATTAAACGCATAATTACGTGGTGTAATTACTATCTGATCACCATAAGAGCATTCATAATCGAGGGTTCGTCCCAAGTAAAAATCTTTTGTTTTATAAGTTGCTGCTGTACACATGATCGTTTATCCTCCTAAATAGATTGAAATATGTCAATGAGTTTTTTTCTTAAACAATAGTATAGCACAATTCTTTTATTTCGTTCCAACTTCATACATGATCATAACATGTAAACTTTAAACTATTTTCCTAGATTATTTCTCCATCAGTTTTTCAAATCAGGTATCCATAGCTAGGATGAATTGACCTACATCTGGCAATTCTTGCAGCATTTCATTTAGGATTTTGTGCTTCACATATTTCTGCACATACACCCAACAGGCAACGCTACTGGCTTCTGATACAATTTCAGCTATGGTTTTGCGCATAAGCTCTTCAAATTCAGCAATTTCTTCTTTCGGAACAACATCATACAGTGTGGTGCCTGATGACTTATTTTTACTCCATTTTCATTTGCATCTTTAAGCAGATTCTTAACTTTTTCTCTTGAATCCTCCGGTACTTTCATGTACTCCCACATAAATGCTACCACATCGGCTGGTGTGTCTTTTTTTAGTGGTGGTAACTGAATATAATCATTGTTTTCGCTCATTTTCATATCCTCCTCACGATATAATAAAATCAATAATACGTTCTCTTGTCATATCCAGTACAGTATCTACGAAAACTCCTGCAAACAGGATCAGATACAGAATAACACTCAGCGAAAACAGGAATGCAACCCAAATGTTAGCTGGAAATGGATCATTTTGAATGGAATTTTGTGTCACGAACGTGATTAGAAAATAACAAAAGCGTTCGTTGTCAGCTAATCCAGCTAACATTTTCGAACGCTTTGAAGCCCGTCGCCAAGAGGATTTGAACCTCCGACCCCTCGCTTAGGAGAGCTCCAACCTATTGTCACTCTCTGTCAATCTGAGGTAAGGTAAACCCATATGAGATACTATTAGAAACTGTTTCCTATTCAATTTGAGTTATTCTGAATACCCCCTCTGTCAAGCTCTGTAAAGC
>NZ_QUFR01000023.1:0-8457 GCF_003478575.1 Dorea sp. AF24-7LB
CATGCAGAACGGTATGTTTTACTGCTGATTCGTCCTCATCGCCTGCCGACTCGGCATCATCATCCGGCGAAATCTCTGTCAACACTTTCATATTCTTCTCTTTTGCATATCTTTCCCCACTTTGCATAAAATGATGTTATATATATAATAACGTTTGTTGCTCTTGTTTTGTTACAGAAAAGCTTAAAAAATCCGAAAGAATTTCTTAATTTTGGTCGGAAAGAGAGACTTTCTATATATCCAGAAAACCCCTCTACTTTGTTTATATGTATTTATTCCTATTATTTTTTAGAAAACTTACATTAAAATTGACGGATAAACCATCGGTACATATTTAATTCCATACATCTTTCTGCCATTCCAATTTTCTACATGCAATTGCAATTCTTCATCAAATAATGGCACATTCTGCCCCTGCTCTTTTAACTGTTCATCTTCCAGATCGTATACCAGAACCGCAGGTGCTTTCATTAAAAATGAATCCAGATAATTTTTTCGCATATGTTTCCGATCTTCGACTGTCACTTCTGCAATTGATTTATTGATAATGAAAGAATATCCGTTTTCAGATTTTTTTAGTATAACTTGATTATCTTTATTTTCTGCAAAATTCAACTCATACTTATTCAGCAAATCATATGGTACATAGTTAAACCACTCGATTCCACCGAGTAAAAATATCCCATCCGGAAATACATCATATTTTTCTGAAAGATCTGCCGCAAACAGCTCACTATATGGCGGTCCATAACTTGATACAGAATCCGGTATCAGATAAATATTTCCTGTCACTTGCTTTATTTGGGCACTTATTTTCCAGAACACCTTCTGTAATTCCTGTGCTACTTCATCATATTGAAAATCAAATAATTCTCCAGCCACAGAACAGCTGAGATATCCATAATAATCGTCTGACTCATCACAACGTTCTGCATGAAAACCCCAGACAATATCCGGATACACACATTTCACCTGCATTGGAAAGCTGTCTTTTTTCATTACATCACGAACATATTCTACAAATGCTTCATCTGTTTCAAATTTTCTCCGTCCCTTCAATGGCTTTTCAATTGTTTCAGGATCTTCATCTTCCAGATCTGTATCATATCTTTTATCAAAAAATTTCTCTGTACCCGAAAAAGAACGTATTTTTCCAAATCTGGAATCTTTATATTCTCCCTCTGCCGAAAGATCATTTTCATCTGACTTTTTATCCAGAAAATGATCTAATTGCTTTTCTTTTATATTTTCATCCTCGCTCTCAAAGCGCATAAAAAACTGCTCCCGCAAATCATCATAAAATTCCTTTTTTACAACTTTCCAGATCCAATCCAGTTCTTTATCTGAAACGTGAAAAAATTTCAACTGCATTGCAATATATTCATTTTTTATGTACGTTTTTTCCGAAAGAATTGCAGAACCTTTGATATTATTTATCTTCATATGCATCTCTCCTTCTCATATAATATCTAATCAAATAGGTGCAGGCACTAAGTTACCTGTTGACATACCAAGACCTATACAAACACCTGCCGTCAATGTTATTTTTATTACCCCTTTTGCTGTCGATAACTGCTTTTGTCTCTTTTTGTTCAACTTCTGCGCATAATATACTAATCCTTTTCTTTTCAAACCGTATGTGATTCTCCATGCTCCATAATAAAAATATCCCGAGATTTTTTCCCTTCCACGTCTTATATTTCTTATAATGTGCTTTCTTTTGCTATATCCAACAATTATCGAAGAATCATATTTTCTTAATTGACGATCCACATTTTTCCAATTTTTCTTACATTGCCGTTTTGATTTCACTTCATAATATTGATTCATTGTCACATCATAAACATCCAAATAACCACACACTCTCATTGATTTTGCATTACGTACTGTAACCTCAATATCAGCTCCTCTTCCTATTCCAATCAAACGAAACATATATGCCAATTGTACAAGTTTATGAATTTTCCAATAATCACCCAATGTTAGTTTAGAGCTAATACATGAATGCCCACTCGGATCTACATAATTAATCGGATTATTCTTGCAGTATGCATACAAATGTAACGTATCCGGATCATTCACCTCTCCCCGGTAGGTATCTTCCGTCAGGAATCTTCCATTCTCAGGATCATAGTATCTTGCGTTCAGGTAATAGAGTCCGGTGCTTTCATCATAGATACCGCCTGTGTAGCAGATCTCATTCTTTAAGGCACTGCTTCCGTGGATACTGGTCTCTCCGAAATCGTCATACTCGTAAGAAAGCTCACCCTTTGTATCCTTGTTCAGGATGCTGGAGGTACTGCCCTGGATGTCCTTGGTATACAGAAAATCCTGGTAAGAGGCTGTTGTTCCGTCTTTTCCGGTTACTTTCTGCTCCGCATAGATCACGTTGTTTTCCAGTCCGCACAGGTTCTGAATCAACTTCTCTCCAGCGTCTGCTCCAGTTGTATAAGATACCATGCCATCTTCATAGAAGTAGTTTGTCACTTCTCCTGCTTCCTACACCGCTCTTCTTAGTTACAGTTGCCGTACTTAATCGATTTCCCGCATAATCATAACCGTAAGTCGTAGTTGTCTTCTTAACACCGCAGGACAATTTCTTCCAGCGAAATTTATCCTGCGGTTTCATAATCAAATCATCAGTTTAAAATACTTAACAGTTACATCCATGCGCCTTTACATGCGATTCGTTCAATGATAATTACAAGCACCGTTATTACAACATTAGTCACAGCAATGATCCCAATATTTTTTTATTTTTTACTTCATCTGCGACCAATGCATATACAATTGGACACTCTATGAGCAGTGTTAAAATAAGTAACCGACATTGATCGTATAGTAGTCGATTTCTCCGAACAGACTTTTTATACCGTCTGTGAAATACATATAGTTAATAATGCAATTATAATTAATCCTACTTTTGTTTTCTTCATATAGGTCTCCTTAAAATACATCCATACCGAGTTTTACTTTGAAAACCGTAAACCAGTCATTCGCATTCCACTTATCATATTTAATAGAAGCTTTAGATTTTCTATATTGATTTCCTTCATCAATCCATTCTATTGTAACAGGTATATCTACATCCTCACTAGCACCAGCTTCTGCCTCTATAAAATTATACACTTTTTTCCCTTTTAATATATATTTTTTTGCAGGAGTATCAAAGCCATCTACTGTATGTATTTTCTTAGTTGTTCTAAACACGGTTCCATCTTCTTTCGTCCAAATCTTTATCTTTTCAGGTGATTTTGATGCTTGTGAAACTACATATCCACGTATAAATCCGTAAGAATCTGGAATTAAATATATTTTCCACATCTTATCATCAGTCATAGACTCAACATAATCTTTTTTCATTTTAGAAGAATTTAAATAAACCGGGAAAAAGATTAAAATGGATACTATCGTTACAATGCATACACTAATTATTCCTATTCCTATGCCTAGTATTAATTTCTTTTTTTTCTTCAATGCAATTCCTCCTACTCTTTATTTATTCTGTTACATCTTTATTTTATACGTATAATTCTCCACTTATTATTCTTGTTCTTAAGTTTTTTTACAGGATTTTTAGAATGATTATTAGTATGTCCAGCATATCTAAACTTACCGTTTATTTTACAACTTATTATCACCGAATGATACCACCCATCTTTGTTTCTATGCAATTGAACAATATCTCCTATCTCAAACTGCTTTTCTATTTCTGAAAACTTGCTTTTCACAATAGTTTTTGCCCCATGCACTTTCCAATAATAATAAAATATTTTTACCGAACGCCATGGACGTGTTATATGCCACACGTTATCCTTAGTGCGTTTAGCATACCAAAACATATTTAATTCATCGGTTTTTGGCGTTAACGGTTCTCGTGGTACATTCATCTTTTTTCCACCTGCATGCACACACTGCGACACAAAATTAGTGCAATCTTTGCTATATTCGTGATATTTTGGATTTGGATGTACTCCCCATTTATATGCATAATTTGCTGCTTTTTGAGGACTGTATTTATGCCCACTTGGATCTACATAATTAATCGGATTGTTCTTGCAGTACGCATACAGATGCAACGTATCCGGATCATTCACCTCTCCCCGGTAGGTATCTTCCGTCAGGAATCTTCCATTCTCAGGATCATAGTATCTTGCGTTCAGGTAATAGAGTCCAGTGCTTTCATCATAGATACCGCCTGTGTAGCAGATCTCATTCTTTAACGCACTGCTTCCGTGGATACTGGTCTCTCCGAAGTCATCATACTCGTAGGAAAGTTCGCCTTTTGTATCCTTGTTCAGGATGCTGGAAGTGCTGCCCTGGATATCTTTCGTATACAGGAAGTCCTGGTAAGCGGATGCTGTTCCGTCTTTTCCGGTTACTTTCTGTTCTGCATAGATCACATTGTCTTCCAGCCCGGACAGGTTCTGGATCCGTTTCTCTCCGGTATCTGCTCCGGTTGTATAGGATACCATGCCGTCTTCGTAGAAGTAGTTTGCAATGTCTGGGTTCCGTCTGCCTGATAGTATTTCGATACAGTCTTCAGATTCCTTGCATCGTAAGTATCTTCCCGGTAGTCTCCATTTTCATAAGTAACCTTTGTCTGGTTTCCACGTCTGTCGTAACTGTAAGCAGTTGCAATGCTTTCGTCTTCCTTTTCCCCCTGATCCTGACTGCTCTTTATGAGACCTGCCGCATCTGTGACTTCGATACTCTTTCTGCCGCTTGCATCGGTAACGGTTGTCTTGTATTATTTCTCATCCAACCACGTCCGAATAATTAATCCCACATATGCAGTAACAAACAATAGCTCTCTTTTGTGACATATAATTTCAAAGTTTTAGAAATAGCAGGAAAATTCTGTTTCACGTATTCAGAAATAGTCCTGCTGTCTCATTTGCATTATACTAATACACTAAAACACGTCCAGGCCCAGTTTCACTTTAAGTGTTGTAAACCATCCATATGCATTCCACTTATCATATTTGATAGTAGCTTTTGATTCTATTAACTGATTTGATTTATTGGTCCATTTGATGATAATAGGTATTTCCGTTTTTTCTTCCGCACCGCTTTCCGCTTCTATAAAATCATATACTTTTTCCCCTTTTAATATATTTTTTTCTGCTGGCGTTTCTAAATCATCAGCTATATACATTTTTGTAGTTGCTTTATCAAATGAACCATATTCTTTTGTTAAAACTGTAATCTCTTTTGGCATATGATTTTCTTTTGGAATTATGTAGCCTCGCACAAATCCTAATGAATCTGGAATTAAATATATTTTCCACGCTTTATCATCACTCACTGATTCTGCATAATCACTTTTCATAACCGCAGAATTTAAATAAATAGGAAAAATATTAAAAAATATAATTAAAATCAAATAGAATATAAATATTATTCCAACTATTATACATATCCATTTCTTTTTTACTTTCATTACTTCATTCAACCTCCTTTGTGTCCACCCAAAACACTCCTACTTTAAAAAATCAACATCC
This sequence comes from Dorea sp. AF24-7LB, assembly GCF_003478575.1. Classification (NCBI taxonomy): domain Bacteria; kingdom Bacillati; phylum Bacillota; class Clostridia; order Lachnospirales; family Lachnospiraceae; genus Dorea; species Dorea sp. AF24-7LB. Next base: position 5,505 of record NZ_QUFR01000023.1, read on the forward strand.
GAAAAAAACTGATTTTCCTTCGCAATGTCATATGCCGTGTTGCCATCACCGTCCTTCTTGTTCACATCCGCTCCATGCTTCACCAGATACTTTGCAATATCTTCGCTTGTACACTCTGCCGCCGCATGCAGAACGGTATGTTTTACTGCTGACTCGGCATCATTATCCGGCGAAATCTCTGTCAACACTTTCATATTCTTCTCTTTTGCATATCTTTCCCCACTTTGCATAAAATGATGTTATATATATAATAACGTTTGTTGCTCTTGTTTTGTTACAGAAAAGCTTAAAAAATCCGAAAGAATTTCTTAATTTGGGTTGGAACAGAGGAATTCTTAGATATATATCCTCTTACATTTATAGTAATAAACAAAATATCTTTTTTATCACATAATATTTAACCTTTTAGAAACAGCAGGAAAATTCTGTTTCATCCCTCCAGAAATTACCCTGCTGTTTCACTTTAACTATCGTACAATTCTGTAAATCAAATATCTATAGCATCTAATAGCTTCATATCTCCATTTTGCTGCCGCACGAACACAAAGACAACATTTCCACAGGTCTGTACCGTATATTCTTCATTCCGCTTATATCCGTTCACTTTACTTTCCCTGATGCATTTATCATCTTTAACCTGATACCGTTTTACAGTTCCTTTGCAAAATGTCGAATAATAGTTATCTGATACTGCAAGCACCTGCTCTTTGTCTTTGATTACTTTATGTGAAATCTTTCCCGTTGATAAATCAATCCAGGCAAATCCACTGCCTTCAAATTCTGCTAAAGAACCTGATCGATTCACGCCCCGCCCATCATCTCCATAAGATATAAATCTCACAAGGGCAGTATTTTTCTTTACATCTACAGACACGATGCTGTACTTGTCCGTGATACTATTTGCATAATCTTTCCATTTGTTTTCTCCGGATATTTTCAGCAAGTCATCACGTACATATAAATCTTTACCATCATAACTAACTACCATATTCTCTGTGAATACAAGCCGTTTTTCATGTTTGTCTACAAATGCAACTTCAGCGATTTTGCCAGTTATTTTCAACGCTTTCTCTTTGTCCATCCATTGCACTTTGCTGTCTGACCGATTAATAAGAAGCCATAAATCCGGTAATTCCACCGCCCGGTATTCTTCTAACATCTTATTCCCATCTGCCGAATAGTCTGTTGTCTGATCTAAAACTTCCGAAGACATTTCACCCGGTCTTGTAACATCGTCCAGATCAAAGCTATACACATACCGTATCCCTTTTAAATCTTTCACATAACAATACAGATTCTTCTGTCCTGTATAAAGCCATATTTCCGATATTCCCTGACTGATTTTCCTTTTCTGAATTAGTTTCCCTTCTTTTTCATATTGCAGCACTCCGTCGGCTACTGCACAATATATATATTTATCAGACACGGAAAAATTACGACACTCATTTGGTACAGTAACAATGTGTTTCTTATCTTCCAGAGAAAATATCTTTTTACCTTCACGATAATAATGATTCTTTCCATCAAATGTCGCTAACTCCATACCTTCATTTTCCAGAATATCTACTTCTGTACCCAGCTCACCAGAAACTGCTTTTTCACTGATTTGTGTCATCGTAGAACCAGACATGCTTTTTATAATTAAATGAACTGCAATAATATTAGTCACAAGAAAGACTGCCCAGACTTTCCGGCTGGCTTTTCCCTTTTTCTTTATATAACGCACTATTGCAAATATACTCAGGATAATATATGGCACACATATAATAAATACTATCATTCCTGTATAATTCATAAGACACTGCCCCTCGTAGTAGAATATTATTTTATAATTCCCCTTGTTTCTTTATTTTCAACTTTCACTCCTGCAAAATCTGTTGGATAAATACCTTTATGGCTTTTGTTATCTTTTATTATTACCGGTCGGAAATATTTTTTATTTGCCCATATTTTTTTCCCATTGCAAAATTTTAATATGTATTTATCCGATGTCTCTACCATACTCTCTAAATTATCTTTTTCAAATTTTCTTCCTTTTGTCTTGCAACCGCAATAGCATATTATTTCATTATCCTCAATTTTAATTTGATAAATCATACGCGCATGCATTCGTCCAACACACACTATGACACTTAGCACTGCTGCAATAAAAACATACAAGAAGATTTGTTCTTCCAGTGTAATGTCGGTTATATAATTCATTGACACATAAAGTGTTACTATAACAAAAAAGCAACAAATAATTTCAAATATTTTATCAAAAATCAGAAACCATCGTGCGTTATTTATACATTCTTTTTTCATATCTGTATCTTCCTCCCAAAAACTACTTACTATAAATATAGCGGTAAACATTGCCTTACTATAATTCATCCCCCTTCTTTCATCCAATCACACCCCAGATAATTTATCTTACATATATAGTAACAATCCACAGCTCCATTTTGTGACATATAATTTCAAAGTTTTTTAGAAACAGCAGGGGAATTCTGTTTCATGTATTCAGAAATCGCCCTGCTGTCTTATTAGTCAATTATTTACTAATTAATATAACTACTAAATAATCTACACATGCTAATGTTTTATACTAATTGTTCAACTCCATCACATCCATGATCTGCATATTCTCCCCACTTTCATCATCCACGTACACAACATACAGCTTGTCTCCATATGTCTGGAAATCATAACGGATAATCTCGTCACCTTTACCGGTCTTGTAACCTTTTATCTTCTTTGTCCAAAGCGGCACATCCTGCCCGGCTTTATAATAGCTCACCTTACCATCTTTGAATGTCGCATAAGCATCCGTTGACATGAAAACAGCCTGTTCTTTTTCGAGTTCATACTTCGCTGTAATCTTCTGCTTCTCCATATCATAGTAAATCAGTTCACCGCCACTGTATCTTGCCGCTTCATAATCCGCTCCTGTGTAATGTTCCATGCCACCAAA
>NZ_QUFR01000023.1:8467-9170 GCF_003478575.1 Dorea sp. AF24-7LB
CATAATCCGCTCCTGTGTAATGTTCCATGCCACCAAAACGGTAATCTTCCAGTTGAAGCATGAGCATATTTCCGGATACTTTCATATCTACCGGTTTGTATTTTTCTGACTGATACAACTCTTCGCTCTTTCCATCGGCATTTGTTTTATAAATACGAAACTCCTTTGATTCATTACGAAAATCCCATGCATACAAGGTGTCTTTGTAAGATGCCAGTAATTTTCCATCTTGTAAATCCGTATCCAGTTGATGTACTCGTTCTCCCGTTGTCTTATTTATCATAACTGTAGCTAAAAAATCTCCCGCAGATGTATCCTTAAGCATCAAACGATAATACACTTCTCCGTCTTTTGTCTTTTCCCGCTTACAGTTGCCTGCATGATAAAGCTCCATATCCGGTGTCGTAATCTTGGTATGTTCTATCCAGTGCTTATCCCAATCTATAAATGCGCCTTTGCCTGTCTGCATTTTTAGTTCGCCTAAATCCACCGTTTTTCGGACATTCTCTGCATCCACTACATATAACATCTTCTGATATGAATCATCTTCCCCTGTACTGCAAATAATATAAATATATTTTTTACCGAGAAATGCCTTTTCAATTCTTCCATCCGCATCCATTTTCCTCTCAGCAACCAGCTTGCCATCCGCATCATACTGGCGCAGAGCATCCCAGGAATTCACATATATGTATTTTCCATT
>NZ_QUFR01000024.1:0-4554 GCF_003478575.1 Dorea sp. AF24-7LB
CTATAAATAATATAACGCATACGAGACGGTTTGTCCATGCGTTTTTGACTGGCAAATTTTATATTTTATTACGATATTTTTTTCAAAATCTTTTTCTCATTTGTCTTTGAAAAATCACTTAACCGATAAGATCGGACTCGTGTCTTTACAATGATTGGAATTAACAAACCATTATTTACCAGCTTTGCACATCGATTAATAATCGTTTTGTTGGTTACACCAAGCATTTTGCTTACTTCAATTGGTGTAAACTCATATAATCGCTTTTTTAACAGAAATGCTAAGAATTCTTTTTCTTTTGCATTTAAATAAGATAGACTTCCATCTAACTCGTCGTTTTCGGATGTTTTTGATAATTCATATACCTTTTTAGAATACAATTCCATCATCCGCAAAAAATAATTGATCCATATTTCCGGATGAGGAGGGTTTTCTCTTCCTGAATAATATAACGCCGGTAACCCCATTTGCAGTGATGCATAATACTCATCTGGATCATAGGCAAAATATTCTTCCAGAGAACCTATTCCATTAAAACCATATCCATAATAATCAAGAATATAGCCTGACATTAATCTGGCGGTTCTTCCATTTCCATCTTCAAAAGGATGAATGGTAACCAATTGATAATGAACTACAGCAGCAATAATCAGCGGATGATCATCTGTAGTATTTACATATTCAACAAGTTCATCCAACAAGTCTGGAATATCAATATACTCTGGTGGAATATATTCCGCTGCGCCTGTTTCGGAATCATATACTGCAAATAACATTCCAGGTGGCATAGGGCCTCTTAAGCCTATCTTTTCTTTTGACGCACCTTTTTCAACCATTGCCTGCACTTCTAAAATCATTTCTTTTGAAAAAACTTCTTTCTTTTTCAGTTTTTCTTCTAAAAAATTTAAAGCTAAAAAGTAATTACGAACTTCCTGTTCTGGCTTTAAAAAATGTTTGTGAGGATCACTATCAATAGCCTCATTTGCCTGTTTTTCAGTTAATGGATTTCCTTCAATCTTATTAGAAGCATAGGAACTTTTTTTCTTAGAGTTTTTTCTAAGTCTGTTTTTTATAACAGGTGGCATTTCTATCGTACTAAGAGAAAAACGCTTTTCGTCTATTTCCGATATTCTTTTTAAAATTTCATTTGTTAGCGTAACCTTAATCACATGATCCACCTCCATTTCATCCATATATTATATCGTTTTATGAATCGTTTTTCCACTAAAATTACACTATTTTTTCACTATTTTTCATTACTTCATCGTCTTCGCCAGTGAATTGAGCAACGCCCGCATCTCTGGATTAGCCAACACTTTTACCAGAAGTTCCGGATCGACTTCATCAGCAACAGTAGTATTATTATTTTCCTGCTGTACATGCATCTGTGGATCCAGATTCTTTTTCTCATAAAACGCTTCTTCAAAAAGCTCTGCATTTTTCCTTCGGTCATCATCCAGAATATGAGAGTACACATCCGTAACCATATTGACCTGAGCATGGCCGGAATCACCCTGTACCGCCTTGATGTCTCCACCATTCAATTTCAGCTTATAAGTAACGCTGCTATGACGAAAACTGTGAAATACAACCGGTGGGAGATTATAGTCCTCGATCAGTTTTTTTAAAGGACCACGTATTGCTCCATCTCCTAGAGGAAGCCCAAAGGTACTTGCCATAACCAGGTTATAGTCCATATATTCATCACCAAGGATTTCTTTCATTTCATCCTGTTCCGCTTTCCAGTCTACCAACATATTAGCGACACTCTTTGGTAAGAATATCTTACGCACACTGCTTTCTGTCTTTGGTGTTTTCAGAATACGGACCGTAGAATTCTTCTTATGATTTGTCGGGAATACCAACAACACATCTTTTCCATCCAATGCATTCAACGATTCTTTTCTTATACGCTGTGATTCTTTGTTGATGAAGACATATGCACGGTTTTCTTCAATTGCCTCAGGAGAAATATTTACACAATCCCAGGTAAGACCAAGCAGCTCACCAAGTCGTAAGGAACATGAAAAGGATAGATTTATTGCAAGCTTTAATCGCTCATCTTCACAGACACTGAGCGCATACATTAATGTATCCGCTGTCCAGATGTCTCTTTTTTGTGATTTATGTTTTGGTACAGTCGCATGGGTGCAAGGATTCTTCTCCATTAACTCCCATTTCACTGCCTGTTCAAAACAGTTCCTGAGCAGCTTATTAACATCCCGGACCGTACTGGACGATACAAATTCATTTCGACTGGTTTTATTCAATGGATTGATAACTGCACGTCTCTTCAAAAGACTCTGATAATATCTTTCTTCCAAGTTATCGAGCCAGTCATCGAAACTCTTTTTAGAGATGCGATACTTTCCGCCATCCAACTGGATCCACCGGAATTCCTTTTTCTTTAAAAGGTTATAAATAGTAGGTCTGCTGACTCCTAAGATTTCCTGTAACTCTTGAACTGTATAACATCTTTTTTCTGACATTTCTTTATCCTCTTTTCTTTGAAATATGAATGAAAAATTATCCCTTCATATAACGAAACGCTCAGAGCATGTTTTACAGTGGTCAAAAGCAAATTTTTTTACTTTTTTTCTTACGAATTTTCTTGCGAGTTTTTTTAATGCAACTCGTAACATTAGATTTTTACATTTTTCATGAAATTAAGTAAAGAAAAAGAGCATATGGAATTGAATCCATACACTCTATGATTACTGGAACTTTATTTCATTTTTAATTCAACAAACTTGAATTTGGTGTGTGCTTTATAAATTTTTTCCGATCCACTCAAGTTCGTTCATGGAATCCTTATTTTTTTCAAGTTCATCTCTGGCTGTTGCGTAATATGATTTTTTGAAAAGCATATCCCATGAAAGATATTTTGCCATACAGTCAAACTGCTTATCAATCAGCTCATACTGGATACTGCCTACGGGAGAACCACCTACAACAATTGTGCCAACTTTTTTGTTTTTTAACTGCAATCCACGGCAGTAGCACTTATCAATGATAAGTTTCAATTGTGCTGACATTCCCCACCAATAAACTGGTGTAGCAAAAAGAATCATATCTGCGGCAGCAATTTTATTAATTGTAGAATTTGTATCATCCTTATCGACGCATCCCTTAGAGCATTGACAGACACCACATCCCTTGCATGGTGCAATGTTGAGTTTGTCGGGTTCAATGATTTCAATTTTATTCTTTTCTGACGCTCCTTTTATAAATGCATTGATTGCTGCCAGCGTATTTCCTTTTCTGGCACTTCCATTAATAATTACAATTTTCATGCGTGTATCCTCCAACTTCCGATTTGCACTTCAAATCGTTTTCTTCATTCTATCACAGCATCTATTATTCTGCCATCAATCTTTCGAACCAGGTATCCATGACAATAATAAACTGGCTTACCCCTTTCCATTCTTGCAGCATTTCATCCAGAGTTTTGTGCTTCACATATTTCTGTACATACACCCAGGTGGCAACACTGCTGGCCTGAGAGATAATTCCTACTATAATTTTACGCATAGTTTCTTCAAATTCCGCGATTTCTTCTTTTGGAACGATGTCATAGAGATCTGGAATCTGAAAATCTTCCTTCTCACAATTTTCATCCACATCAATTAGATCTGCCGTCACTCTCTTTCTGGATTCCTCAGGTAATTTCAAATATTGCCAGATCATTGAGACCACTTCGGACGGTGTGTCTTTTTTGATTGGTGGTAATTGTATAAAATCATTCTTTTCACTCATTTTCATATCCTCCTCACGATATAATAAAATCAATAATACGTTCTCTTGTCATGTCCAGTACAGTATCTACAAACACTCCTGCAAACAGGATCAGATACAGAATTACACTCAGCGAAAACAGGAATGCAACCTGTACCCAATCATGGTAACAGTATGCAGTCGCTATAATCAACAAAGTGAATATAAATCCAAGGATCCCTCTGACAACCGCATAAGTCTGTACTGTCATCTTCACTGCCAGGCCGATCACAAAAAGTATCAGCTATCTTGACTCCTTTCCTCCAGGATTCAGGAAATAAAAAATGCCTGCCTGGAACTTTTATAGATAGTAAAGTTCCAAACAGACATTGCTGTTTGACCATTAGCTGTAGCTAATAGAATTGAATACTGTTTCAGCTAATTCATGTTTGCAAGTTTGGGAGAGATTGTTTCTTTTCCCGCCTTTTCTCTGATTTACATCCCCGAATAAGAGGTGACAACGGAGCGGAACCCAAATGTTAGCTGGAAATTGCTCATTTTGAATGGAATTTTGTGTCACGAACGTGATTTGAAAATAACAAAAGCGTTCGTTGTCAGCTAATCCAGCTAACATTTTCGAACGCTTTGAAGCCCGTCGCCAAGAGGATTTGAACCTCCGACCCCTCGCTTAGGAGAGCTCCAACCTATTGTCACTCTCTGTCAATCTGAGGTAAGGTAAACCCAAGTGGGACACTATATAAAACTGTTTCCGATTCAATTCGAGTTATTCTGAATACCCCCTCTGTCAAGCTCTGTAAAGCTCTGAAAGTTAGCTGATTG
>NZ_QUFR01000025.1:0-3586 GCF_003478575.1 Dorea sp. AF24-7LB
CTATAAATAATATAACGCATACGAGACGGTTTGTCCATGCGTTTTTGACTGGCAAATTTATAAGCTGCTTTCATATTTTTAAATACGGACATAACCAGTAGATGGACCTTCGATTCGGTTGGATGCTCCCGTACTCTGAATCAATGCAACTTCTAAGAGTGTTTTCAATTCATCTACATTGGCTTCGAGAAATAATTCCTGTTTGCCTTTATGTTCATGGATGCTGCTAACCATCTGAACAATTTCAGGTGTTAACAACTTCGCAGGACTTACAATAAAATCAAAGTCTCTCATAGGAATCTCCTTCATTTCAGATTTATCTCCATCATTCTATCATCAAATGATGGAGATAGAATATTCATATACACAATAAATATCCTCATTTCATCCATATATTATATCGTTTTATGAATCGTTTTTTCACTAAAATTACACTATTTTTTCACTATTTTTCATTACTTCATCGTTTTCGCCAGTGAATTGAGCAACGCCCGCATCTCTGGATTCGCCAATACTTTTGCCAGAAGTTCCGGATCGACTTCATCAGCAACAGGTGCATTATTATTTTCCTGCTGTACATGCATCTGTGGATCCAGATTCTTTTTCTCATAAAATGCTTCTTCAAAAAGCTCTGCATTTTTCCTTCGATCATCATCCAGGATATGAGAGTACACATCCGTAACCATATTGACCTGCGCATGGCCGGAATCACCCTGTACCGCCTTGATGTCTCCACCATTCAATTTCAGCTTATAAGTAACACTGCTATGACGGAAACTGTGAAATACAACCGGTGGAAGATTATAATCCTCGATCAGTTTCTTTAAAGGACCACGGATTGCTCCATCACCAAGAGGAAGACCAAAGGTACTTGCCATAACCAGGCTATAGTCCATATATTCATCACCAAGAATTTCTTTCATTTCATCTTGCTCAGCTTTCCAGTCTACCAGCATATTAGCGACACTCTTTGGTAAGAATATCTTACGCACACTGCTTTCTGTCTTTGGTGTTTTCAGAATACGGACCGTAGAATTCTTCTTATGATTTGTCGGGAATACCAACAACACATCTTTTCCATCCAATGCATTCAACGATTCTTTTCTTATACGCTGTGATTCTTTGTTGATGAAGACATATGCACGGTTTTCTTCAATTGCCTCAGGAGAAATATTTACACAATCCCAGGTAAGACCAAGCAGCTCACCAAGTCGTAAGGAACATGAAAAGGATAGATTTATTGCAAGCTTTAATCGCTCATCTTCACAGACACTGAGCGCATACATTAATGTATCCGCTGTCCAGATGTCTCTTTTTTGTGATTTATGTTTTGGTACAGTCGCATGGGTGCAAGGATTCTTTTCCATCAACTCCCATTTCACTGCCTGTTCAAAACAGTTTCTAAGCAGCTTATTAATATCCCTGACCGTACTGGAAGATACAAATTCATTTCGACTGGTTTTATTCAATGGATTGATAACTGCACGTCTCTTCAAAAGACTCTGATAATATCTTTCGATGAATCGGGTATTGATCTCTGAAAGTTTCGTATCACCAATAATTGGAAGAATATAGTTATTGATAAGAGAGACATTTCCTTCATATGTAGAAAGCGCCCAGTTTTCTTTTCCATAAAGTGCAACATACTCTGTAATAAGCTCATCCAGTGTTTTGCATTTACGAACGACAAATGATCCCATCTCTTTTTTATATTCAATTTCTTTTTTTCTTCTCTTTGCTTCGGCTTTCGTTTCATAGGTTTCCCATTTCTGTTTCCTCTCACCTTTTTCATTCGTATAAGAATAGATTACATTAAATTTTCCGTTTCGTTCTCTTATTGATGCCATATTATTGCATGCTCCTTTCCAAATCTCTTTGTTCCATCCAGTCCTCAAATTCATCCCGAAGGATCCTAACTCGACTGCCAACTTTTATTACTGTGAACTTTCCTTTATCCGCCCACTTGTTGATCATGCTTCTGCTGACCTTTGCCAGATAGGAAGCTTCATCAAAAGTAAGATACTTTATATTTCCATTGCTTCCTCGTATTCCGGTCTGTGATAATTTCTTCCGCCGGAAATTGGCCAGGGCAATATTTTGTTCCTGTGCAAGTTCTTCATAATCATTCGATGGATCCAGCTTATACCGATCCTGACCTTCCAGGAATTTTTGAAAACTCTCTTTTGTGATCCTTTTCTTTTCTGCAATCACAATGAATTCAAAAAAATGACTATACTTCGGATTATCAAGAATTGTATATACTGCGCTTCTGGTTGTTCCAAGTAGCTGTGCCATCTCAGGCATTGTAATTGTTGCATCTTCCAGAAGAGCGTCTTTTTCTCTGTCTTCCTTTGTTCGATACCGGGACTGGCTTTTATACCAGTTCTGAAAAGATTCTTTTGGTATTCGTTTCCAGTAATCGACAATAACAGCTTCCATTTGATTTTTCTTGAGTAAATCATAAACAAGATAATCATCAACGCCCAACAAATCCGCGACTTCCTTAACAGAATAGGACCAGGATTTCAATTCTTTCCCTGGCTCTTCTCCAGTAACTTTATGATATTTAATCTGATTGGCGTACCATTTTTCAAAGCTGGCAATATTGATTCGTATCTTTCCGGCAATCTCTTTAGATTCAAAAACATTTTTATGTACCAGCCAGTATCGATCTGTCTTTTTTAATCCCAGCAGCTTTCCCATTTCCGGCACGGTCATCCAGGTTCTCTTTTGTGTTGGACGCCGTTTGTAAGGACTTTCTTCTGAAATCTTCGAAATGATTTCTTCCACATCGTCCATTTCCGGAATTCCTTTTTGTTTCATAATTGCTGTTGCCATTTATTCTTCACTTCCTGTCTTTTTTAGTGTTAGTGTTTTTTCTTATATCATATCTCAAATCCAGATAAAAATTTAGGATGTCGATGTAGACAAAATCTGTCTGATCAACACCCTGTTTTTTACTGTTCCAAGTTATCAAGCCAGTCATCGAAACTCTTCTTGGAGATGCGATACTTTCCGCCATCCAACTGGATCCACCGGAATTCCTTTTTCTTCAAAAGGTTATAAATAGTAGGTCTGCTGACTCCTAAGATTTCCTGTAACTCTTGAACTGTATAACATCTTTTCTCTGACATTTCTTTATCCTCTTTTCTTTGAAATATGAAAGAAAAATTATCCCTTCATATAACGAAACGCTCAGAGCATGTTTTACAGTGGTCAAAAGCAAATTTTTTTACTTTTTTTCCTACGAGTCTTCTTGCGAGTTTTTTAATACCACTCGTAAGAAACTCGTAACATTAAATTTTTCAGTAAAGAAAAAGAGCATATGGAATTGAATCCATACACTCTATGATTACTGGAACTTTATTTCATTTTTAATTCAACAAACTTTTGTTTATCTCGTTCTTAAGTTCATCTTTATTCTCGTATGTTCTCACTATCGGAATCGTACTCTGTCTGTTCTACATAATCTGCGGAACAGTCTCGTTTATACGGATAAAAAAATAAACTGAGCCACGGCTGTTCCAACATGAAATCAGCCGTGGCCTTATTTATATCATTTCACTCTTTTTTGAAATAGAACAAC
>NZ_QUFR01000026.1:0-2769 GCF_003478575.1 Dorea sp. AF24-7LB
TGTATATTCCATTTAAGTAGTGCATCTTTTCCAGAAATTCAGAGCACCTAAATCCGATATTTTAGAGCAGGCATTTCCGCTTTATAGTGCAATCGCCTATAATGAATCCATGCACATAAAATTGTGCAAATTCATTACAGGAGGTCGATAACCATGACTGATTATCGAGAAATCATCAGACTGCATAGTCTGAAGTTCAGCAATGTAGCCATTGCTAACAGCTTATGCTGTTCACGCAACACAGTTTCAGAGGTGCTTAAGCTTGCTGAAACACATTCTCTGGAATGGCCTATTCCGGAAACTCTGACTAACAGAGATATTGGGCATCTGTTTTATCCAGGCAGGGGCAATAATGAGGGAAGAAGACTCCCTGATTATGAGTATGTTTACAATGAACTGGCCAAGCCCGGTGTAACACTCTCACTTTTATGGGCGGAATACTGTGCAAAATGTGAAGCTGAGCATACGATTCCGTATCAGTATTCACAGTTTAATGACAAATATCATTCCTATGCTGCATCAAAGAAGGCAACTCTCAGAATCAAGCGCAAACCTGGGGAAACAATGGAGGTAGACTGGGTAGGCGATACGCTTAAAGTTTATGATGCTGCCAGTAGCAGCGACATATCTGCATATATATTTGTTGCTGTTCTTCCATGCAGTTTGTATGGATATGCGGAAGCATTCCCCGATATGAAATCCAACCACTGGATAGAAGCTCATATCCATGCCTATTCATTCTTTGGCGGTGTAACACGTATTCTTGTACCAGATAATCTTAAAACAGGTGTGATCAAAAACACACGGACAGAGCTTATACTTAACCGATCCTACCACGAAATGGCAGAGCACTATGGAACTGCAATTATTCCTGCCCGCCCGGTAAAACCGAAGGATAAACCAAATGCGGAAGGTACTGTAAAAGTTCTTGAAACATGGATCCTTGCAGCCTTAAGAAACCGGAAGTTCTTCACTTTTGATGAGCTTAATAAAGCCATCCATGAAAAACTTGAAGAATTCAATGCGAAACCTTTCCAGAAAAAGAAAGGAAGCAGGTTGTCTGCATTTATTGAAGAAGAAAAGGACTTCCTCATGCCATTACCTGCTTCCCCGTATGAAACGGCTGTCTGGTCAACTGCCACCATACAACCCGATTATCTCATAAAAATCGGAGATTGCAAGTATTCTGTCCCGTATGAATTTATCGGTAAGAAGGTCGATATCCGTGTCACTGAAAACAGTATTGAAGTTTTTTACCATAACAACCGTATAGCATCGCATGTGCGTAGGCTGTACTCTCCGGAACCGATTTATGTACCAGAACATATGCCTGAAAATCACAGAAAGTTTCTGGAATACAACACCGACAGTTTTCTGGACTGGGGAAAGAATGTTGGCTGTTCCACCCTTATTGTAGTAAAACATTTTTTATATATGCATAAGGTAGAACAACAGGGTTACAAATCCTGTGCATCGTTGATGAAACTTGCGGACCGCTATGGTACGGAACGTTTGGAAAACGCCTGTGTCAAGGCACTTAGTTACACGCCAAGCCCAAGTTTGAAAAATATCAGCACCATTTTGAAAAATGGTCAGGACAAAGTGGCAGTAGAGAAAGCTGCTTCCAGCGCTTTTAATAAAGAAAGTTCCAAGTATGGCATTACCAGAGGTGCCTCCTATTACGAAGGAGGTGACCGTTCATGATCCGTCAGTCAACTATAGATAAGCTGCATGATCTGCGATTATCTGCAATGTCAGATGCTTTTGAATGCCAGTGCAGGGATCCTGAGACCTATCAGGGATTATCCTTTGAAGACCGCTTCGGTATGCTGGTTGATAAAGAATGGGATAAGCGAAAAAGCACAAAACTGCAAAAGCTTATCCGCAGTGCTGAATTCCGTTATCCCAATGCGTGCATGGAAGATATCGAGTATCATCCTGACCGAAATCTGGATAAAGGACAGATGCTGGAATTCTCCACCTGCCGGTATATATCCGATGACCACCATATCATTTTAAAAGGAGCCTCCGGGAATGGCAAAACATACATCGCCTGTGCGCTCGGGATTGCAGCCTGCAGGAACTTTATCAAAGTACGTTATGTACGTCTGCCGGATCTATTGAATGAGCTAGCTGTTGCACATGGGGAGGGCACGCTGAAAAAGGTAATTAAAGCATATCAAAAGATTGATCTTTTGATTCTGGATGAATTCCTGTTAAGTCCAGTATCTACAGAACAGACACGGGAACTTCTTGAGATCATTGAAGCCCGTAGTGTAAAAGGCTCTGTGATTTTCTGTACACAGTTTGAACCAAAAGGCTGGTACAACCGCATTGGAAATGAATGTGATGCCACTATTTGCGAAGCAATCATCGACCGAATCATTCATAATTCCTACGAGGTGATGATTGATGGCCGTGTATCCATGAGGGAACGCCATGGCATTAACGCTTCTCGGAAAGGAGCTGTCCATGACTGACTATTGCGCCTTCAGCAAAGACCATAAATGCATCAAGTTTACGGATTATAAAATAACCCGCCACGAATTAGAGGAAGCCGATGAACTGTGCCATGATAATTGGAGAGAAATCCAGCACTTAAGAGAATATATTGACCGTGTACAAGTACTTCTTACAGAACACGGAATAGCTATTCCTGATGAATACTAATTAGATGCTGTACTCTGCTCCGGAAAGATATGCACTATTTTTCCGGAAAAGGGTGCTCTGAATCTTTGGAAAGCATGCACTATTGCATTGGAATATTCA
>NZ_QUFR01000027.1:0-2598 GCF_003478575.1 Dorea sp. AF24-7LB
AAATTGATACGTGAACAATCGGTGTCAGGACAGAGAAAAAAACAGCTTACCATCTATTGATAGCTGCCCTTTTCTCTGGACTGCACATCGATTTTTACCTATTGAACAAAATCGCGTCACTCCAGCCGATACAGTATGGAGTTTCAATCGATTTCCTTCTTCTTGATTTTACCAAAAAATCTATGCATTGGAAACTGATTCCAGCATGTTTTAAAAAATAGTAACCTGTTTTATCGAATGAAGGGTGCACTTAATAAGCCTTCATTCAGACGGCTGTTTTTCAGTATTCAAATGCCTTCGCTCAAGTCAACATGTAGCGTCCTCGAATCGATAGCGAAAGAAGATTTCCTCCACAGGCTTCACATTTACAGATATCCTTTTTGTAAATGATCATCAGCTTCTCAGCGAAGGTCTTACCTCGGAGTTTTGAAATATATTGAATGCAGTTGAGAAGCTTCCGGCAGTGTGCCATCTTTTCTTTCTTGTTCCTACAGGAAAGCAGTCCATAGTGGCGAATTCGGACAAAACCTTTTGGGAGCACATGCATTAGAAACATTCGCAGAAACTCTGTTCCTTTAATGGTTTGTTCGATATATTTACCGCCATTCTTGTAATCCTTTACGAGGTAGGTAACAGTTTCATCTGTCATGCTGACAATTCTACGGTTACTGATAGCGATACGATGAGTGTAAAGGCCAAGGTATTGGATCACAGAATTCGCTCCATTGAATGCCTCCTTCATATAGACAACCCAGTTCTTATCGTAGAGGAAATTCAGTAAAGCTTTGAATTCATAATGATTTTTCAAATGTGCTGCCGTTCCATGATACTCAAGTTTTTTATCTTCCCAGAGTTGTTTCAGCTCACGAAGATAATACTTTTTGAAGACAGCAGACATGACCTTAACCGGAAAGAAAAACTTCTTTCCTTTATCCTTCCACTTATTTGCAGCATCAAGTCCACCGCCAAGAACAATGGTGTGGAGATGAGGATGATAGTTCATCCTGGAGCCCCAGGTATGAAGTACGCAGATATATCCAATCCTTGCTCCAAGATGCTTCGGATCCGCAGACAGCTCTGCCATTGTTTGATGTGCTGCATGGTACAAAGTATCATAAAGGAGTTTCTGATTTGAATAGATCAGGGAATATAATTCTTCTGGAACTGTAAAGACCGTATGAAAGTATGGAACATCCAGTACATTTTCCTGCTGTTTGTCAATCCATTCATCGACCTCCATTCCTTGACACATGGGGCAGTGACGGTTCTTGCAGGAATTATAATGAATATATTTCTTGTGACAGCTTTCGCATTCGCTTAAATTGGCTCCCATTTCAAGCGTATGGCATTTGGAGATACACAGTGCCGTTAGTTGCTGTTGGAGAGAAAAGTTGTGTGTCTCACAGTATTGCGGAAGAAATTGATGGAATACATCCTGAATGGTGATGTCATGATTCATTTGCATCACCTGCGTTTCTCTTAGATTTACGCCCCCGTTTTTTCTTGGCAGGATGATCAAGCGGACTCTTTATTCCCATAACAGTTTTATTGGATATGTGGATGTATACCTGTGTTGATTCCAGACAGCGGTGTCCAAGCATTGCTTGTACATAGTTGATCGGGACACCTTGCTCAATCATGTGGCTTGCAAAGGAATGGCGAAGCGTATGCGGATGTGCTTCAATGCCCGCTGTTTTTCCTACTGCCCTGAGCATGATTTCAACACCACTCACTTTTAGTGGCTCATGAGGAGCATCTAAAGAAACAAAAAGATACTCTCTTTTTACCGGATAACTTCTCCAGTATTCCTTTAGTAAATCAAGGGCTCTTTCTGAAAGGATCGTCCATCTGTCACGATGATTCTTCCCTTTGGAAATATATACCTGCATAGTACTCATATAGATATCTTCAGGTCTAAGAGAGACAAGTTCTCCTACACGCATTCCAGATGAATAAAGCAGGGCAATGATTGCTTTGTTACGGATCTGGGTTGCAGAATTGATTAACTTTTCAATTTCTTCAAGAGAAAGCACTTTCGGAAGCTTTACATCCAATCGCATTCTTGGAACAATGTCTTGATCCCATGGAATATGTAAGACATGTTTGTATAGAAAGCAAATGGAAGAATTATAAAAGTTGCAGGTTGCAGATGAAAGACCGGAATTACGTTTTTCCAGTATAAATGATCTGGCATCCTGAAGGGATAAATCTTCCATTGATTTATAGCCTGTCCACTTCATAAAGTGACATATGTTGTTGATATAGGCATCTGCAGTTCGGGAGGACCTGTTACGAATAAGGCATTCCTCTCTGAGCTTGTTAAAATATTTTTCGTACATAATAAACCTCCATGATACTAGTAACGTTAATGAGTCACTGCTATCATGGAGGTCCACGTATTAAAGATACCCTCTTGAGAAAAAGAGATTCTGGTGTTATTCTATTCATGGCAGTGTTAATGGTGATCCTGTTCAATTGTTATTTTGTGGTGATTTAACAATACTACTTTTAGGGCTCATTATCTACTGCCTTTTTAAGTCAAAGTGAAAACTGCGCCACAGCCTTCGCAGGCCATCGCGCAGCGATTTAGTTCAATTC
>NZ_QUFR01000029.1:0-1612 GCF_003478575.1 Dorea sp. AF24-7LB
TAGCCTGCAAATAAAAAGTCAAGGCTAAATTGAAAGAACATTGAAAATTTTATACAGGTTGAAAATTGGGTATCAAAATAAGACCACCACACCAGTGCTGGTCTGAAAATATTAGTGGACAATTAAGATTCTGGAAGGGATGAAAGATATTCTTTCACTCGTCCGTAGTAGATTCTTAGAAACTTGTTGGCACCAGCAGTCATATAGACATAGTAAGGCTTGCCTTGAGCACGTTTCTTATCTAAGAACTGATAAACAGGATCATCTTCAGGATGCGTTTTAATTAGGACATCCATTACCTGAAATAGTGTTTTTCTAAGGTCAGAAGAACCACGTTTTGATGTTGGAACACTTTTTTGAGCATAGGTTCCGGATTCATTAACACCGGGATCTACACCGGCAAATGCAGTAATAGCACTTTTGTGAGTGAAACGGGAAACATCTCCGATCTCAGCCATCAACTGAGGACCGAGTGAAGTTCCAACACCTTTCATAGCCATAATGACAGGATATTCCGGGAGTTTGGATGCAGTTTCATTCATGAGAGTGCGTAGTGACTCAACAGTTGTAGAGGCACTTTTAAGCTGGTCTACAGCTTGCTTGATAATAAGCTTTGTAATGGCATCCTTTGGAAGTACAGGAACAAGTTCCTTTGCTTTTCCATAGATTTCTACAGCTTTTGACTGACTGAAGTTGTACTTCTTGCGTTTGCACCAGTTCTGATAATGGTCGATAAAGGCATTCAGGGACATTTTACGGATACAGTCCACATGCCAGTATGTAGATGCAAAATCAACCCATTTCTGGCTGCCGTCACTGCGTGCAGGACTGTCAAAGTAAGTATTAACACCAGGATAGGTTTGGTCAAGGATGCCAATAAGATTATTCTTCATAGCTGTCTTGTGCTTCATATAAAAGCCAAACTGACGGTTCATGGTTTTAAGCTGATTGCGTAATTCATCCATAACACTATACTGTTTAAGATTCTGCCACTTGTCAAGTGCATATCGTGCAATCTTAACGGCATCAGCTTTATCGGATTTGACTTTACGAAGGGAATCATTATCAAAATCCTTGATTAGTTTTGGGTTAATGGCACTGACGAAAAGATTTGCCGCTGAAAGCTGATGGGCGAGGACTTCATAATAACGTCCTGTGTGCTCCATCACGATTCGGGACTCACCTTCAACAGAGTTGATGAGTTCTACAAGTGAATTGATATCACTGGCTGTGTGTTTGATTTCAAAAGGTGCGGAAACAATTTCACCGAAAGGTCGCATGATAGCAACCATACTCTTACCTTTTGAAACATCGATACCTACTGCGTTCATAAATTGTCACTCCTTAAGATTATTGCAATGGATAAATACCAGTTTTACTCATTGCCTATTCAATCTACTGTGGTGTGACGCGAATGCACCTATGGCGATTCAACCTGCATAAAACGAACGCTGTGAATGAGAAGCTGGTTATCAGTCTAAAAAACGGACGCGAAGTCCAAGAAAGGAAGACGATATACCAATTGCTACCTACATTCTAACAGCTTAAGCAACAAGCTGGATAATTCCTTACTGGCTGTAAGGGATATTAACCATAAATATATTGTAGTAGA
>NZ_QUFR01000003.1:0-254773 GCF_003478575.1 Dorea sp. AF24-7LB
CTTTATGGAAACTAACTGCCACGTCCTACTTTTGAATTAATGTGTTTTGCTCATCTCTAATATCATATAGATAAATTCATGTTCCGAAAAGCAACCTGCTGTTGCCATACCCTGTCTATATGATTTAATTATCACTCTTTGGTCATGACTCTTTTACAATAGAAATTAATCTTGCCATATGATTTCCTTTCCGGCATAAGAAAAACCCTTGAAAACACTGGATTTTCAAGGGTTTTATGGGTCTTATTAAAGAGCAGCAAATATCAGATTATTTACCCATCTGAGCTGCAACTTCTGCTGCGAAGTCTTCGTTCTTCTTCTCAAGGCCTTCACCTGTTTCAAAACGAACAAATCTCTTCACGCTTAAGTTAGCTCCGTTCTCTTTTCCAACCTTCTCTACATATTTAGCTACAGTAAGGTCGCTATCCTGAACGTATGCCTGGTCTAACAGACAAATCTCTTTCATCTCTTTGTTGAGACGTCCGATGATCATCTTTTCGATGATGTTATCCGGTTTGTTCGGATTCTCCTGTTTAGCCTGAGCAAGAAGAATCTCTTTCTCATGGTCTAAGAAGGACTGATCTACTTCATCACGGGAAGTATATTTTGGAGACATAGCTGCTACCTGCATAGCTACGTTCTTCAGACAAGTTTTGATCTCGTCATTGATAACATCTGTATCTGCTTCAACAAGAACACCGATACGTCCGCCACCGTGAATATAAGATACTACACATCCGTCAGTAACAACTTTCTCAAATCTTCTGATGTTCAGTTTCTCTCCGATAACAGAAATCTTCTCTGTCAGAGCATCCTGTACAGTCTTAGAAGCATCTTCGTTCCAAGTTTCTGCCATAAATGCTTCCATATCTTTGGACTCAGAAGCGATTGCCTGATTAACAACAGCTTTAACAAATCCCTGGAATTCTGCATTCTTAGCAACGAAGTCTGTCTCTGAGTTAACTTCTACGATTGCTGCAGTCTTATCATCTTTGACATCAGCCATAACAATACCTTCTGCTGCGATACGTCCGGCTTTTTTAACAGCCTTAGCTTCGCCGTTCTTTCTCAGATATTCTACTGCCTCGTCCATGTTTCCATCTGTTTCATTAAGAGCTTTTTTGCAGTCCATCATTCCTGCACCAGTCATCTCTCTTAATTCTTTTACCATCTTAGCTGTAACTGCCATTTTTTTATCCTCCATCATTAAAAAGAATGAATCCTACTCTTCTACTGCCTCTGCTTCTTCAGCAACTTCCTCGTATACTTCATCAGCATCAGCTGCTCCCTGATTAGCTTCTACAACAGCGTCTGCCATCTTGGAAACGATCAGTTTTACTGCACGGATAGCATCATCGTTACCCGGAATTACATAATCTAACTCTTCCGGATCACAGTTTGTATCAGCGATTCCGATAAGCGGAATACCAAGTGTATGTGCTTCCTGAACACAGATTCTTTCTTTCTTAGGATCTACTACGAAGATTGCATCCGGAATAGTCTTCATTTCTTTGATTCCGCCAAGGTTCTTCTCAAGTTTCTCCCATTCTTTCTTAAGCTGGATAACTTCTTTTTTCGGTAATACGTCAAATGTTCCATCTTCAGACATTCTCTCGATATCTTTCAGACGAGCGATTCTGCTCTTAATTGTCTTGAAGTTTGTAAGCATTCCTCCAAGCCATCTCTCGTTAACATAGAACATTCCACAACGCTCTGCTTCTACTTTGATAGCATCCTGAGCCTGTTTCTTTGTTCCAACGAACAGAATGTTTCCACCTTCTGCTGCGATATCTGCTACTGCCTGGTAAGCCTCATCAACTTTTCCTACAGATTTCTGTAAGTCGATGATGTAGATACCGTTTCTCTCTGTGTAAATGTACGGAGCCATTTTAGGGTTCCATCTTCTTGTCTGATGTCCAAAGTGAACACCTGCTTCTAAAAGCTGTTTCATTGAAATAACGCTCATGTTTCTTTCCTCCATTTGGTTCTTTACTTCCGCATATATGTAAGTCTTTGAAACCTCCTGTATCAGGACGGCACCATCTTGGACAAATATATGCGTGTTTTTTGCGACCTTAATAGGATAGCATAAAACCCTTGCTGTTGCAAGGGTTTTCGTAAATTCTGAAATATTTAGAAAACTTCTGATCAGAACTCTTTCTGCCCCATAATTTTAACTGATTTCCGATAAGAAGAGAAATAAATCATTCCCACCACAACTGCAGATAGTAACACAGTACTTAAAAAATGTTGTATAAATATACCTCCAAATGCATCTACAAAGATGGTAATAAATGCTACCAGTATTGCGCCTATTAACATATCAAATGCTGTAAAAAGGATAATAATCCCCATTACAAGCAGCAAAATAATAATTCTTGATTTTGATACATCATATTTCAGTTCTACCGGAAATATAATTGCCTAAAGAACTAATGCAACTGCCAATATTCCAAGAAACGCACTAAAAATTTCCTGATTACTATCTGCCTGATCCGGTGTAAAGAGCATCCCGATTTTAGTAAGAATCATACTTAAAATACCACCAATACATATACTCATAAGACTCAGCAGATACTTTTCCTTCACATATTCCTTTCTTGTAATGGGCAGTGTCATAAGATAAACAATTCCCCGGTCCGCCACATCGTATTGATACATTGTCCGGGCAATCATAGATAACCCAAACATGATATATCCCATCATAAAATACCAGTTTTGAAACAAAACACCAAATAAAACACTTACACCGATGATACTAACCCACAATCTTCTCTCATTTTTTAAAGTTCTTAAATCTTTCATGAGTAATGCTTTCATATTCTCTCTCCTCCTGCCATCAAAAGGATTAATTCGTCCACGCTTCCTTTTTCTATTACAATTTCCGGATTATGCATCTGATAATATGCCTTCTGATCTGTCAGACAGCTCCATCCGAAATTTTCTTTTTTCCGGCAGATAATATGTGACTTATCCATTTTTTTATATACCTCATCTGATACTTTTAATAATCCATATGCATCTAATATCCGATCCATTTCTTCATGAAATGTAATTGTCCCTTTTTGAATCAGATAAATATCATCACAAAATGTTTCCAGATCTCCTGATAAATGCGAACTGATCAGAATCGCCCGTCCTTCCGTCTCCATATATTCCCGCAACAGTGTCAGCATCTGTTCTCTCGCCACCACATCCAACCCGCTGGTCGGTTCATCCAAAAGTAATAACTTCGCTTTATGTGTAATTGCTGCAAATATCTGTAATTTTCGTTTCATTCCTGTCGAAAATTCCTTTATTTTCTTATTCATTGGAAGTTTATATTCTTCGCAATACTGTAGAAATTTATCCTTTTCAAATTCCGGATATAAGTCTTCCAGAAATGGGATAATATCATGAATTGTAAAATAACTTCCAAAACCGGTTTCCGCTAACACGACTCCTGTCTGCTGTAATATTTCTTTTTCTGGCTGTTTTCCATCATTACTGCACTCTCGTTTTTTTCCCAGCACTTCCATCTCTCCTGCTTCTTTTCCAATCAGCCCGAGAATTAGTTTAAATGTCGTACTTTTTCCTTCTCCATTCGCTCCGATCAGTCCCGTAATCATTCCAGGATATACTGTCAGAGAGCAATCCATCGAAAAATCCGGATATTTCTTCTGTACATGATTTAGTTTTATCATCACATCTTTCCCCATCTCTAACCCTCCAATACAATTTCAAATAATTCCGTCAAGTCATGATCTGTCAATCCGCAGCTTCTTCCTTTATGGATTGCCGCTTCCAGTTCTGCCTCAACTTCTTTTTTCTTTTCCTCCAGCAGCATATTCTGATTGGCACATGCTACAAAACTTCCCTTTCCATGTACCGTCACAACAAATCCTTCCTCTGTTAATGCATCATAGGCTTTTTTTACAGTGAGCGCACTGATTTTTAAATCTTTCGCCATTGTACGGACAGACGGAAGCATCATCTCTTCCGAAAATTCTCCATTTATAATCTTCTCTTTAATCTGTTCTACAATCTGTTCATAAATCGGCTGCATGGATGAGTGATTAATAATCAGATACATCTTTCGCCCTCCTTCTTTGCAAACAGTATATAACAGTATATAACTGTTGTCAACTGTTATATACTGTTTGTTCACCTATAAAACATGACACCGGCAGACTTTTTCAGGATACTAAACCAATTTTCCTCATCGCCAAAAAAAATCTGTATTTACAGATATACTTTCTATAAATACAGATTTTAAATCTTGATATTGTAATTTTATTTTCAAACGACTATATGCATTTTAAAACACAACATTCAGAAGCATTTTAAATCTCTCTTCTCCGTATACAGCGTGTGGTTTCTTTGCAGGCATGATAATTGTCTCTCCTGCTTTTAGGATATATACGTCTCCCACAATTCTATCATATAAAAAGGACGGGGAATAAATCCCCGCCACATAAAGTCTTTTAAAACTTACTAACTGATGTGTAATTAGCAGACTGTATGGATCCATCCTTCCGGAGCTTCGATGTGTCCCATCTGAATTCCGGTTAATGTATCGTATAGTTTCTTTGTGATCTCACCCATCTCTTCCATTCCGCTTGGGAAGCAGATTTCTTTACCATGATCTACGATCTTGCCTACTGGAGAGATAACTGCTGCTGTTCCGCAAAGTCCACATTCTGCGAAGTCTTTTACTTCATCCAGATATACTTCTCTTTCTTCTACTTCCAATCCAAGATAATGTTCTGCGACATACATCAAAGAACGTCTTGTAATAGAAGGAAGAATTGTGCTTGACTTCGGCGTTACTACTTTCTTATCTTTTGTTACAAAAATAAAGTTAGCTCCACCAGTCTCTTCAACCTTTGTTCTTGTAGCTGCATCCAAATACATGTTTTCATCGTATCCCTGTGCGTGTGCATCTACGATTGCATGTAAGCTCATTGCATAGTTAAGTCCGGCTTTTACATGTCCTGTTCCATGCGGTGCTGCACGATCAAAATCACTGACCCTGATTGTGATTGGTTTTGCTCCGCCTTTGAAGTATGGTCCAACTGGTGTAGTAAATACACGGAACTGATACTCATCTGCCGGTTTTACACCGATAACAGCGTTAGAACCAAACATATACGGACGTACATACAGAGTAGCTCCTGATCCGTATGGTGGTACATAAGCTGCATTTGCTTTTACAACATCATGTACAGCCTGTACAAATTTATCTTCCGGGAATACCGGCATTTCCAGTCTTGCTGCAGAATCAGCAAATCTCTTTGCATTTAAGTCCGGGCGGAACATTACAATGTGTCCATCTTCTGTCGTATATGCTTTCAGGCCTTCAAAACATGTCTGTGCATACTGCAGTACTCCGGCGCATTCACTGATGACAACCTGATCATCTTCCGTTAATACACCTTCATCCCATGATCCGTCTTTATAATTTGATACGAATCTCTTATCTGTCTTTACATAGCCAAATCCAAGATTACTCCAATCGATATCTTTTTTCTCCATTTTCTATTCCTCCGTCCTTTTACAATTAAATATATTTATGATACCACTTAACACGAAACAATCCGCAGGCATCATAGTTGAGGCTTTTGTCCCAACATCATTGTATGCAAGTATTATAATACTGTCTATATAAAAATTCAAGAGTGCACTCTGTTTTTTACGTGTACAATTTTCACAAAATTATTTATCGCTCCATCATGCTAATCGATTCAATACCGACACTTCCTCCACGGACAACTTCAATACTCTTGTACTCTTCTTTCATAAGTTTGATTACTGCATCATTCTTTGTCGCTGTCTGTACAAATTCAAGAAGCAGACTGTCTTTACCATAATCAATAACTTTTGCTTTAAATGTTTCTGCAATCTGGAACAGTTCTACCTTATCTTCCGGTGTACATTTCTGCACTTTTACATAGAGAATTTCCTTCATTCTGACAAATACATCCGTAAAATCAATGACTTTAATTACTTCTACCAGACGGTTTAACTGTTTTTTAATCTGTTCAAATGTTTCATCGTCGCTGACGGTCGCGATCGTCATTCGTGATACAGTCGGATCTTCCGTTGTTCCAACAGTCAGACTGTCCAGATTGTAAGATTTTCCCGAAAACAGCCCTGAGATTTTAGACAGGACACCGACTTGATTTTCTACATATAAAGAAATCCAGCGTTTTTTCATTTTATTTCCACTCATAATCATTCCCCTTCCTGCTTAACAATCCATGATCATATCTTCTAATGTACCGCCCGGCTGGATCATCGGATATACAAGATCCTCCGGATCAATATCAAATTCAATGATATATGGCGTCTTTTTACTCTGCATTGCTTCTCTGAATGCCGGTTCAATCTCTTCCACTTTTGAAACATGGATTCCCTTCGCTCCATAGGATTCTGCAAGTTTCAGGAAATTCGGTGTATATTCCGGACATGGAACTTCACCGCATTTTCCCCTGCATGCTGCTCCCGCTCGCAGGCAGGTCATGGAGTAACGTTTTCCATAGAATAATTTCTGCCACTGACGAACCATTCCCAGATTATTATTATTGAAAATACAGGAAATGATCGGAAGTTCTTCCAGCACCGCCGTTGCAAGTTCTTGAATATTCATCTGCATACCGCCATCACCGGAAATAGAGATAACCGGTGTATCCGGATTACCGATCTTGGCTCCGATCGCACCTGGAAGTCCATATCCCATCGTTCCAAGTCCACCGGACATCAGTAATTGTTTCTTATGTGTAATTTCTATAAACTGCGCTGTAAACATCTGATGCTGTCCAACATCCGTTACGATAATTGCTGCATCAAATACCTTGTTGATCGTATCGATTACATCCTGTGGTGTCATGATCGGCTTTCTCTTCATCTTCATCGGATGTTCTTCTTTCCATGTTTCAACCTGTGCACGCCATTTTTCTGTGTCACACTCTGTCACATACTCTAACATTTTATCGATTGCTTCTTTTGCGTCCGCTACGATTGGAACATCGACCTGTACATTTTTTGAAATGGCAGCTGTATCAATATCGATATGAACAATCTGCGCTTTTGGTGCAAAAGAATGTAACTTACCTGTGATGCGATCATTAAATCTTGTTCCGATAGAGAACAGCAGATCACATTCATTTACTGACATATTGGACGCATAAGCGCCATGCATACCAAGATTTCCAATATAAAGTGGGTGATTTGTTGGAATTGCTCCTCTTCCCATAATCGTTGTTACTACCGGCACATGTGTGCATTCCACAAGCTCTGTAAATGCCTCCTGTGCATGAGCAACATTAACGCCACCTCCGGCAAGAAACAGCGGTCTCTTTGCCTTTCCGAGCATTTTCAGTGCACGTTTTAACTGTCCGATATGTACATGTGTATTCGGTTTGTATCCACGGATATTTACTTCTTCTGGATACTCTGCATCTCCCAGCTCTCCCATAACATCTTTTGGAAGGTCAATTAATACCGGTCCCGGTCTTCCGGTTCTCGCAATATAAAATGCTTCTTTTAAAATACGTCCGAGATCTTCTCTTCTACGTACAGTTACTCCGTATTTTGTAATACTTCTCGTAATACCGACAATATCGACTTCCTGAAATGCATCATTTCCAATAAGATGTCTGGATACCTGTCCGGTAAAACATACAAGTGGTACGCTGTCATAATAAGCAGTCGCGATTCCTGTCACCAGGTTTGTCGCACCCGGTCCGCTTGTTACAAGGCACACCCCGACTTTTCCTGTAGATCTTGCATATGCATCTGCTTCATGCACAAGCGCAACTTCCTGTCTTGGCAGGATCACTTTCGTATAATCCTGTTTGTATAACTCATCACTGATATCAATCGTGCAGGCTCCCGGATAGCCGAATAATGTGTCTACGCCCTCTTCCTTCAAAGCCTTTACTAATAATTTGTTTCCACTGATTTTTTTCATCTGCACAACCTCCTTGGCATTAAAAAAACCCTAAGCTCTATGCTTAGGGCGAATTACTCATCCGTGTTACCACCTAAATTCAGAAACTTTTGTCTCTGCACTCTGCCGATACAGGACTCCTACATCCGATATCGTTCCCATCTAACGCTGGGACTGCGTTGAAGCCTACTTGCTTTCGCTTTCAATTCACTGCTCGGGGGCTACTTCCATAATCACTTCACGAAGATTCACACCAGCCATCTTCTCTCTGTGGATCTGTAAATTATGTACTCCTCCCTGTCATAGCATTTTCACAATTATTTATAAAATCTATCTATTGTTTCACTCATTCAAATAAGTAATACAATTATAACTTTCTGAATATCTTCTGTCAACTGATATATTTTTAACTGCAAAGAACAATATCCATCAAGCTGTATGGCACTATACCAGAACTTTCTCTGCAATTTTTCCCCAGGAGATCCGGCTTACATCAGCCGGTCTGGTACACTTTTCCTCTACACTTTCCTGCAATGATTCTGCAATGCGTTTCTCATAAGCCGGAAGTTCTTCTCTAACTGCTTCATCCACGCGGTTCATCCGTGGAAGTTCTACATATCGGATATCCGCTCCCGGCGCATATGTATCCAGCCATTCGCGGATTCCCGGAAGATCCGACATCACAACACGGTCGCCACATGCAAGTGCTTCGATCACTGTAAGCGGCAATCCTTCCGAAAAAGATGGTAGTGCAAAGATATCGCATGTATTATATACTTTTGCCAGCTCCATCTGCTCCAGTTTTCCAAGAAAATGAACCGGATATGGTGCCTTCTCTGCCAGTCTGCAGATTCTTGCATACTCTGTCTCATTTCCTGCACCGCCAGCCAGATATACTTCCAGTTTATCTGCTTCATACGGAAGATAAGCAAGACTTCGGAGCAGACTCTCTACGCCTTTCTTCTCTGAGATTTTCCCAGCAAACACAATCTTCGTCTTTCCGGGAACCTTCCGGATATGAAGATCACGGAAAATATGACTGTTATAGCCCATTCCAGATACTTCCACCTGTTCTGCTGTTACATGAAACATCTGGCAGATCTGCGTCTTCTGCTCTTCATGCAAAGCAAAAATCCGGTTTAGCTTCGCAATCTGCGCTTTGATATACTCCTGTTTTAACACATTTTTCTGCAATTGTCTGAGATCTGTATTATGACAGAAACCATATACCGGAAGTTCCGGAAAATGTTCCCGCACCAGTGCTGTAAGCAGATACAGATGATGACTTAAGATCAGATCCGGCTGAAATTCCTTTACTGCCTGCCTGATCTTCGTCAGAAAAACATTTGCAAACTGCCCTGCCATTTCTTCTGTCATATCACAATATCTCGTGCTTTCATAAGGCATCTCATCCGACATTCCCGCAATCGGAAACGGCAGCTCCTCTGACTTGAAAATAACCGGATATATTTTTGTATTTTCCGGAACTTCTGTCTTATCTTCTTTATAAACACCGGCAACTACTGCTTGTTCATGTCCTTTTGCTGCCAATTCCTTTACAAGTTCTGTCAAAAACACGCCACTACCGGTACTGTTTGGCTTCTGTGCCGTAATACTCAGTATTCTCATCTTTCTTTTTAAATCCTCTCATATACCGTAAAATAATACTCTAGATCAAAACATGTCTGTTCTTCACTGATCTTTGTCATCTTCCACTCTGGATCTTCATCCAAACTCGGAAAATAAGTATCTGCATCATACGCATGATCAATCTTTGTAACCAGAGCTGTATCGCAGTACTTTAACATCGCACGGTAAATGCTCTCCCCACCGATTACGAATGTCTCTCCCTCGTACTTCTTCGCTTCTTCCAGTGCTTCTTCTACACTGTGTACAACAACCGCGTCTTTTACTTTGTAATCCGGATTCTTGCTGATTACAATATTCACCCGGTTTTTAAGTGGCTGGCTCTGTGGAAAACTTTCCAGTGTTTTCCGTCCCATAATGACAATATTCCCCTTTGTTGTCTCACGGAAAAATTTCATATCTGCCGGAATGCTCCACATCAGGCGGTTGTTTTTTCCAATCGCCCAGTTTTTATCAACTGCAACTATTAATTTCATCTTATCTCGCCCTTTCTTTTTTTTAAACTGCAACCGGAATGTTTTTAATCTGCTCATGCGTCTCATAATCGATCAGTTTTACATCATCTCTCGTAAAATCATAGAAATCTTTTACTTTCGGATTCAGCCAGAACTTCGGTGCCGGAAGCGGTTCTCTTGCGATCAGTTCTTCTATTACCGGCACGTGTCTGTCGTAAATATGCGCATCCGCGATCACATGTACCAGTTCTCCGGCTTCCATATCACACACCTGTGCCAGCATATGCACAAGCACCGCATACTGGCAGACATTCCAGTTATTTGCTGTCAGCACGTCATTCGATCTCTGATTTAAAACAGCATTCAATGTCAGCTTATCGTGTCCTTCCTTCTTCGTCACATTAAATGTCATACTGTATGCACATGGATAGAGATTCATCTCATGAAGATCCTGATGTACATATATATTTGTCATAATTCTGCGGCTGTACGGATTATTTTTTAAGTCATAAATCACACGGTCAACCTGATCAAACAAGCCTTCTTTATACTGATGCTTCACGCCAAGCTGATATCCATATGCTTTGCCGATTGAGCCATTCTCATCTGCCCAACTGTCCCAGATATGGCTGTGCAAGTCATTGATATTATTCGATTTCTTCTGCCAGATCCACAAAAGTTCATCCGTGCAGCTCTTGATCGCTGTTCTCCTGAGCGTCAGAGCCGGAAATTCCCTGGACAAATCATAGCGGTTCACCACTCCAAATCTTTTAATTGTGTAAGCCGGCGTCCCATCCTCCCATTTCGGACGGACCTTTTCTCCCCTGGTATCTGTGCCATTGTCAATGATGTCACGGCACATATCTATAAAAACTTTGTCTGCATAACTCATAAAAATGTATCCTCCTTGCAAGCTGTCTTTTTCATATTAACATGAAAATATTATAAAAAAAAGAGAAACGTCGCAATTTGCGTTCCTCTTTTAAGCCTATACATCTCAGGCTCTTTTATTCCTGATATCCTGCTATATGCTATATATTATATTAACCACAACATTCAACGAGAACATTTTCCAGTGCATTTGCACTTGCACTGTGTGTACGCTCCACACGGATATTGTAACGCTCTGCTTCTTTCAACGCACAGTGTACCATTTTATGTGCCACTGTTGAAGTAAACAAAATGATCAGATCCGGCTGACCGATCTGTGTCTTCAGATTGCCCGCCATTCTGGTAAATACTTTTGCCTTACATTTATATTTCTTGCAGATCTGTTTATACTGATGTTCCATTCTTTCATTTCCGCCTATAATAACAACACTCATCGATTTGTCCCCTTTCTTGCTGTCTTTTGTCTTATGCTACAATTTCCCGAATTGTCTTTCCTGCCAGAAATTCATTTACTGCACAGTCCTTTGCCTTATCGTATGTCCAGAATGTAAGTTTTGCTTTTTCCGGATCATGATATACTTTCCAATATCCACAAAAGAGACTGTCCTGTCCTTTATGCTCAATAAAGCCTCTGACATCTTCCAGTGGATAGTTAAGGAAAATTCCGATTTCATGAGGAAATTCAATCTCATTTTTTGAATGTTCCCGTACTCTTAACGAAAGTCTTTCCAGCACTTTTTCCAGACTGTTTTCTTCATAACCGTAATCAGCAAGGAACGTCTTCACTTCCGGTTGTTTCAGATATGTTTTTAACTGTGCCGGGCGATATAACAACACCAGGTATTTGTCTCTGCAAAATGTAAGTGCACGGTAACAGATTCCCGTTCCATTAAGAAGCAGATGCATATTTCTCATATCCTCTCTGCGGACATTCGTAATACAGGCTACTTTATATCCTTTGAACAATGGAGCACATTGCAGGATTAACTGAAACTGTAATCTCTTCCAACTATTTTTATCTGCTAACATACATGCTACAACTTCCACTGGCATTTTGATGTTCCCGCCTTTTCTTGTTTGATTTTGATTTTGATTATCATTTACATTTACTAATTTATCATACATGTATTAAAATTACAAGGAGACTTATTCACACCATTTTCTCATTAAGGAGGAACAAAAAGGTCCATGCTTTATTTTTGCATGAACCTTAATCACTTATACTTTATAAAATTTTCTTTCTGCCTCGATTCTTACATTGTCATCTCATCTTTGGGAAGGAAATATTTTAATGCCACTTCATTTGTAGCCGCATCAGCCAGGTTGATACAACTGTTTCCCATACGGTCAATCAAATGAAGAATATTCGTAAATGGTGTTGTCAGACTCGCTTTACATTTTCCTTTGTTGACACGCTGGATATGGGATTTTCGCATCATAATATCCAAATTGACAATCTTGTCTTTGCGCTTCATCAGCTTTTCAAGCTCTACTGTTGTATCACCGCGTAATGCCTTTGTCGCTGAATCAAACATCTTCTCCAGAGTTTTCAGACATTTTGCAAGTTCATCCATCGCTTCCTGTGAATATTTATACTGGTTTGTTTCTTTTTCTTTCATAGATAATGCAATTCCGGCACTTAAATTACCGATTCGGTCCACATCTCCCAGCACATACATCAGTCCCGCTGTCTGGGATGCCTGCTGTTCGGTCAAAAGTCCGGAAGAAAATAATCCTGCCAGATAATCTGTGATTTTATCTGTGAGCTTTGTTACTTTCGCACTCTCCTCCTGTATCTTATCTACACCTTGCATCTGATTTTCTTTTACGACAGTCACCGTATCATGCAGAACTTTTTTCACCTGATCGCTCAGATGTAAAATCTCTTTTGCGACAAGCTGCAGCGCTGCTGCCGGCTGATTTTTCACATTCTCATCCAAATATAATGTCTCAAACGGATCTGATTCAGTCTTCTTTCCATCCGGAATCAGGAACATAACAATCTTCACCATCACTCCAATCAGGCATACCCAGATCAGTGTCATTGTAATATTAAAACAAGTATGCGCATTCGCAATCTGTCTGGAAATCACTTCCACTTCCGGTCCTTTTGGTGAAATAAAACGGATCAGTGCAGCATATGGTTTCACAAACCATATAAATAAAAAACTTCCTGATATATTAAAAATGCAATGCGCCACGGCTGTTCTCTTTGCATCTTTCGTCTGTCCTATACTTGCAAGAAGTGCCGTGATCGTTGTTCCGATATTGTCTCCAAGCAGGATCGGAATCGCACCAGTAAGTCCAAGAATACTTGTCATACCGTCTGGTCCTGCCTGTGCTGCAAAATTCTGTAAGACTGCGATGGTTGCACTACTACTCTGTACGACCAGCGTCATTAATGTACCTACTCCCACTCCAAGAACCGGAATATGTTTTACACTTGCAATAAGTTGTGTAAACATCGGACTGGATGCCAGCGGTTTCATGACATCTCCCATTGTTTCAATTCCAAGGAATAACAGACCGAATGCAAATATCGTCTGTCCTATACTTTTTGCTTTTTCTGATTTTGCAATAAATGCAATGATAAATCCCACAAAAATAATGATATATATGTAATCGCTGATCTTAAATGCAATAATCTGTGCCGTCATGGTTGTTCCGATATTTGCACCAAATATAATAGAAATTGCCTGTGGCAGGTTCATAAGTCCTGCACTGACAAATCCGATTGCCATGACCGTTGTGGCGCTGCTGCTCTGCAGAACTGCCGTTGTAAGCGCTCCGGCAAGCACACCAAGAACCGGATTCTTTGTCAGTAACGCTAAAATACTTTTCATTTTCTCTCCAGCTGCTTTCTGCAGACACTCGCTCATCATATTCATTCCATAAATAAAGATTGCAAGTCCCCCCAGCAGACCAAATACAATCCGCATATTTTCATTCATATTGATTTCTCTCCTTTTTGCTGTACAATTTACTATCGTTGCTATTCTAGCGAATGCACATGCAAATCAGATGAAATCTATGTTAAATCTATGTAAAGTCAGCTCATGTATTACAGAAAAACAGTAAAAAAAGCCGGCCTCTAAGGCTCGGCTATATTATACAGTACACGATCCAGCATCTTTTTCAATGCTTCTACTTCTTTTTTATTCATTCCCAGTGTCAGCATCTTATCCAGTTTCTTCCGGTCTGTTTCCATCCTCCTCTGAATATCATATGCTTTCTCAGTCAGGTAAATGTTCTTGCAACGCTTATCTTCGTTGCTCGGTACTACAAGGATAAATCCTTTTTCATCCAGTCGTTTCATAAGTCCTGTCACAGTCGGATTACGCAGACTCAGCGCTTTTTCAATATCTCTCTGGGTTACATGCTCTTTTCTGCTTGTAAATAAATAATCCAGCACCGCACACTGTGAAGCTGTGATTCCCAGCGTACGTAGTTTGCGGTTAAATTCTTTTTCGTAAATTGTGCTGATCTGCTTAAACAAAAATCCAAGCGTCGTTCTCTCCCGCATCTTATGTTTCCCTCCTCATGAACTTCCCGGCTTTCTTATAAATATATCCGACTTTTAATACTCACGAATCACACTGCTGATTTCCTGTGTCGTATCCATCTCTCTTAAATGCATCAACGCATCCTGCATATGATACTCTTTTACTGCTTCCGTTACGATAACAAGTTCAGCGACTCCGTCTGTAATGACCTTCTGGATCACTTTGGAAATGCTGACTTTGTGCTCACCGAACATGCTGGCGATTCGTGCAAGAACGCCCGGTTTGTTTGTTACCTGCATGCGTACAAAGAATTTATTTTTCACATCATCTGAACTCTTGACCGGTGTATTCTTGTAGCAGGTACAGCTGATTCGTCCGGTACATGAGAACCGGATATCGCGGATAATGTCGATCACATCTCCCATAACAGCACTGGCTGTTGGAAGCTCTCCGGCGCCTCTTCCGTAAAACATTGCATCATCTAATGCATCTCCGTGTACAAAAACCGCATTAAAAGAATCTCTGACAGATGCAAGCGGATGATTCTTCGGCAGCATCATCGGATAAACCGCAACCTCAATACCATCTTCTCTGTTATGTGCCACTCCGAGAAGCTTGATCACACTGCCAAATTCTTTTGCATATGCGACATCCTTCGCAGATATCTTTGTAATTCCTTCTGTGTATACATCGTCAAATACAACTCTGGAATGAAATGCAATGGAAGCTAAGATTGCAACTTTTCTTCCAGCATCCAGACCTTCAACATCCGCAGTCGGATCTGCTTCCGCATATCCAAGCTCTGTCGCTTTTGCCAGCGCTTCTGAAAAGTCCATGCCATCCTCAAACATCTTTGTCAGGATGTAGTTTGTTGTTCCGTTCACGATACCGATCACTTCATCAATCTCATTCACTGCAAGACACTGTTTCAGCGGACGAATGATCGGGATACCGCCTGCAACAGCCGCCTCAAAGAGGAAATCAACCTGATTTTCCTGTGCTGCATCCAGTAATTCTCTTCCGTGCACTGCCACCAGATCTTTATTCGCAGTCACTACATTCTTCCCTGCGCAGAGTGCTTCCAGAATCATCGTCTTCGCCGGTTCGATTCCTCCCATTACTTCAATCACAATAGAAATCTCCGGGTCTTCTACTATTTCTTTCCAGTTATCTGTCAGAAGAGAGGCATCTACGCCTTCTCTTTGTTTGTTCATATTATGTACGAGGATTCTTGTAATCTCAAGATTCGCTCCTGATTTTTTTACCATTTCTTCTTTCTGTCTTTGAACCAGTTTATAAACACCGCCGCCCACGGTTCCTAATCCGAGGAGTGCTGCCTTTATTTTCTTACATTCTGCCATATATCCCTACCCTCATTCTTTCCTGTATTTTTATGACGTCTTTACAGACATCACAATCAATTTTATTATAGCATTATCTGGTGGATATAGTCAAAAATGTTCTATAATAACATCTTTTTATCATTGCATGTTTTATAAGCATTTGCGAAAATTAGAAAATTCAAAAAACTTTTTTTAAAAAAGTGTTGACAAAAACTAATTCACGTAGTATAGTATGTATTGTTCTGAGGAACACATAACACAGAACAACAACTTAAGATATGCGACAGTGGCTCAGTTGGTAGAGTACGACCTTGCCAAGGTCGGGGTCGCGGGTTCGAACCCCGTCTGTCGCTCTTGAAGAGGAATTGCAGTTTGCACTTCCTTTTTTGCATATACGGTGAACCCAAGTACAGATTTTTGCTTGCACTGTATTTGACGAATGTGCCTCATCGAGCTCGCATTGTCCCGGAGGCTATTATTTATAATAGAAAATACAATTTCTTGTTATATAAAAAACTGCAGCAAGATGTCCATAACCAGACACCTTGCTGCAGTTTTTTATAATTCTGAATATTTACAGAATATCAATATATTCTCCTGCCAGCGCTTTATTCATACTGCGGACTGCGCAGAATTTTCCACACATACTGCATGTATCGCTGTGGTCATCTTCCGGACTTCTGCTGTCACGGATTGCTCTTGCTGTATCAGGATCCAGTGCGCATGCATACTGTGCTTCCCAGTCAAGCTTTCTTCTCGCGTCACCCATCTTATCATCAATATCTCTTGCTCCTCTGACACCTTTGGCAATATCAGCCGCATGTGCTGCGATCTTGGAAGCAATGATTCCCTGTTTTACATCATCAACATTCGGAAGTGCCAGATGTTCTGCCGGTGTTACATAACAGAGGAATGCAGCTCCGTTCATAGCAGCCACAGCGCCACCGATAGCGGCAGTAATATGATCATATCCCGGTGCGATGTCTGTAACGAGAGGTCCTAATACATAGAACGGTGCTCCCATACAAATACTCTTCTGCACCTGCATATTTGCTGCGACCTGATCAAGCGGCACATGTCCCGGTCCCTCTACCATAACCTGGACATTGTGATCCCATGCACGCTTTGTCAGTTCGCCAAGGCGTACCAGTTCTTCGATCTGGCATACATCCGTTGCGTCTGCCAGACATCCCGGTCTGCATGCATCTCCCAGAGAAATTGTAACATCATACTCTTCGCAGATGTCCAGGATCTCATCATAATATTCGTAGAACGGGTTTTCTTCTCCAGTCATGCACATCCACGCAAATACAAGACTTCCACCACGGCTTACAATGTTCATTTTTCTCTTATGCTTTTTGATCTGCTCAATCGTTTTTCTTGTGATTCCGCAATGCAGCGTTACAAAATCTACCCCGTCTTCTGCATGCATACGGATAACATCTACAAAATCTTTTGCTGATAAAGTAGCAAGGTCTCTCTGATAATGGATCACACTGTCATATACCGGAACTGTACCGATCATAACCGGACATTCACTTGTCAGTTTGCGGCGGAATGGCTGCGTATTTCCGTGGCTGGACAGATCCATGATCGCCTCTGCGCCAAGATTTACCGCACTCATGACCTTTTCCATCTCAATGTCATAGTCTTTACAGTCTCTGGAAACGCCAAGATTGACATTAATCTTTGTACGGAGCATACTTCCTACCCCTTCCGGATCCAGACAGGTATGATTCTTGTTTGCACAGATCGCTACCTTTCCTTCAGCAACCAGTTTCTGTAATTCTTCTACTGTCATCTTTTCTTTTTCTGCAACTTTTTCCAGTTCTGGTGTAACAATTCCCTTTCTTGCCGCATCCATCTGTGTTGTGTAATTTCTCATTGGATCATCCTCCTGTAAATAAAAATTTTTTTCTGCCATGTAAGCATGGCGCACTTTCCTATTCCATAAAAAAAACGCTTCTGCCACCGCAAAAAACGTTTTCGTATAAAAAGAGATGCGCAGGCATCTCTTCTCTTCCGTAATTCTTCCCTACGTTGGCATTATCCAAATCAGGTTATAGGTCGAAACAAATTATAGTTTCCTCTCAGCCAGCTTTGTACCAGCTCCCTGTAACATTAAATTGTATATTTAATTATAGTTTTGCTCTCTGTAAATGTCAACCTAAAATATCTTTGTTGTCCATTTGCTCATGTCCCAGACTTCCTGCACGACATCTTTATAAAATTCCGGTTCATGACAGATTAAAAGAATACTTCCGCGGTATTCCTGAAGCGCTTTTTTCAGTGCATCCTTGGCGTCTACGTCCAGATGATTGGTCGGCTCATCCAAAAGCAGAAAATTCGTGTCACGGTTGATCAGTTTACAAAGACGGACTTTCGCCTGTTCTCCACCACTCAGAACACGGACCTGACTTTCGATATGCTTTGTCGTAAGCCCGCATTTTGCAAGCGCAGAACGCACTTCATACTGTGTAAAAGACGGAAATTCTTCCCATAACTCTTCGATACAGGTATTTTTATTCTCCCCTTTTACTTCCTGTTCAAAATATCCAAGTTCCAGATTCTCTCCCAGTTCACATTCCCCTTTCAGAGAAGGAAGCAGTCCGAGAATACTTTTAAGAAGTGTTGTCTTTCCAATTCCGTTCGTTCCGACAAGAGCAATTTTCTGTCCCCGTTCCATCGAAAAATTCAGTTTTTTCGATAATGGTTCATCATAACCGATCACAAGATTTTTTGTCTCAAAAAGCATTTTTCCCGGCGTGCGTCCGTAACGGAAATGAAATTCCGGCTTCGGCTTTTCTGCCGCAAGCTCGATCACATCCATTTTATCCAGTTTTTTCTGTCTGGACATTGCCATATTTCTTGTCGATACACGCGCTTTATTCCGTGCCACAAAATCTTTCAACTCACTAATCTCCTGCTGCTGTCTGCGGTATGCTGCTTCCAGCTGTGCCTTCTTTACTGCATAAACTTCCTGAAAATGGTCATAATCGCCCACATAACGGTTCAGTTCCTGATTTTCCATATGATAAATAATATTCACCACATCATTGAGAAATGGGATATCGTGCGAGATCAGTATAAATGCATTTTCATATTCCTGCAAATAGCGTTTCAGCCATGCAATATGTTCTTCATCGAGATAATTAGTTGGCTCATCCAGAAGCAGAATGTCTGGTTTCTCCAGCAATAATTTTGCCAGCAGAACTTTGGTGCGCTGCCCGCCACTTAAGTCTGTAACATCACGGTCTAATCCAAGATCCAGAAGTCCCAGCGCTCTTGCCACTTCTTCTACCTTTGCATCAATTGTATAAAAATCATGCAAAGTCAGCTCATCCTGAATTGTTCCAAGTTCTTCCATTAATTCTGCCATCTGTGCATCATCTGCTGTGCCAAGCAGATCGCATATCTCATTCATGCGGATTTCTTTCTGCAGAAGACTGTCAAATGCAGATTTTAGAACTTCCCGGATTGTCATGCCTTTTTTCAGCACCGCATGCTGATCCAGATATCCTGCATGTACGTTTTTCGACCATTCTACTTTTCCTTCATCCGGCGTCAGTTTTCCAGTCACAATGTTCATGAATGTAGACTTTCCTTCTCCATTGGCTCCTACCAGCCCGATATGTTCACCTTTTAATAACCGAAAAGAAACATCTGAGAAAATGGCTCTGTCTCCAAAGCCATGTGTCAGATGTTCCACGTTTAATATACTCATAGAAAATCTCCTACCCCTCCAGCAGCATTGCAATCGCTGCCGGGTCTTCCTCAGCCGAAGCCTGCACGCACAGCAGTACGTCCTGGACATACGACTGTGCGAAATCAAGCGAGCCGGCAATTTCTATTATTGTTTTGCCTTCTTTATATAATGCAAGAATCTGTTCGATTTCTTTTATCTTCTCTCTGAGTGTTTCATCAGCAATAGATGGATGTTCCATATACTCTCTACTCCTGTTCCTGGGCATTTTCTTCCACTTCAAGTCCCAGCTCATCTAACTGCTTTGCATCAACCGGTGACGGAGCTTCTGTCATAAGATCAGAGGCGTCTTTTACTTTCGGAAATGCAATCACATCACGGATGCTGTCCTGCTTTGCCATAAGCATAACAAGACGATCCAGTCCGTATGCCAGTCCTGCGTGCGGCGGAACTCCATATTTGAATGCTTCAAGCAGGAATCCAAACTGCTCTTGTGCTTGCTCCGGTGTGAACCCGAGAACTTCAAACATCTTGCTCTGAATATCCTGATTGAAGATACGTACACTTCCTCCACCGATCTCGTTACCGTTCAGCACAATATCATATGCCTTTGCACGAACTCTTCCCGGATCACTGTCAATGTACTGAAGATCTTCTTCCATCGGCATAGTAAATGGATGATGCATCGCTGTAAAGCGGTTCTGTTCATCGTTCCACTCAAGTAATGGGAACTCTGTTACCCAAAGGAATTTGTACTCATTCTTATCCAACAATTCCATCTGACGGGCAAGTTCCAGACGCAGTGCACCAAGAACATCCCATACAACTTTATTTTTATCTGCTGCAAACAGAAGTAAGTCTCCATTCTCTCCACCCATTGCCTGGATCAAAGAAGCCTGCTGCTCTTCTGTCATAAATTTGGCGAATGAGGATTTTACAGTTCCATCTTCGTGGATTGCAATATATGCAAGTCCTTTGGCGCCATAGTCTTTTGCAAAATCAACCAGTTTGTCAATTTTCTTTCTTGCCATGCTACCCTGTCCTTTGGCGTTGATGCCACGGACAGTTCCGCCATTTTCAATCGCACTTTTAAATACAACGAAATCAAAGTCTTTTACAACTTCTGTTACGTTCTGAAGTTCCATTCCGAAACGGATATCCGGCTTATCAGAACCGAAACGATCCATTGCTTCCTGCCATGTCATTCTCTGAATCGGCAGTGATACTTCAACACCAAGAATTTCTTTAAATAATTTTGCGAGAAGACGTTCATTTACTTCAATTACATCATCTACGTCAACAAAAGAAAGCTCCATATCAATTTGTGTAAATTCCGGCTGACGGTCTGCTCTTAAGTCCTCATCACGGAAACATTTTGCAATCTGGAAATAACGGTCACATCCGGAACACATCAAAAGCTGTTTGAAAAGCTGTGGTGACTGCGGGAGTGCATAAAAATGTCCCTGATGCACACGGCTTGGTACAAGATAATCTCTTGCTCCTTCCGGTGTACTCTTGATCAGGATCGGAGTCTCAATCTCCATAAATCCTTCTTCTGCGAGAAACTGACGGGTTAATGTCGCAACTTTGCTTCGCATCATCAGGTTCCTCTGCATATCCGGTCTTCTCAGATCCAGATATCTGTATTTCAGACGAATCTCTTCTTTTGTCTTTGAATTTTCTTCAATCTGGAACGGTGGTGTCTCAGACTCGGAAAGTACACGTAATTCTTCCGGAATGATCTCAATCTCTCCAGTTGCCAGATTTTTATTAACTGCGCCGGAACGTTTTTCCACTTTACCTACAACAGCTACTACATATTCCGAACGAAGCTTCGCGGCCTTTTCGATCAGCGCTGCATCCGTCTTGCCTTCTTCGCATACAACCTGAATGATTCCGGAACGGTCTCTGACGTCAATAAATACGAGACCTCCTTTGTTACGGTTTTTCTGTACCCAGCCCATGATTGTCACAGTTTCACCTGCATTCGCTGCAGATAACTCGGCACATCTATGAGTTCTTTTTAATCCCTGCATTGATTCTGCCATGATCCTTCTCCTTTTCTTCTCTATATTCTACAGACGGTCTGCGTAGCAGTCTACAATATCTGCATAGCCTTCCCCTGTAAGCTGTTCTTTCTGGAACTTCTTGTTTTTCTTCATATTGACGATCAGTACCTGTTTTCCTTCTTCTCTGTCTTTTTTCGCCATTGCAAGTACTTTTAACATACTTTCTTTTGGAAGCTT
Source organism: Dorea sp. AF24-7LB (assembly GCF_003478575.1). NCBI lineage: Bacteria > Bacillati > Bacillota > Clostridia > Lachnospirales > Lachnospiraceae > Dorea > Dorea sp. AF24-7LB. The sequence goes on from NZ_QUFR01000003.1 coordinate 21,719, forward strand.
CTTCTCCAGAAGGTATGCCTTTTTCTCTTTTGCTGCCGGAACTTTGTATCCATTTTCCAGAAGCAGCATAACGATTCTCTCAAATCCGATAGAGAATCCGCATGCCGGCGTATCCTGTCCGGTAAATTTACCGATCATCCTATCATATCTTCCGCCACCTGCTACGGAACCTCCGAAGTCATCCATTGTTACTTCAAAGATTGTTCCTGTATAATAAGACTGTCCACGCACCAGTGTCGGTGTAAATTTCAGATTAAATTCGCACTCTTTTGCCTCTTCCACACTTGACATGATCAGTTCCATACTCTGTGCAGTCTCCTCCGGCAGATATTCTCCTAACTTTTCTTTCAGATAATGGATTCCTGTTACATCTGCGCTTACTTCATCAAAAAGTTTCAGATATGTCTCTACGTTTTCTTTTGCATAGCCCATCTCGATCAGCTCATTTTCTACACCATCTGCACCGATCTTGTCCATCTTATCTAAAATAATGAAAACTTCATCGTAATCTTCCTCTTTGAATCCGCTGTATGCAGCCATTGCTCTTAAAATTCCACGATCATTGATACAAACTGTAAAATTTTTGAAATCCAGCTTGCCAAGCATTGCTGTTGTCGCAAGGATCAACTCGATCTCTGCCAGTGCAGATGCTTCACCTAAAATATCAATATCACACTGCATAAACTGACGAAAACGTCCTTTCTGCGGACGGTCAGCTCTCCATACATTACCGATCTGCAGCGCCTTGAAAGGTGCCGGAAGTTCATTGGAATGGTTAGCATAATATCTTGCAAGCGGAACTGTCAGATCATAACGCAGACCTCCGTCTGCCAGATCATTTTCCTCTTTTGCCTGATCAATCTTTAACTTCTCGCCTCTCTTCATAATCTTGAAGATCAGCTTCTCATTATCTCCGCCCTGCTTGCTGCACAGATTTTCAATATGGTCTACACATGGTGTCTCCATTGACGTAAATCCAAAACTCTTGTAAGTCTTTTTAATAAGACCGATCAGATAATCACGGATCTCCATCTCTGCAGGAAGGATGTCCTTCATGCCGGTAACCGGTTTCTTCTTTAATGCCATAGCCATTCTCCTTTTCGTTCTATCATTTCATCAATCCTCTGGATATACGCGTCGATTGCTTTTACATTCTCCAGCCGAATCAGATTTGTTTCTTTTTTCTTTTTGCTGCCCTGTACCGGCACCGGGTTCTTTAATACGATCTTCGTCGATGCGCCTGCACCTGCAGCGATAATGGATTGTTTTTCTTCCATAATAAGTATATTGTAAATTCCGGCTTTGTCAACCTTTGCATAACCTACATTTTCAAAATTTCCGGCAATATTCTTCTGCCGGTACAAATAATATGGCAACAGTCCCATCTCTTTTGCCACGCGTCTTGCTTCATCTACCATCTCTTTTGTATCTGGGCCGACAGAAGGTTTTTCATCAGACCGTCCCATCTTTGCAGCACGCTTGATTGCAAGAGAATGTACTGTCAGGCTGTCCGGTTCCAGCTCTTTAATCTGTGAAAGCGTATCTTCCATATCCGCAAGTGTCTCACCCGGAAGTCCTGCGATCAAATCCATATTAATATTGTCAAATCCAAGACTTCTTGCCGTATGATATGCATCACGGATCTGTGAAACAGTATGTTTTCTGCCAATCAGATCCAGCGTTTTCTGCTGCATTGTCTGCGGATTAATAGAAATCCTACTGATTCCATGCTCCGCAATTACCTGTAGCTTTTCCGGTGTAATACTATCCGGTCTGCCAGCCTCTACGGTATATTCCAGAAGATACTCTCTTGAAAAATATGTATCGATACAGTCTAACAGTCTCTTCAACTGTCCGGCAGTTAGTGTAGTCGGTGTACCTCCGCCAATATAAATCGTATTTAATTTCTTCTCCACGGATACCTTTCCGATGTAAGCAAGTTCTTTGCACAGTGCATCTAAATATGCTTCCACACTGTCTTTCCAGTCAAACAGTGCGCCTGAGCTAAAGGAACAGTAGCTACAGACACTTGGGCAAAATGGAATTCCGACATACAGACTGTATCCATTTTCATAATCCAGTCTGTCAAGTAATTCTTTCTCCCGGTTTGCGATTTCCCATGCAAGAATAGTTTTCTCTTCACTCGCCAAATTTTCTTTTTGAAACCACTGGACAAAAGCGCTTTTATCCATTCCTTCCTCCAGTTTTTTCATAGCGATTTTTGTCGGACGCACTCCGGTAAGGACACCCCACGCAAGGGAACGTCCGGTTATTTCTTTCAGTTTTCTGTATAATGCACGATCAAGTTCCTTCTTTGTCAGTTCTTTTTCTCTGGAAATGGCAAGCCTGCTTCCATCCGGGAGAACCGCCTCTACATAATTAGAGGCTTTTTCGTCCACCCGGGCCACCATGTTCCCGGCTGGATAAAAAGCCTTCATAATATGATACGCATTATACGTGTATGATTCGTTACAACATATAATTTCCATCATCTTTTCTCCCATCCATCTTACACATATGGATTGTGCGTTTTCTCATGTCCGATCATCGTCTCTCCCATATGACCCGGGTACACATGTGTCTCATCCGGTAAAAGGAATAATTTTTCTCTTACAGAACGGACGATCGCCGATGTGCTGCTGTTTTCAAAATCTGTACGTCCGACAGAATTCTGGAATAGTGTATCACCGCTGAACAGCACATTCTCAGATTCTACATAGTAACAGCAACATCCCATCGTATGACCCGGTGTGTGGATCACCCGGAAATCATATCCGGCAAATGTAAGAACATCTCCGTCCTTCACAGTCTTCGCTCCGGCAAATGTATAACCATTGGTATAAGTCAATGACTGGTTCAGTCTTGCATCCGCCAAAAGATCCGCATCATGTTCTTCTACATAGACAGGAACATCATAAACTTTCTTAAAATCATCAATACCCATTATATGGTCAAAATGTGCATGTGTCAGCAGAATTGCTTCCACCGTAATATTCTCTTCTTCGATATAATTCTTCAGAGCTCGCGGAAAAGCAGCCAGATCAACAATGACCGCGTGCTTTGTCTCTTCATTTATCACAAGATAACAATTCGTGCTGATAATACCTGTTACAAATTTTTCTATTTTCATTCCAGTTTTACCCCGTCGTTCTTTCAATATCGATCACGCCCTCGATCTGGCGCAGTTTCTTCACAATATGCTCTAATTCGTCTCTGCCATGAACAATAAATCCTGTCTCGATCGTCGCAGTTCCTTGCTTGCTTGTACGCACATTCATAGATTTGACATCCACATCTGCCTCTGTAAAGATTTTGGACATCTCCATTAAAAATCCCTGTCTGTCATGTGCATACATCTTGATCTCTGCAAGGTACTGTCCGGTCGCTTCCTGTGTAACGTCACTTTCCCATTCAGCATCAATCAGTCTTGCACGTTCAGATTCTGTCAGATGAATCATATTGATACAGTCTGTCCTGTGGATAGATAATCCTCTTCCGCGTGTAACAAAACCAACAATCTCATCACCCGGAACCGGATTACAGCATCTGGAAAAACGAACTGCAACATCATCTATCCCCTTAACCACAATTCCACTCTTGGATTTGGCAATGTGCACTTTATTCTTGGACGCTTCCGCAACCTTCTCCAGTACACTCTCATCGGTAAGCTCCTGCTTGTGTTCCTTGCTGTATTCTTCTACCAGTCGATTTACAACCTGTCCTTCTTTTAGGCCTCCATGACCAATCGCCGCAAGCACAGAATCCCAATCTTTAAAACCATATTTTCTCTGTACCGTCTCTTGGTATTTCATATTCGTAATATGGGAAACATTGATGGATTTGGCTTTGCAGTAAGCAACGATCATCTCTTTTCCTTTGATGATATTGCTCTCTTTAAACTCCTTCTTGAACCATTGATTGATCTTGTTCTTCGCCTGTGTACTCTTAACAATATTCAGCCAGTCGCGACTCGGTCCTTTGGAGTTCTGGGATGTCAGTATCTCAATACGGTCACCGTTCTGGATCTTATAGTCTATATTTACAAGTTTACCGTTGACTCTGGCACCGACCATCTTATTACCGACAGCACTATGAATCGCATAAGCGAAATCAATCGGTGTTGATCCGTTCGGAAGGTTTTTGACATCTCCCTGCGGTGTAAAGCAATAAACATCTTCCGCAAACAGATCCAGATCTCCTTTGATCAGATTCAAGAACTCTCTGTTATCTGACATATCTCTCTGCCATTCCAGAATCTGACGAAGCCAGCTTAACTTCTCTTCTTCCTGTGCCTCCACACTCTTCTTGCCATCATTGGATTCCTTATATTTCCAGTGTGCTGCGATACCATACTCTGCTGTCTTATGCATCTCAACCGTACGGATCTGTATCTCAAATGGCTGTCCCACAGAACTCATCAGTGTCGTATGTAGAGACTGGTACATGTTTGGTTTTGGCATTGCAATATAATCCTTGAAACGTCCCGGAATCGGTGTGTACATCTCATGGATGACACCGAGCGCCGCATAACAGTCCTTCACAGAATCTACAATAATACGGACTGCAAACAAATCGTAGATCTGATCTACGGTCTTGTCCTGATTGACCATCTTCTTATAAATACTGAAGAAATGCTTGACACGTCCGTTCACTTCACATTTGATATTGGCATTCTTCATATGTGTCGATACTTCCTGAACGATCTGATCTACAAATTCTTCACGTTCTGTTTTTCTTGCATTGATCTGATTCACCAGATCAAAAAAGACTTCCGGTTGTGAATATTTGAGTGCCAGGTCATCCAGCTCAGTCTTGATCTTGGAAATACCAAGTCTCTGGGCGATTGGTGCATATATATCCATCGTCTCTTTTGCTTTTTCCTGCTGCTTTGCAGGAGTCATAAACTGCAGTGTCCGCATGTTATGCAGACGGTCAGCCAATTTGATAATGATAACACGGATGTCTTTTGCCATGGCAAGAAACATCTTACGGAGATTCTCCGCCTGTACTTCCAGTTTATCGGAAGAATAGGATAATCGTCCGAGTTTTGTAACTCCATCTACAAGAAGTGCTACTTCATCTCCAAATTCACGTTTGATATCTTCTTCTGTATATTTTGTATCCTCTACGACATCATGTAACATTCCTGCTGCAATCGTCTCTTTATCCATCTCCAGATTTGCCAGAATGATCGCAACCCAGAGCGGATGCACAATATATGGTTCTCCGGACTTACGGCACTGGTCTCCGTGTGCCTCTTTCGCCAGAGCATATGCTTTTTCAATCATACTGACATCCGTAGACGGATGGTACTTCCGGATACGGGCAATTAACATGTCATACAGCTCGTCCGGGTTCTCATACTCACCCGGCTTCTTAATCCCATGACCATCCACAACATCCAGCCCTTTTGTAAGATCTTTGGTAAGAGTGCTTGCCGCAATCTTATTATCCAATGACTCATACGTTGTCTTTGACATATTAACGCCTCCTTCCTCTGATTTCTCTTTCCTTTATCTGTCTGTTCTACCTTATATTACGGATTACTTGCCCGGATAGCAGATTACAGACTCTACGTCATATCCTTTCAGACGCTCACGGCCTTTGAGTCCTGCCAGTTCCATCAGGAATACTGCTTTCACTACAACACCGCCAAGTCCTTCGACCAGCTTGACCATCGCTTCATTCGTTCCTCCTGTTGCAATAAGATCGTCAATGATCACAACTTTTTGCCCTGGTTTAATCGCATCTCTGTGCATCTCCAGTTCGGCGCTTCCATATTCAAGATCATACTTGATTCCTATGGTCTCGCATGGTAATTTGCCTTTTTTGCGGATTGGCACGAATGGCTTGTGTAAATTATATGCAATCGGAACACCGAAAATAAATCCCCTGGATTCCGGTCCGACAACGATATCAAAATCTAATTCTTTTAACTTCTCCTGCATCAGATCAATTGCCAGATGCAGTCCGTCTGCGTCCTGTAACACACTTGTTACATCACGGAAGATGATACCTTCTTCCGGAAAATCCTCAATACTTCTTACATATTCTTCTATCTGTTTCATAATGCATCTTCTCCGTTTCATGATAAAATACAAAATTAGTATATCATTACTTGATATGATTTTCAAATAATTCTATAGATATTCACCTATGATCCCATTTACCGATAATGCATCACTACAATCTGCAATGTTTTTCTGCCCAGATAATCGTTGATTTCCGGATAAAAGGTTGCCTGGATTGTCACCTGGCTTCTGCCGCCTGTAAGAAGCTCTGTTACTTCCTGTTTTCCATATTTTCCTTCCAGGTAACCGATAAACTTCTCTACTTCACCAAAATAAACCGCATCCAATATGACATGCTCTGCATTTTCCAGACGCATTTTCAATACATTTTTGTTGCGTCCAAGAACCCTCGCGCTGCGTATTACCAGATTTTTTTCTGCAAATACCGGCTTGGTATTACCTTTACCGAATGGCTCCAGCAATTTGATCTCATCGATAAACTTCGGCGATATCTTGGAAAATGGCAATTGCATATCAATTGTTATCTTTTCCGAAAGATCCTTCTCACTCAGCATACATTTCTCATTCAGTTTTCTGCGCAGCTTATCGATATTCTCTACCGGAAGAGACAGTCCCGCCGCCATCTTATGTCCACCATATTTATCCAGAAGTTCTTCACACTCATGAAGTTTCTCATACATATAATAAGCTTCAATCGATCTGCCGGAGCCTTTTGCTCCTTCTTTAGCGTCCGTGATAACAAAGACTGGCCTGTAGTATTTTTCCCGGATCTTTCCTGCCACAATTCCCGCCAGACTCTCATGACACTCCGGCAGATACACTACCAGTACTTTATCTTCTTTTAATGTAGAGTGTTCTATATATTCAATCGCTTCTTTCACGGCTTTCGCAGTCAGATCTTTCCGGCTGTCATTCAGTGCCTTCAGATCTCCTGCCAGAACATCTGCCTCTTTTTTGTTCTTCGCCCGCAAAAGCTCCAGTGCGCGTTTTGCCGTATCCAGCCTTCCTCCGGCATTGAGACACGGTCCGATCACAAAACCGATATGATAGGAATTCAGCCGCTCCTTTTCAATTCCATTGCATTCCATAAGCGAACGCATCCCCGGATTGGCAGTCCGCTTTAGCATTTCAAGACCTTCCCGCACAAAGATCCGGTTTTCATCTTCCAGATCCATCACATCACCAATCGTTGCCATTGCAACATTTTCTATAAGGTAATCGATATCATCCACATCATGTCCTGTCACCTCATACAATGCTTCCATCAACTTGTATGCAACTGTTGCTCCGCAGATCCCCTCATAAGGATAATTGCAGTCCGGCTGTTTCGGATCAATGACTGCATCTGCCGGCGGAAGAATATATTTTCTTTTACCTTTATAATTCATTTCCGCAGTCTGATCTTTTTCTTCCTGTTTTTGCTCATCTTCATAAGGCACTTCATGATGATCTGTTACGATCACAGTCATGCCAAGTTCTTTCGCATATGCGATCTCTTTCCTGGCGGCAATGCCATTGTCACAGGTGAGAATCGTATCGACTCCGGCACTTGCCGCCCGCTCGATCAGCTCATTGCTCAGGCCGTAGCCATCCGTCATACGGTTTGGAATATCATAATCCACCTCTGCTCCCAGTCCTTCCAGTCCTTCCAGTAAAATATACGTTGCATTCACACCATCGATATCATAATCTCCGATCACACGTATTTTCTTCTTATCCGCAATCTTCTCTGTCAATATGTCAATGGCTCTGTTCATATCTTTTAACAGCATGCCATCATACAGATCTGAAATCGTTCCATGAAGATACTTCTCCATCGCTTCCTCTCCTATGACATTTCGATTTCTGATCAGGCTTACCAGTTGTTTACTAATATGAAATTTTTCGCTCAGTTCCTCAAACTTTGCTCCTTTGCGAAGTAATACCCAGCGTTCCATCTGCTTCTCCTTTAGTTCTCTTTTTTATAAACTGCCCTCCGCTTCTGACAGTCAGATGGCAGTAAGGAAACAGCCACAACCATAGGATCTATGGTCATGGCTGCTTATGTTCTTATATCGGAACCGTATTATTTTTTCTTCTTTTTGCCTCCCGTCTGTTTTGCAGGCTGTGCTTTTGCACCGATTTTCATCTTCATGACATACCACAGTGCACCTGTAATACATACAGAAGAGTAAGCCCCCCATGCAACACCTACCATCAGCGGTGCAGCAAATTCCTTAATAGAACTAACACCAAGAATAAACAGGATTGCTACCATAACAAACGTTGTCAGAGAGGTATAAATACTTCTTGTCAAAGTCTGTGTAATGCTCTTGTTTACAAGCATATCCAGATCTGCTGCTTTCTTTCTGCCACGCAGTTCTTCACGGATTCGGTCAAAGATAACGATCGTCGCGTTGATCGAATATCCAACAATTGTAAGCACTGTTGCAATAAATGTATTACCTACAGAAATTCTTACAACACCGTAGAAGATGATTACGATTATTACATCATGTAGCAATGCAAGTACGGCACTGGTTGCAAAGCGGATATCTTTGAATCGGAACCAGATATACAACAGCATACAGATGGCTGCAATAATAACCGCAATAACTGCATCCTGACGCATCTCACTGCTTACAGTAGAGCTGATATTCTCTGCAGTGATCTTAGATTCATCTACTTTAAAGTTATCTACCATCGCTTTGTTCAGCGCTTCACGCTGTTTTAAGCTTAATGTAACGGTCTTGATGATAATCTGTTTTGTTCCGGCAACTTTCTGTGTCTGAACATTGTGATCACCGGTTGTCTTCTCTACAACAGGTACGATCTTCGCATCAATATCATTGATAGAGTAGTCCTCATTAAATGTTACATTCGTAGCTGTACCACCCTGGAAGTCCAAACCATATGCAAATGCTCCGTCTCCTTTTGATGCATGGAATCCCATGATTCCAAGTCCAATTACCATAACAGCAATTGAGAATGTAAAGAAATACTTTTTCTTTGCAAGGAAATCAATAGTCTTTCTTTCCTTCTTCCATGGACGATAGTAGAATTTTTCGTTTCTGATACCGACACCATAGAACGCATATACGATCATACGTGTGATAACAAGTGCTGTAAACATCGATACAATGATACCTATTGCAAGTGTCTGTGCGAATCCTTTTACTGTACCGGAACCCTTAAACCACAGAACTGCTGCTGCAATCAGTGTTGTTACGTTACCGTCAACGATCGCTGACATCGCTTTGTGGAATCCGGTCTTCAGTGAATTCTTCACTCCTCTGCCTGCCGTCATCTCTTCTTTCACACGAGCGAAGATGATAACGTTGGCATCCACCGCCATACCGATACTCAGGATAATACCTGCAATTCCCGGTAACGTCAGTGTAATGTCAAATGCATTCAGGATAACCATTACCAATCCTGTATAAATCAGAAGTGCAAGTCCGGACGCAAGTCCCGGCAAGTAATATACCCATAACATAAACAGGAACACAACCGCAAGTCCGATCGCACCTGCTACTAAACTTGTATGTACTGCCTGCTCTCCGAGCTGTGCTCCCACAACCTGGGAACGGAGTTCTTCCAATTCCAGTTTCAGTCCACCGATACGAATCGTAGAAGCAAGTCCGTCTGCCTCTTCAAATGTCATATTTCCTGAAATCTGTGCAGAACCATCTGTAATCTCATTCTGTACATTCGGCACACTGACAAATGCTCCGTCGTAGTAAATACCGATACTCTCGCGTGCTTTGTAAGCTTTCTTCGTAGCATCTGCAAACTTCTTCGTTCCTGCCTTTGTAAACGTCAGTGATACAATATTCTCTTTTGCTTTTGTTGTCGGATTCTCTGTCGTCTGTGCTTTTGCAGATTTGACATCTGTTCCTGTCAGAACAATAGAGCCGTCTTTCTGCATTTCTTCCAGAGATTTTGAAAGCTTGTAATCTTTCGCAGCATCTCCTGTAGAGCTGACAAGTTTATAATTGGCTTTGCCTTTGCTGTCTGTCTGTGAAATAAAATACAAAGAACCCGGTTGTCCAAGTTCATCCAGAATCTCATTTGCATTGGAAACACCCGGAATCTCAATGTTGATTCTGTCTTTACCTTCCTGGTAAACAGAAGCTTCTGTACTGTACTGTTCTACACGCTTCTGCAACTTGTAGATCGTATCATTCATCTCGCTGTCTGTCGGGTTGTCATCTTTTACTTTATATGTAATACTGACACCGCCTGCCAGATCCAGTCCGAGCTTGATATTCTGTGCCGAACCGGTATGACCTTTTCCGAATCCGACAGCAGTGGTAAATCCCAGAAGTCCAATCAGCACGATCGTCAAGATCAGACTCAGTATACCCTTCCCCTTTTTCATAATTGCTAAACCTTTCCTTTCTTTCCGACTCCATAAACTGCACTGTCTGAAATTATATGCTTTCAGCGTATACAGTCCACTTTGTTAGTTTAGCACAATTTATCCAAATTGAAAACCTTTTCCTTATATTTCACCGAACAATTCACAGGCTGCGATAAAACACGCTTTGCGAGTTTTATCCGCTGATTAGCGGTCGTCAAATGCTGTCATGTAAGCATGACGCATTTTCCTCGTCGCCATAACAAAAAGCTTCTGATACCATGCTTTTCATCTGATATCAGAGGCTCATTTTCCCTTCATTGTATTCCTTTATTGTATTCCGTTATCTTACTTCCGTAATTTTTATGAGATCATACCGCCTGTCATGCCACCACCTGTACAGAGAATCCATGCTGTCAGCATATTAAGCCCATTTCCGGAAAGCGAACGATACAGTATGATCGTAATGACCAGAAGCAGAATAAAATACAAATTTCCCAGAAGGAGTCCCCAGAAAAAGCGTCTGGTTCTGACCAGCTTTCCGATCACAATTCCTCCTACAACCGTTGATAATACATATACTGCCACAATTGCTGCCGAAACAAGATGCTCATTCCATTCAAATTTGTACAACAAAACAGACAACAGCAGCAGACTGATGCCTGTTACTACATAGGAAAAAAGCAATGCCTTCAACAGCCATATGATTTTCTGATTTTTTTCCAGCCTGTTCATCTTCTTCCCTCCTCTTTATCAAAAGTATGAAAAGAAAAGGGCTTTTATTCCTGTTTCTTCCTCATTGTTCCATCTGTCTGCCGAGAAAATCTGCAACGCAGACGGCGACCTGCATTTCCAGATCGGTTAATTTCTTTCGGTTCTTTTCGCCAAGTAAAAGCACACCTCCAATCACGTCCCCTTCACACAAAATCGGGCCGATTGCTTCTCCGGTGAAAGCAGACTCTTCAACATCCACAACATTTATATAAGAAGAATCCTCCTGAAATGCAAGCAGTTTTTTCCTTTTTAACAGTATTTCTTCCAGTTCTTTACTGATAAGCTGCTCGTCCAGTTCTTTTTTACCTCCACCTGCCACCGCAACGATTTGATCCATATCGCAGATTGCTGCCGTGCAGTGCAGGCTCTGCGATAAGCTCTGCACATAATTTCCCGCCAGTGCACTCAATTCGCCGATTGGTGAATATTTCTTCAATACGATTTCACCTTCCCGGTCTGTAAATATCTCTAACGGATCTCCTTCCCGAATGCGGAGTGTTCTGCGGATTTCTTTTGGAACAACGACGCGCCCGAGATCATCTATCCTTCTGACTATTCCTGTGGCTTTCATATTCTCCTCCAATACCCAAGTTATTTTAACTGCTTTTTGATTTATAAGTTTCCTGATTTCTGTAATATTTTCTATATATAATCTGCGCAGTTAGTATATGGAAAATATGTAAAAATATTCTGTATTTCATAAAACCTGCCGAGACTGCCACTGACAGCTCCCAGCCATAGAAATATCAGGAGCTTCATACCCGCCTATGTGCGGTTATGAAGCTCCAGTGCTCTTCGATGTTCTTCTTTCTGGCTATACATACGTTTATCTGCTTCCTGGATCAGCTCATGCACCGATGCTTTCACCGGAAATTCAAAAGAATCAATAATACCAAAGCTGAAATCTTTCAGATATGGACGTTCTACTCTGGTGCGGAAAGCTTCCTGGATCATCTGCATCCGTTCTCTCAGATATGCTTTGTCACATTCTTCAATCGCAATGCAGAATTCGTCTCCACCAATCCTTGCAAACAGATCCTTCTTTCGGATTTGTTCTTGTACTATATCGACAAAATGATTCAGATACCAGTCTCCTTCTTCATGACCATAAGTATCATTGATATATTTTAAATGATCGAGATCACAGTAGCAGAACACAAATTTTTCGCTTTTTTCAAGAAATTCTTTCATCTTTCCAACCAGAAGATTACGGTTACCAATCCCGGTAAGCGCATCCAGATATGCCTTCTCTTCCAGTTTTTCCTCACGTTCCTTTTCTTCCGTGATATCACGTATAATATGTGCGTATGCTTTCTCACCCTGCCACTCCATAAATCCTGTAGCGACATAATAATAGCGATGATCGGACACCTGTTCTTCCCACTCCCATTCACACTCACAGGCATTCTCTTCCGCCTCAACCTCTGCAAGTTTTTCTACAAGTCTTTCCCGGCAGATCTCGTAAATTTCTCTGTGTTTTGAATCTGACAGACTCTTCCCGCTGCAATACAGTGTTTCCTGTCTGTCTTTACTTAAAACAAGAATGTCTTCTTTGCTTCGCTCGATCAGCTGGATCAAAAGCTGATTGTAACTTTCTACCATATTCGCATGTGTCTTCTCACGTTCTGCTTCCTGCTTCAGATACTGTTCCCGCTCTTTTAACTGCTTTGTCATTGTATTAAACGCTTCCGAAAATTCTCCCAGATAAGAAACACTCTGGGAATAATCTCCTTTGGCAACCTGTTTTGCCTGCCAGCTTAAATGGTTCAGATTTGCATGGATATTTTTGAGATTCTTACACAGGAAATTCTCACGCGGCGGCGCTTCCACCGAAAGATTTCCCACAGATATCGCCGCAGAATATTCTTTCATCTCTCGTACCGCCTGTTCCAGATAATGCATTCCTTTTCCAAGTTTTTCAAAAGCAGGTTCCAGATCATCTATCTGCAAAGCATTCACTTTATCGTCATATAAAATACTGCGAAGATATTCAAATAACTGTTCACAATTATCTTTATGTTTCATCTGTCTGTTCCCCGTCTTCTATTACATTTGCATGAAACCGGCATACACGGTCACCAGTAGCCCAGCAGTCTACTTCAATGGCTTCATATGGCTTATCTGTATATACAGATAAAATTCCGGAAATAAATCCTTCATCATAATTACATACAGTCTCGCCAAGAATCGGAAGTCCTGAACAGTCCGCATCTTCCGATACGGTCAATATGATTTTCCCGCTCTTTTCTTCTATACTTTCAATTCTTAAAACACCAATCTTAAATTCTTCCAGTTTTCGCTGTAACTCACTCAGAAATGAATCCAGTGGCTAGTCGAGATTCATCATATTCTTTGCAAAATATTCACCGGATTTGCGTCCTGCTTTCCGAAAAATCTCTATCTGCTTTTCTTTTCCGAAATTATTTACAAGCTCTTCTTTGATCGAATATTCCAACATCCGGTATACTGTTACCGGAAGCATATCCCCAAGATTGCCCCGTCCATTTTCATTAAACTGCAAATATTCTTCAAATGAAATAGGACTGCGGTCCTCCATAAAAATATTATTACTCATTGTCCTTCTGTATTTCCTCTCTAGACTCTGTGCAAATGTACATCCAAGTTTAGTATATCATTATCAAAAACAAGATTCAACGTAATGTTGCCAAAAATATCATGTGAAAGATTTTACATAACTCTGGATATTTTCACCGTATTTCTGTATAATGGATAGCAGATTCAAAGAGGAGGAATGAAATATGAGTAAAATCGATGAAGTCCGCGCTGACATGGTAAAAGCTATGAAAGCCGGTGATAAAGAAAGCAAGGAAACCTTATCTATGTTACTCGCAGCTCTTAAGAATAAAGCGATTGACAAACGTTCTGACCTGACCGCCGAGGAAGAAACTCAGGTTATCTTAAAAGAAATTAAACAGACTAAAGAAACTCTGGAAATGACACCTGCCGACCGCACTGAGATCATTGACGAGTGCAACAAACGTCTCGCAGTTTTAGAGCAGTATGCTCCAAAGATGATGGATGAAGCTGAGATCCGCGCTGTCATCGACGCGACACTTTCCGAAGTCGGAATCGAAGCACCTGAAGCAAAAGACAAAGGTAAGATCATGAAAGTTCTGATGCCAAAAGTCAAAGGCAAAGCCGACGGCAAACTGGTCAATGATATTTTAATGACTTATATGAACTAACCTGTCACCGTTTTTCAAATACCGTGACCGTAAAATGATCGGTTCTTAGTTCATCGCCATAATAAAAACAGCAGATACATCCGTACCTGCTGTTTTTTGATGCCAAAGTTAAAAGCCTGAAAAAATACGAAGTACGAAACCATTTGCATGGCATCTTTTGATTCTGATATCTTTTAATAATCAACATCTGTATTCGTCTGATCGTCTGTCTTCATATGTTCTGTATAAGGCTTCTCTTCTTTCTGCTTGATCCGCACACCGAGATCCGCATAAGAAATCGACCTCCATACTCTTTTGTGTATGCTGATATCCGCTTCCATCAGCCATTCATCTTTCGTCTGCTCATAAATCTTATTCTTTCGCTGTGCAATCAATTTTTTCTTCTTATCCGCTGTTGCTTTTCTGTCTTTCAAGCTGACAAGCTTTGCTACATAACATCCCTCTTCTGTCTCAACCACATCAGTAAGATCTCCCTTGGAAAGTTCATCTGCTGCCTTCACTAGCTTCTTGTCCGGCTTTATAGATGCGGAATCAAATGTCACTTCTTTATAAATCTTCCCGGCATCCTGTGCCGCTTTCTCAAAATCCTTCTTCTCTTTTGCATGTTCCAGAAAAGCTTCTGCATCTGCTTTTGCCTGTCTCTTCTCAGCAGCGGAAAGTTCGAGTCCTTTTCCGGTCTCTTTCGTCTCTTTATAAGGAAACAGAACATATTGCATCCGCTTCTGTTTTGCCTCTTCATTCGTGACTTTCACATCTGCTTTATCTTCTACTGCTTTTTTCACTTTACTCTCTACAGCCATCAGTGTAAGCAGGCGCTTTACTGTCTTTCTTTCACCGGACACCTGATTCTTATTATGAAGCGCATTATCTTCATCAAATTCTCTGGCTGACTTCTCAATCACATCTTTTTCTGCCTGGGAGAGCGTCACCTTATATTCTTTCATATGCTCTTCCGATAACAGCATCGTCTCCAGATCTTCTATCACCTGTTCTTTGACTGCATCTTCATAATTATTGCCCTTTTCAGCACGGGATCCCCACATATCATTTCCCATATATGCCGCATAGTAAGTCTCATATCCCGCCTGGATATATCTTGCATAAAATTCAGCAATATCAGCAGTTACATCAATCCCATTTACCGTTACTGCCGCATCTTTTCCACTCATTGATGAACTGCATCCGGTAAGCGTTGTGACCGCAAGCACTGCTGCGAGTATCACTGCTGTGATTCTTTTCTTCATATCTTATTTCCCTTCTGCATTCTGATCGTTCTCTTAAGTATAGCTTAACATACCAGAATGAGTCAACCGGCTATTCCCGAATGATTATTAAGATTTTATTAGTTTTGTACCAGAATTCTTGCAATACCATCCAGAACCTTTGCTACAATCTCTGTTGGCATCGGTGGTTTTTCTCTTTTATTCCGAATCTTGTGAACATATACAAATGTATAATTCTCTGCACGGAATGTAAGACTCCCCCGGAACAGTTCGATCAGCTTCGGAATCCTCTCTGGCTGTACTTTCGCATGTTCATACATTGTAAAGGTATACATGTCACCTTTCTGTTCAATTGTCGTCACATAAAGCTTATGTGCTCTTGCTTTCAGTGCAGCAACTTCCAGAAGGGTACCAACTTTTTTCGGCGAATCTCCAAAACGGTCGATCAATTCTTCCTCCATATCTTCCCGTTCTTTGTCCGATTCGATTGCCGCGATCCTTTTATAAATATCCAGTTTCTGGTATTCATTCGGAATATAGGAATCCGGGATAAATGCATCTACATTCAGATCAATGGTTGTCGTAAAATCTTCTTCCTCCATCTCACCTTTTAACTGTTTGACTGCTTCGTTTAACATTTTACAGTACAGATCATAACCGACTGCTTCCATATGCCCATGCTGTTCAGCTCCAAGCAGATTTCCCGCTCCACGGATCTCCAGATCCCTCATGGCAATCTTAAAACCGGAACCCAGATCTGTAAATTCCCGGATCGCCGCCAGTCGTTTTTCTGCTACTTCTTTTAAAAGTTTATCTCTTCTGTACAGTAAAAATGCGTATGCCATGCGGTTCGATCTTCCGACACGTCCACGAAGCTGGTAGAGCTGAGAAAGTCCCAGTCTATCCGCATCATGGATGATCATTGTATTGACATTGGAAATATCCAGTCCTGTTTCAATAATTGTCGTAGATACAAGCACATCGATTTCCCCGTTAATGAAATCATACATGATCTTTTCCAGTTCATGCTCCCGCATCTGTCCATGTGCATATGCCACATTTACATCCGGTACAAGTTTCTGAATCCTACCTGCCACATCTGCAATATCTTCCACCCGATTATATACATAATAAACCTGTCCCTGTCTGGCACATTCACGCTCAATCGCCTCACGTACCATTTCATCATTATATTCCATGACATAAGTCTGGATTGGCATACGCTCTTCCGGAGCTTCTTCCAGTACACTCATATCACGGATACCGATGAGACTCATGTGCAGAGTTCTTGGTATCGGTGTCGCCGTAAGCGTCAGCACATCGACATTTTCTTTCATTTTCTTGATCTTTTCTTTATGCTGCACACCAAAGCGCTGTTCCTCATCAATAATGAGCAATCCGAGATTTTTAAATTCCACATCTTTGCTCAGCACACGGTGTGTACCGATGACAATATCAACAAGCCCTTTTTTCAGATCCTGTATCGTCTTTTTCTGCTGCGACGGTGTACGGAATCGGCACATCAGATCCACACGCACCGGAAATTCTTTCATACGCTGAACAAATGTATTGTAATGCTGCTGTGCAAGAATAGTTGTCGGAACGAGGTAGACAACCTGCTTATCTTCCTGTACTGCTTTAAATGCCGCACGGATGGCAACTTCCGTTTTTCCATAGCCAACATCCCCGCAGATCAGACGATCCATGATTTTCTTGCTCTCCATGTCTTTCTTCACTGCTTCGATTGCATGCATCTGATCTTCCGTCTCTTCAAACGGGAACATCTCTTCAAATTCCTGCTGCCATACCGTATCCGGTCCGTACACATAACCTTCCTGGTTCTGTCTTACTGCATACAGTTCTACCAGATCTTTGGCGATAACCTTTACCGCACCGCGGACTCTTTTCTTCGTCTTCACCCATTCCTGGGAGCCGAGACGGTTAAGTTTCGGCTTCTTTGCATCCGCGCTGGCATATTTCTGGATCAGATCAAGCTGTGTTGCCGGAATATAAAGATTGCCGCCCTTAGCATAGGCGATTTTCATGTAATCTTTGGTAATCTTATCAACCTCAATCTTTTCGATTCCCTGATAGATCCCAAGACCGTGATTCTCATGTACAACGTAATCTCCCGGCTTCAGCTCAGAAAAGTTCTGGATCTTCCGTCCTTCATAAATTTTTCTTTTTTTCTTTTTTTTCACCTTTCCGAAAATATCACTCTCTGCAATGACTGTAAATTTCAGCATCGGATACTCATATCCTTCTGCAATATGTCCGTATGCTGTCATAATCTCTCCCGGTTTCACAAGCCTGTCCGAATCATCACTGTAATAACTACTCAGATCATAATCTCTTAAGTCTTCGGCAAGACGTTTGGCACGCGTTCTTGAACCGGACAATAATACAACGCGGTATTTTCCTCTTTTCAATCTTTTAAGATCCTGCGTCAGAAGTTCAAAGCTCCGGTTATATGGATTAACGCTCTTTGTCTGTAACTGGTAGGATTCCCGGAGTTCCAGCCCCGGTGCGCGCATTTCCAATGCCATAAATCCGACAGATGCATATCCATTTATCTTTTTTTTCAACTCTTCAACAGTATACATCCGCATCTCTTCATCCGAAACTTCGCAGCCATTCTCTACACGACGCTTCTGCGCTTCTACGAACTCTTCTTCCACGCCTTCGCCTTTTTCCAGAAGTCTTACTGGCTCATCCAGAAACAGGATTGTCTTTTCTTTTTCAAAATAATCAAGAAACGATACGCCTTTTTCTTCGTCAGTCGGATACTCTACTGCCGGATAAATGAACACTTCCGTCAGATTTTCGATTGAACGCTGTGTCTCCACATCGAAACTGCGGACAGAATCCACTTCATCCCCCCACAGTTCGATCCGTACAGGCAGATTCTCTGTAAGTGGATAAATATCAATAATCCCTCCCCGAACGGCAAACTGACCGGGACCTTCAATCTGTACTTCTCTGTCATATCCAATCTTCACCAGTCGGTCTTCCAGTTCCTTCAGATCCAGTGTATCCGTATTCTTTATATGAATCACACGTTCACGGATCGTCTCTTTCGGAAGCAGCACATCCATAAATGCATCAAAACTCGTAACAACCGTCACCTGCTCCTTCTGAATAACCGCCTCCAGCACCTCCATTCGCTGCTTCACCAGCTCTTTACTTCTTATATCTGCCTGATAAAACAGAAAATCCTTTGACGGATACAGATACACATCTTCCGAAAGCATCTTATACTCTTCATATAAAGCTCTCGCTTTTGACTCACTGGAACAGGCGATGACTCTGTAAGCGGAGCCATCGCCAAGTGCGTACATAAAATGTGTTTTCTGAGAAGTAACACACCCCGAAATGCGTATCATCCCGGGGTTTTCTTTTCTTTTTTTATAAATATCTTCAAATTCCGCCAGCTCTCGTAACGGTTCTGTCAGCGCCTTCATACTTTTATGCCTCCTTAGGCTTCACCTTACGGTTAAATTCATTCATAGCCGCTTCCATCTCACCGGCAAGGATCTTCTCCACAGCCTGAATTGCTTTCTGGTAGCCTTCTTCCATCTCTTTCCTCTCCGCCTTTGTAAAATGACTCAGTACATAATCGGCAAGGTCATATTTTTTCGGTTTCTCTCCCACTCCGACCTTAATCCTTGGAAATACCTGGGTTCCCAGATGGGCAATAATATTTTTGATCCCGTTATGTCCTCCGGCACTTCCTTTCTTACGGATACGGATCTGTCCCGGCGACAGACTGATGTCATCATAAATGACGATCAGATCCTGTTCTTCATCTATTTTAAAATAATCAACCAGCCCCCCAATGCTCTCACCGCTCAGATTCATGTAAGTCTGCGGTTTTACAAGGAGTACTTTCTGTCCTTCTATGATTCCTTTACCGATATAGGCTCTGTTCTTACGCCCGTCTACGGATATATTATATTTGTCTGCCAGTGCATCTATGACATCGAACCCGGCATTATGTCTGGTTCCTTCATACTGCATGGTAGGATTACCAAGTCCTGCAATTATATACATATGTTCCTCACCTTCCATTTTCTCTTTTAACATTCTACAGGAACTCTACTCATTTGTCACGGAAAAAATACATGTATATTTTTCCGTTTTTTTTCATACATTATAGAAAGCAAATAGAATCTATAATATACAGGAGGTCGCTGATGAGTTCCAAAACTAAAATAATTGTACTGCATATGAGAGAAATTATATATACAGTCGTATTTGCTGTTCTTGCACTTATACTGATTTTACTTCTTTTCTTTATGTTCGGACCAAAAAAGGAAGAAAAAAAGACTTCCGGCCAGACATATACGCCGGGAACTTATTCTTCTTCCCTCACTTTAAATAATACAGATCTGGAAGTGGAAGTAACCGTTGACAGTTCCAAAATTAGTTCAATCCGATTCACAAACTTAAGCGAATCTGTTACTGCCATGTACCCACTGATACAGCCCACTCTCGAAGAGATTGCCGACCAGGTCTACGAAAAACAGTCTTTAGAAAATATCTCCTACTCCAAAGACAATCCTTACACTTCCCAGATCATTATAAATGCAATACAAGAAGCGTTAGAAAAAGCCGCAGCATCCAAATAGCTGCGGCTTTTCCTATCCTTCTACGATCAAATAACGTCCCCCCGGAAGTACGAATACTTCAGATGCGTCTTCCAGTTCTTCAGAAGACATTCCTTCAACGTCAAGTCCCTCTTCTTCAAGAAATTCACGGACTTCATCAATATTCTCTACGATCGTTGCCATGCATTCCTCCAGAAAAGCTTCTGCTCCTTCCAGCGTCTCTGCCACCGGCTCGTCAAAAAGCTGTGACTGATTCTCCAGAAATGTTTTCAGACATTCCTCATCATACTCATACATGCTCTTTTCCTCCTTCCTCTCATAGACTTTTAAACATATGCAAGAAGATCTGCCGGCTTCGCGATCATATGCTCCGGATCTGCTTCTCTTAATTCCTGTTCGGAACGGAAGCCCCAAGTTACACTAATCGTCTTAAGACCTGCATTCTTTCCCGTTTCTATATCCACTTCAGAATCTCCCACATACAGACATTCCGATGCCTCTGCACCCAGTACCTCCAGAATATGCCATACACCATCCGGCGCGGGTTTTCTCCTGATTCCTTCCTGCTGCCCGGACACGTAATCAAACACTCCGTCACCAAAGATCTTACGCACAACCTTTACCGCCTGTGCATGTGGTTTGTTGGATAATACGGCGAGTTTGATTCCTCTGTCTTTCAATGCTTCAAGCATCTTAACAATTCCTTCGTAAGGTGTTACATGATATGTACAGTTCTCATCAAATATTCTTCCATAAACCTGCATTCCTTCTTCCAGCCGTTCTGCATTCTCATCACCGACAGCTGCCAGCGATTCTTCCATCAGACGTCTGGCACCATTTCCAACAAAAGTTCTGCACTGCTCTTTCGTAATCTCCGGCAATCCCATCTCTCTCAATGTGGCGCGTACGGAATATACAAGCGATTCCAGAGTATCTGTAAGTGTTCCATCTAAATCAAAAATACAAGCTTTCATTTTCTTATGTCCTCCATGCAATTAATATAATAGTATGACCTGTTCTAAAATGCAACTAAAAATTCCTTTCAATCTGCAATCAAAAAGGAACGGAATCATTTTCCGTCCCCAAGATAGCGCCGCATAATACGCAGCGCATTTTTTTCCAGTCTGCTGACCTGTGCCTGTGAAATTCCAATTTCATCCGACACTTCCATCTGTGTTTTTCCTTCAAAAAAGCGCAGATCAATGATATACCTCTCTCTTTCATTTAAACGGTTCATTGCCGCTTCCAGTGACAGATTCTCAATCCATCTGTCTTCTTTATTTTTATGGTCACTGATCTGATCCATCACATAAAGTGCATCTCCGCCATCGTTATACACCGGCTCCTGCAGACTTACCGGTGTCTGGATTGCGTCCATCGCAAAGACAATATCTTCTTTCGATATGCCTACTTCTTTTGCAATTTCCTGCACGGTCGGCTCTTTCTGATACTGTTTCATATAATTTTCCCTTGCGTAAATCGCTTTGTACGCTGTATCTCGCAGGGATCTGCTAACACGGATGGAATTGTTATCCCGCATATAACGACGGATTTCTCCAACGATCATCGGAACTGCATAAGTAGAAAACTTTACGTCCAATTCTGTATTAAAATTATTGATTGCTTTAATAAGACCGATACAGCCGATCTGAAATAAATCATCCGAGTTTTCACTGCTCGCAGAAAAGCGCCGGATCACACTCAGCACCAGCCTTAGATTTCCTTTGATATAAGCATCTTTCGCCTCTTCATCTCCTTCTTTTATACGCGCAAACAAAGCTTCCTTCTCCTTTTCACTCAGGATTGGAAGCTTTGCTGTATTCACTCCACATATTTCTACTTTTCCCTGTGTCATATCGAGATCCTCCTCTACCAGATGTACTTTCTTTTCTAGTAGAAATCATCTCCATATCTACACACGTTATGCGGTCTTAAGATAAAATAAAAAAACTTTTATCCCTTGACATTCTTTTCTATCTGTCCCATTTATCTGCAAGATTCTGGATCTGGGATTCTAATTTTGCAAGCTCTTTATTGGCGAGTCCCTCATTCTTATAAACGACCTCCAGCAGTCTCTTCGCAGCCGCAACCACACGTTCAAATGCGGTATGTTTCCGGATTTTCTCCGGTTTCTCAGATGCTTTCTTCGGCATCCGTATACCTTCACTTATAATCTCTCCGGTCAGCAGATTTACGCTTCCGCCGGAATAAGGTGCAAACGCCGGATAGCCAAATTTTTCCTCAATAAGAGCAGCAAATTCATCTGTTACCTGATCTTCTCCGTGTACGACAAAGACATGCCGGATATCAGAAGTAAACCCACTCATCCAGTATAGCAGTCCGTTCATATCTGCATGGCCACTGATACCTTTCAGCACTTCGATTTTCGCATTGACTTCCACATTTTCACCGAACAGTTTTACAACCTGTGCTCCCTCGATCAACTTTCTTCCCAATGTTCCCACTGCCTGATAGCCTACAAAGCAGATCGTACATTCTTTTCTCCACAGATTGTGTTTCAGATGATGTCTGATACGGCCAGCTTCACACATACCAGATGCTGACAGTATAACTTTTGGTTTTTCATCAAAATTGATCAGTTTTGACTCATCACTTGTAATCGTTGTGCGTAAGCCCGGAAATACAAGCGGGTTGATCCCCTGCTGTATCAGTTTCATTGCATCTTCATCAAAGCAAGACTGTACATTTTTTTGAAATACGTTCGTTGCTTCTATCGCAAGAGGGCTGTCTACATATACTTCAAATCCCGGATATTCCGGAAGCAGATTCTTCTCTTTGATCTCACGGATAAAATACAGGATCTCCTGTGTTCTCCCAACAGCAAAAGACGGAATTACAACATTTCCTCCTTTCGCAAATGTTTCTCGCAGGATTCTTGTAAATTCTCCTACATAATCCGGAATATCTTCTCCATGTGTACGATTACCGTACGTCGATTCGATCACAACATAATCTGCTTCTTTTACTGTTTTTGGGTCTTTGATGATCGGCTGGTTCACATTCCCCACGTCACCGGAAAATACGAGTTTTCTCGTCTCGCCTTCTTCTGTGATCCAGATTTCGATCGCTGCTGATCCAAGCAGATGCCCCACATCTGTAAAACGGATATCAATACCGTCACAGAGCGTGATCCGCTGTTCGTAATCACACGGATGCAGAAGTTTAATTGCTGCCATTGCATGCTCCATCGTATATAACGGCTCATATAATGGTTCGCCACTTCGCATTGCCTTCCTGTTTCTCCACTGTGCTTCAAACTCCTGGATATGTGCACTGTCACGAAGCATGATATCGCAGAGGTCTGCTGTTGCAAATGTAGATATGATCTCTCCTCTGAAACCTTCCTTGCACAACAGCGGAATCTTTCCAGAATGATCAATATGTGCATGTGTCAGAAGCACATAATCGATGTCTCCTGCCTTTACCGGGATCTCCTGATTCTCATACAGATCCGGTCCCTGTTCCATTCCACAGTCTACGAGAATATGTTTTCCGCATGCCTCAATCAAGTGGCAACTTCCTGTAACTTCATGGTCTGCACCGATAAATATAAGCTTCATATCATCAGCCCCTTTTTTCTTTATTGTACCACTTTTTCATTTCTTTTTCTATATTTTCTGAATATTAGTCATTTTTCGGCATTTTTCACATGCATTAACGATCATCAAGAATACTTCAGCATTTCTTTTTTCAGTCTCTGCATGATCTTCTTTTCCAGCCTCGAAATATAAGACTGGGATATGCCAAGAATATCCGCCACTTCTTTCTGTGTTTTTTCTTCACCTTTCGCATCATTCAATCCGAATCGCATTCGTATGATCGTCTGCTCCCTTGCGCTCAGCCGGTTGATTGCCCCAAACAACACTTTCTTTTCTGCTTCCTGCTCCATATCCCGGTAAATGGTATCTTCATCCGTGCCAAGTATATCTGAAAGCAGCAGCTCATTTCCATCCCAATCCACATTTAACGGCTCATCAATCGATACTTCCATCTTTGTTTTATTATTTCTGCGCAGATACATTAAAATCTCATTTTCAATGCATCTGGATGCATATGTAGCAAGCTTGATTTTTTTCTCCGGATTGAACGTATTGATCGCTTTGATCAGTCCGATCGTTCCGATGGAAATCAGATCTTCCACACCAACTCCCGTATTATCAAATTTCTTTGCTATATACACAACCAGACGAAGATTATGTTCGATCAGAAGCTTTCTTGCTTCATTCGCATCTCCATTCTTAAGACTTCTGATCGTCGCTTCTTCCTTCTCCGGTGAAAGTGGTGCCGGAAGAATCTCCGATCCTCCTATATAATGGATTTCCCGATGATCCGGAAATAAAAATGTACGGATACCCGGAATGATTTTTAATTTGAACTGATTCGGTACTGCAACTTTAATTACCATATGATTTCCTCCTAAAATATATCAGGATTCAGAATCATCCGACAATCTTCGCATAGGATCTTTTCCTCACTGACCGCAACTAATCCGTTCTTTATGACCATATTTTCCTTCTCTGGAAATATCATTCTTTCTATCCGGAAAGCTTTCATAACACCATTTTCTTTCCCAATACTGTGATATGCGATCTCACGCATCTGTGGAATTTCTTCTTTCAGCAGACATTCCGCTATTTCCGGATCCAGTATATTTACCGGTTCTCCACTGACCGGATCACGCAGACGGTTTCCCGTATCAATCAGTGCTTTTCCATCATAGTTCTGCCCCGCATGCTCCAGACGGATTTTGCATGTTCCGAATTTCTTTCTGAACAACTGCTGTAACATCCAGAGAATTCCACCTGCCAGGTAGTCCCCCGCAATCACACATCCAAAGAAAAGGCTGCCATAACGGATATATTGCCGAAACAGGGACAGAATACCTGCCATAAGCACTGCGCTGATTCCGAGAACGATGAACGCTCTCACAAGCTCTCTGCTTCTTCTGATTCCCAGTCCTGCCTGAATCATAACAACATTTACAAAAGTGTAGAAAAAAAGCAGTTTCAAAATTCCTGGAATACCAGGAATACTCCAGACAATACATGTCAAAAATGCTCCAAGAAATGCTCCCCACAGGATACGCATTTTTCCTACTTTACACGAAAGGATTTTCCCTGTTATCTTAAGGAGCATCCAATCCATAATGGCATTGATCAGGAAAAATACATCTATGTACAGTTCGTACTGCATTTTCCACCTTCTTTTTCCTTTGGAAACTAAATCGATTTGGTCCATGTGCAATTATTATTATAAAGATATGCCCTTTAGAATTTTGTCAGAATCTGGCGTGATTTTGTCAGTTTCTTTCGACGGAAACTGACAGCAATAAAACAAACAAAGAAGCCTGCATCTTCATCTGTCGATAAAAATGTAGGCTTCTTTGTTGCTTATGTCTTTATTTCGTTTACAAAAACACTTATTTCTTAAAGAAATCCGGAATCTTGATGGACTGTTCCTTCACCTTGCTCGTAGGTGTTCTCGGTGTCTCAAGAGTCGGTGCTGTTCCTCCCATCGCTCTTCTAACCTGCTGTCCGGAAGCGGATGCACTGCTCTTTGCAGATGCCATGCCAGCATCCAGTTTCTGGGATGACTGAGCGTGCTGCTGAATATGAGACTGTGTTCTCATCGGCTGCGCAACTCTCTCTCTTTCATATTCTCTGTGATGTACGGTTCCTGCCGGCGCAGTTCTGTTCTCCAGTCTTGATTTTAACTTAGAAGCGCTTCCTTCTACATTGTGAAGACCGGTAGCGATAACTGTAATCGTTGCTTCATCAGCTCTGGAATCATCATACATAGCACCGAAGATAATATTTGCTTCTTCTCCTGCAAGATCCTGCACAAATTCTGCCGCATCAGAAGCATCCATCAGCGTAATATCACCAGATACATTAATGATAACATGAGATGCACCCGCAATCGTTGTCTCAAGAAGTGGACTGGCAACTGCCTGTTTCACAGCTTCCAGTGCTTTGTCATCGCCACGACCCTGACCGATACCGATATGTGCGATACCCTTGTCTGTCATAACAGTCTGAACATCTGCGAAGTCCAGGTTGATCAGTGAAGGAACATTGATCAGGTCGGTAATACCCTGAATACCCTGCTGCAATACTTCGTCAGCTTTCTTCAGAGCTTCCGGCATAGTTGTGCGTCTGTCAACGATCTCTAATAACTTGTCATTCGGGATAACAATCAGAGTATCTACGCTCTCTTTTAACTTTTCAATTCCGCCAAGGGCATTGCTCATACGTGTCTTGGACTCAAAACGGAATGGCTTTGTTACAACTCCGACAGTTAATGCACCCTGCTCTTTTGCAATTCTTGCCACAACAGGAGTTGCTCCTGTTCCGGTTCCGCCGCCCATACCGCAAGTAACGAATACCATGTCTGCACCTTTCAGTGCTGCGGAAATCTCTTCTGCACTCTCTTCGGCAGCTTTCTCACCTACTTCAGGTCTTGCTCCGGCGCCAAGTCCTTTTGTAATCTTGTCACCAATCTGCATAAGTGTCGGTGCCTTACATAACTGTAAAGCCTGTTTATCTGTATTAATAGCTATAAATTCCACACCGGCAATCTGTTCATCGATCATACGGTTCACGGCGTTATTTCCTCCGCCACCTACTCCAACAACAATTATCTTTGCCGCTGCTTCTGATTCATTTGTCTTAATTTCTAGCAAGGGTTTCTCCTCCTTTGTTATCCTTATTATATATATTATACATCCCATACTCTTCGAGTATCCCGCCGTGCCATCTTCCCCGATCCTGCGGCACTGCGGCACGATGCGTTATACATAAAGCAACACATACAAAAGTACAGCTTGCCATATATATTATATAATATAGGCTTTTGTATAAAATATCAATAGAATTGCGGAATTTTTCTTATTTTTATTTTGATTTTTTTGCTTTTTCAAATGTGATCGTTTCCTGCCCGTCAGCGTAATTTTCCAAATGCAGAGTTCCTTCCTGCCCGCCCAGTTTTTCGATAATTGGCGGGATCTGTGCAATCTTCTCTGCGGAAATGCTCTCTCCAAGATTTACTTTTACATTTGCGATCCGCAAATAGATCCTGTCATTCCTGCAGGTAATCTTGTCCACTGACAGATTATAATTCTGTAATTCCCGGCACGCATCCAGTACTTCCGAAAAAAGTTTTGCATCTGCACATTCCAATACCTTGTACTCACCACTGGAAGTCAACGTGATGCCTTCTACAAGAGGCACCATTTTTTTTACGGCACTTTTATCTACAACAAGTCCTTCTGAATCAAAATAAACATACTGTTCTCCCTCTTTCATACCGGCAACAATTGTCTTTTCCTTTACACGGATCTGCACGGTCCATGGATTTTTCATAGATACCTGCATACTTTCAAAACACGGGAGCACGTTTCCTTTTCCCATCCCATACTGTAATACCAGATACAGGGAATTTGTAGAAAGCCTGCCACTTTTTATGCTCTCTGCCACTTCCCTGTCCGAACAGTATTCATTTCCTTTTACTTCAATCCTCTGTATATGAAACAAAAGCAGGACCGTCATTATAATAATCGCAAGTCCGCTTATCAGAACAACCAGTGCATAGATTCTCTGCGCCTGTTTCTTTTTCTTTGCGTTCTTTCTGCGCCTTGCATTTCTTTCTCTTTCCATCTGTCTGCCTCCTAAAAGCTCTTTTCGCTTTTTTTATCTTACCATTGTTGACACATTCAGCACAAGTCCCATTTCTGCAAGAAGAAACACGATCGACGTTCCCCCATAGCTGACAAACGGCAATGTAATCCCTGTATTTGGAATCGCATTGGTGACAACAGCGATATTCAGTATGACCTGAATCATCAGATGTGCCATCACACCCGTCACGATCAGCGCGCCAAACAGATCCTTCGCATGCACCGCAATCACAAAAAAGCGCCACAATAACAGTAAAAATAAAAAAATCAAAAAGCCGGCGCCTGCCAGCCCAAATTCCTCACAAATGATAGAAAAAATCATGTCATTCTGCGCCTCCGGAACAAACCCAAGTTTCTGGATTCCTCTGCCAAGCCCTCTGCCGAACAGTCCTCCGGAACCGATTGCATACAGTCCCTGCACTGTCTGATATCCTTTGGCAAACTGCTCTGGATTACGCCAGATTAGAAGGCGCTCCAGGCGATAGCTCTCAAGCATGAGAAATACCGTCATAAATCCTGTCCCGATCACTCCCATCCAGATGAACTGTACATATTTCGGACTTGCCACAAATACAAGAATCACTCCGATTCCAAGAATGATGATCGCTGTACTCAGATTACTTGCTCCGACCAGCCCTACAATTGGCAGGATACAGAACAGTACCTTGAATAATATTGTAATCTTCTCTATTTTCTTAGCATTTTTATTTACCATCCATGCAAGAAATAAAATCAGTGCGACCTTGGCATATTCAGAAGGCTGAAACGAAAAAGGGCCCAAAGACAACCATCTTTTGGACCCATTGTATTCTTCTCCTGCTAAAAGGACTAAAACGGAAAGAGCCACCGCTCCCACATAGCCAGCTACAGCAGCATATTTCCAGATATGATAATCAATACCTGCTACCAGATACATCACCGCCAGTCCCAGTGCTGTTGCAAATAATTGCTTTTTCAGATAGTACATGGCATCGTGAAACTTCACTTCGCCATTATAGACACTTGTACTGTACAGGATCACAAGTCCCGCCAGAATTAAAAGCATCAGCACAACCAGCAGTGTCAGATCATATTTTTTCACTCTTACCTTGAACGTGGTCAAACTATTTTGCACTCCTTATAAGGAATTTACAATTCTTTTAAATTCATCTCCACGTACTTCATAATTCGGGAACATTCCCCAACTTGCACATGCCGGTGACAGAAGCACTGCCTCTCCACTCTCGGCTGTCTTTGCTGCAAGAAGGACTGCCTCTTCAAAAGTATCTGCAAACACATAATCATGGAAACCACATTTTTCTGCATCTGCAGCAATCTTTTCCTTCGTTGCGCCAATCAGGATCAGTTTCTTAACCTTTCCATCAAATGCATTGATCCACTCTGTAAACTCGGAGCCTTTGTCATATCCTCCGCCAAGCAGCACCGTTCTGCGGTTCATTGCCTGGATTCCTTTGATCGCAGCATCTGGATTGGTTCCTTTGGAATCATTATAATAAACAACACCGTTCTTTTCTGTTACATATTCGATACGATGTTCTACACCTTTAAATGCACGGATCACTTTGCGGATAATATCCATCGGCACACCATATACTGCTGCCATCGCAACAGCCGCCATATAATTCTCATAATTGTGCATACCGAGAAGCTGTAATTCATCTACATTGCATACAAGCACTTCTTCCGGGTTCTTATAAATCATATTCCCGTTATCCAGATATATTCCTTTTTCCAACTTCTGTCTGCTGCTGAAATAGATCACCTGTGCATCTATATGTTCTCCGAACTCTCTCGTTCTCTCGTCCTCGTAGTTCAGGATACAGTAATCTTCTGCTGTCTGGTTCTTTGCAATATTCTTCTTTGCATTCACATATGCTTCCATCGTGTGATGACGATTCAGATGATCCGGTGTAAAGTTAAGGATCGCGCTGACCTTCGGACGGAATGTTACGATGCTCTCAAGCTGGAAACTGCTCATCTCTGCAACTGCAACTGCATCTTCTTCCATCTGTCTTGCTGCCACAGTATACGGATTACCGATATTACCTACAACATATGTATGCTCTTTGTATGCTTTCATGATCTCACCGAGAAGCGTTGTTGTTGTCGTCTTACCGTTCGTACCGGTAATTGCTAGCACATCACCTTTTCCAAATGCATAAGCAAGCTCTACTTCACCGATCACAGCAACCTTCTTATCACGCATTGCATTTACAACCGGAAGGTCTGTTGGTACTCCTGGGCTCAACACTGCAATATCTAATGTATCAATCAGTTTCTCCGGAAATTCACCAAGGATAATCTCTGCTTTTACTCCATCCCCAAGCTGTTCTTTCATAGCAACTTTATCCAACTTGTCATTTCCATCGTAAAGAATAACCTCTGCTCCATGATCTTCCAATAATTTTACAGCTCCGATTCCGCTGATACCGGAACCGAATACCAGTACTTTCTTTCCTGTTACTTCCATTTTCTCCTCCTACATTGCCATAAGCGCTACGAGACACAACAGAGCCGTAATAATTGAAAATACTGCGACCACACGCGTTTCTGACCATCCACACAGCTCAAAATGATGATGGATCGGCGCCATTTTAAAAATACGTTTTCCTCCGGTTTTCTTAAAATATGTGACTTGGATCATAACCGATAATACTTCTACCAGATAGATCAGTCCTACGATCAGGATGAAGATCGGCATCTGAAGCATATAAGCTGTTGAAGCCACAAAACCGCCAAGGGCAAGAGATCCTGTATCTCCCATAAATACACTTGCCGGATATACATTAAATAATAAAAATCCAAGCAGCGCACCAACAACTGCACATGTTACAGGTTCGATTCCACTTTTCGTTCCGATCGCAACAACCGTAAAAAATGTTGCAACAAGAACGGTTACGCTGGATGCCAGTCCATCCAGACCGTCAGTGAAATTGACACCGTTTACTGTGCCGATCACAGCGAAAAACATCAGGACAATTGCCAGCCATCCGATATCCAGATATTTTCCTCCGGAGAACGGAATGAGCATTTTCAGAGATACATCCGTGAATTTTACCACATAAAATGCGAAGATTGCAGTAACTACGATCTGTAATGCCATCTTCTGTTTTGGATATAGACCATCGGAACGCTTCATCACAACTTTCAGATAATCATCCAGAAAACCGATCAGACCAAAGCCAACTGTCACAAACAGGATTGGGATGATCTTCGGATAATCTTTGATATAAAAGATTGAAGTAAGTACCACACTCAAAAGGATGATCACTCCACCCATGGACGGGGTCCCTGCCTTCTTCAGATGGGACTTCACACCATCTTCCCTCTCTGTCTGATTCATCTTCAATTTTCGCAGTACCGGAATAATGATCGGTCCCAGAATCGCACTGAATGCAAAGGCAATCAATACCGGCATAAATACTGTATAATTCATAATCCACCTCTTTTATCTTTTTGTCAGACTGTTAAGTCCTCGACGAACCTAGTATACTTCATTTCCTACTCTTTTTCAATGCCAAGATACGGGAATGTCTCCCGAAAAATGTTTCCGATCACCGGAGCTGCAATCGTTCCCCCGTAATAGATCCCTTTCGGATTATAGATCACACACATGCCCAGAACCTGTGGGTTTTCTGCCGGAGCTAATCCTATAAAGGAAGAAATATATTTTCCGGCACTTCTTGGCAAAGTCTGGGAAGTCGCTGTTTTGCCCCCAATATGATATCCTTTTACATATGCCTTTTTCCCAGAGCCTTTTGCCACTACTCCTTCCAGCAGTTCCTGCATGGTCTCTGAAGTCTTCGCCGAGAGAATTCTCTTCTTTCTTCCATAAGAAAAGACTTCCGTCTTCTTTTTCTCCGAATCTGTAACTTCTACTCCAAAATGAGGTGTAATTCTCTTTCCTCCATTTATAAGAGAACTGACCGTTGCTGCCATCTGCATCGGTGTAACCTGAAAAGACTGTCCAAAACTCATAGTTGCAAGTTCTACCTGTCCTACACGATTTTTCTTATGCAGGATTGTTCCAGCTTCTCCCGGCAGATCCACACCGGTTGGTGAAAGCAGTCCAAACTTCTGGAAATATTTATAGAAATCATTTACTCCAAGTCTGAGTCCAATGTCAATAAATACCGGATTACAGGAATTCTGAATCCCTTCCACAAAATTTTCCGCACCGTGTCCTCCCACTTTATGGCAGCGGATTTTCCGGTCTTCCACAACTTTATAACCCGGGCAATGAAAATGATCCGAAAGCTTTACCACTCCTTCTTCCAGGCACGCCGATGCCGTAATGATCTTAAATGTAGAACCCGGCTCATATGTATCACTGATACATTCATTACGCCACATCCTGTTAAGTGCATCCTGTTCTTCTTCCGGTGTCAGATTTTTCTTTTCTTCACCTGGAAGCGAAAAAGGATCATTCAGATCAAATTCCGGTACATTAACCATTGCAAATATTTCTCCATTCTGCGGATTCATAAGCAGTATTGCAACTTTTTCCGCCTGTTTTTCTTCCATGACTTTTTCTGCCATCTGCTCTGCATATTTTTGAAGATTTGCATCCAGACTAATTTTCAGTGTGTCGCCTTTTACCGGTTCTTTTCGTCCTTCTGCTTCTTCGTCCAGTTCTATTCCTCTCGCATCTGTGATTGTCAAAATCTGCCCATTTATCCCTTTTAAATAATCTTCATACTGCACTTCCAGGCCAATGATTCCCTGATTATCCCCTCCTGTAAATCCAAGAACTTTTGATGCAAGTTTTCCATAAGGATAATATCGTTTAAAATCTTCGTCTACCTTAACACCATCCAGCCCAAGATTTCGAATCTTATCTCCCGTCTTTTTCTCTACATTTGACGCAATCCTCTCCATAGATGATATTTTTTTCACTTTTTTTCTCACCTGCGCTTCTTCCATGTGAAGTGTTTTTGTCAATATTTTAATCACCTTTTCCGAATCTTTCAGCTGACTGTGTATTACAGAAATTGTGCAGACTGTCCGGTTTGTTGCAAGGATTTTTCCATTCCGGTCAATGATTTCTCCTCTTGCAGCTTTAATATCGCGCTCTCTTTCATGTAACTGCTGTGCTTTCTTCTGATATTCTTCTGCGCGGAAGATCATCAGCCACGCAAGTCTTCCGAACAACAGAATAAGCAGGATGAGCGCGCAGGAGAATACAAAAAATATTTTCTTCTTATTATATGTTCTGTTCTTCAAACAAAAAAACCTCACACAAGCTTTGTAATAATCTATTACTGCTTATGTAAGGTTATTCTGTTAATTCTTACTGTCTGAGATTTTTTCCACTCCCAGATACGGAAGAATCTCTTTCATAATATCTGCTGAGAGCTGGGTTGCCAGTCCGCTATTCGCCTGGTCACTGACGTTTGGTTCATTGATCACAACATAGACAACAACCTGCGGATTTTTCTGCGGTGCATATCCGATAAAAGATACAAGATATTTTCCATTCCTTCTTGGGAGTTTCTCCGCTGTACCAGTCTTTCCGCCCACATCGTATCCCTTAACGGCTGCCGTCTTTCCGGTTCCGTTTGTAACTACCCCGCGCATGTAATCTTTCACTACATCGCAGGTCTCCTGGGAAATCGTTTTCCGTACAAGCACCGGGTCCTTGCTCTCTGTCACATTTCCATTTTCATCTTTGATCTGTCTTACAACATGCGGTCTGTAATAACTGCCGCCATTGATCAGAGAACTGAATGAAGCTGCAAGCTGTGTCATTGTTACGTTGAAATTCTGTCCAAAAGCATTAGTTGCAAGACTGGCAGAATCCATTTTCTCCGGTGAATACAAAAGGCCTTCTGTACTTGCCTCACCCGGAAGATCTATGCCCGTCGATGTGCCAAATCCAAACAGCTTTTGATAACGGCTGAATTCGTCTTTCCCGATCTGCGCGCCGATCCGCATCATTGCAACGTTACAGGAATTTTCAAGTGTCTGCTTAAGTGTCTGCATTCCATGTCCATTACGGTGACTGCAGTGGATATCGTGTCCGCCTACTCTGAGTACACCGGTACAGTTATAACTTTCATTTCCTGTCAATACACCCAGTTCCAGTCCCGTTGCAACCGTAAATGGTTTGATTGTTGATCCTGGTTCATAAGTATCTGTCACACAAAAATTCTTCCACAGCGCGTTAAGTGTCTCGATCTTCTCTTTATCCGTCATCTTTGCAAGTTCATTTTTTGTATAATATGCTGACAGATCTCTCGGCTTATTCAAATTGTAATTCGGATAAGATGCTTCCGCAAGAATCTCTCCGTTATTTGGATTCATTACAATGACTGCCGTATCCTCACTTCCGGTTCCTTTTCTTGCTTCATTCTGATGTTTTTTATTAAACGCCAGAATATGCTTCTCCACTATACTCTGTACCTGCAAATCAATTGTAGAGACAACTGTCTTTCCATTGACCGGCTCTTTTACGGTCTGTTCAAAAGTAGAGGTTGTATCCTGATAGCCATATTCTCTTCCATCCGTACCATTCAGGACTTCGTTATAAGATGCTTCAATTCCATTGCTTCCTATGTTTCCATCTACGGTAAACCCAAGTGTATCGCTTGCCAGTGAGTTATACGGATATTTCCGTTCATAATCTTCCTCAAGCCAGATTCCCTGTACATTCGAATACTTCTCACTGTTCTTCATTATGTTGAATTTTTTCGCTTCTTTATAGCCGATTCCTTTTTTCAGAACGTTATAACGCCCGGACGGGTTGGTCTTCATCAGTTTTCGGATATCTTCTTCCTTAATATCAAAATATTTCTTCAACGCTTCAATGGTCGGTTCTATATAATCGTCCTTACTGAGCATTGCCTTCATATCCAGAATAACATTATAAATACGTTCACTTGTCGCCATCTTGGTCCCATTACGGTCTACGATATCTCCCCGTTTAAACGGGATTGTACGGCTGTCATACTGTTGCTGGTCCAGCACCACTTTTGTATATTTGTCACCATTTGATGCATTAATATAAGTAATCCGGCCTGCAAGAAAAACAAAAGCCAGTACAAATCCCATAAAGAGCATGACTAGCTTTTTTTGCATGGCCTTATTAAATTTCCTTTTAAAAGGATTTCTCTTTCTTCTTGCCATTTATTTCTTCACCTGTTATTTACTTTTTTTCGTCTGTACTTTTGTAAGTGCACCTTCCTTTGGAATGCTTTCATATTGCTTTACATAATCCAGAGAAGGTTTTTTATATTCCACGACCTGAGAATCGGAAGCATCTACCATGCCAAGGTCTTTCTTAGCCTTTTTACGCACTTCGTCCAGATTCACAGAATCCACGATTGCATTGTATCTGGTCGTATTCTCTTCTTTCAGAGTTGCCAGTTCTTCTTCCATCGCTGAAATCTTTTTTGCGTGGCTCATATTTGCTGACTGTAAATTAACATACTTGATACATACAAGCAGCATGGCGATTGCTGCAACCGCCATG
Organism: Dorea sp. AF24-7LB; assembly: GCF_003478575.1. Lineage (NCBI taxonomy): Bacteria > Bacillati > Bacillota > Clostridia > Lachnospirales > Lachnospiraceae > Dorea > Dorea sp. AF24-7LB. The sequence goes on from NZ_QUFR01000003.1 coordinate 57,067, forward strand.
AATACAACATATCCTCGGTTCATTCGCAGAGCCTGTCTGCGGTTTTTCTTTACCTGTCTGCTTGCCCTTTTCTTTTTGGGTTCCTGCGCGCGTCTTTCCGGTTCGTATGCCGGTTGTCTTACAACATTACCGTAAACATAAGACGCTCTTTGTACATTCTGTCTTCTTCTTGTTGTCATCTGTCTGTATGCCATGCGCGCTCACCCCTTTCCCACTTTTAATTATTACATACTCATGTGTCAGCTCCGCTCAAAAATACGAAGCTTTGCGCTCTTTGCACGACTGTTTTCTTCCATCTCTTCCTTGCTCGGAAGGATTGGTTTTCTAGTGATAATACTCCCTTTTGATATTTTCCCGCATACACATACAGGAAAATCGCTTGGACATGTGCATGGATTTTCATTCTTACGAAATGCACTTTTCACGATCCGATCTTCCAGTGAGTGGAATGTAATGATGCACAGTCTGCCCCCTGGATTCAACAAATCAATCATAGCGTCCAATGAATTTTTTAGCACTTCCAGCTCCTGGTTCAATTCAATACGAATTGCCTGGAAGGTTCTTTTTGCCGGATGTCCGGACTTCTTCTGAAACTTCATCGGGATTGATGCACGTATGATCTCTGTCAGTTGTCCCGTTGTCTCAATCGGTGCTTTCTGACGCGCAGCCACAATATGCTTTGCAATGTTCTTGGCAAACTTATCTTCGCCATAATCACGGATCACACGATAAAGTTCCCGTTCTTCATAGTCATTGACGATGTCTCTCGCTGTCATCTTCTGACGTCTGTCCATCCGCATATCGAGAGGTGCATCTTCGCGATAAGAGAATCCCCGCTCTGCCGTATCTAACTGATAAGATGATACGCCCAGATCGAGCACGATCCCATCGACCTTGTCAATGCCTAACTTACCTAGCTGTGACTTCATATCACAATAGTTACTTCTTACTATTGTGACTTTCTCTCCGAAGTCTTTTAAGCGGATCCCGGCTGCTTCAATTGCAGCGGCATCCTGGTCTATTCCTATAATACTCCCCTTGTCACTGAGACGTCTTGCCACTTCACTGGCATGTCCGCCTCCACCGAGCGTTCCATCTACATAGATACCGTCCGGTTTAATCTTTAATCCATCAATTGTTTCTTTCAATAATACTGATTTGTGTACGAATTCCATATCTTCTCCCTCTAGATACTGAACCCGCTTGCTTCCATATCGGATGCAATATCCTCAATATTCATTTCCACCTCAGCATTCTTAGCTTCCCATTTTGCCTTATCCCAGATCTCGGCACGCTTCCCCATGCCGACAAATACAACTTCTTTTCCTAGTCCGGCGAAGTCTCTGAGTGGGGCTGAAATAAGAGTTCTGCCTTGTTTGTCAAGGTCGCCGTCAATTGCACTTCCCTGGAAGAAATATGCAAATGCGCGGGCTTTTTTGTCTGTGGTCGTCGGTAAGTTGTTCAGTTTCTCTTCAAAAGCGATCCATTCTGCTTCCGGGTATACATACAGGCAGTTTTCCATTCCTTTTGTTATGACGAAATGCTCCCCTAAATCGTCACGGAACTTAGCCGGAATGATCAGTCGCCCTTTGGCGTCTATGTTATGACTGTATTCTCCTTTTAATCCCCTTAGCATAATGAACTCACCTTCTTCCAAAGTGGTCCACCACTTTCGCACCACTTTTCTCCACTTCTCACCACTTTCTACCACTTGAACTAATTGTAAAACACTTTTTCAGTGATTTCAAGCCTTTTTTGTGTGTTTTTTGTGAAATCAACATAGAATGTGACTTGACTCATCGTATACATATAAAGAGAGTTGACACTCGCAAGCCTACGCTTTTGAACATCAACTCTCTTTGATTCTTATTATTTATTTTATTCTTCTGCTTTATCCAGATTGCTCTGAAAATTCTGCAAAGCACTGTAATCAATCTCTACTTCCGGTCTTGACTGCTTCGCTTCATAAGTATGATGCGCCGAATAAGTAATCCAGCCAAGTAAGATCACTCCTACAAATACTACCAGACACTTGCGCATCAGATTATATAATCTGTGCTTCCGGCGTAATCTTCGCCGGTTTGCTTTTTCTTCTTTATAATTATCAACTTTGGTCTGACTCATCAGGTATCTGTCTCCTTCTTATCGAATAACTACCGTTATTCTATCACACCTTTCCGGATTAGACAACCAGAATCACTCCACCGTCTGCTGCATACATACTGCTGATCCCCGCCGTATCCAGGACGATGATGTCTTTTACCTTCATCTGTTCCTGAACCATTTTCTTCATGTCTTCAGCACGCTCCGGGCAATTGCAGTGTGTAATCGCAAGAATCTTCTCTTCTGGTCGTATCGCATCTTTCTTCACCTGCGCAACCATCTTCTCGATTGCTTTCTTCATACCTCTTCCCTGACCCAGCTGACAGATACTTCCAATCGGTGTAGAACCCATTACCGGCTTGATATTAAGCGCAGTTGCCATCATCGCTTTAATACCAGTCAGTCTTCCGTTCTTTTTCAATGTCTCCAATGTCTCCAGTACAAAATACGTGTGCTGCTCTTCTATATAAGCATCCACTGTCTTAATAATCTCTTCAAAGCTCATCTGCTTTTCTTCACACTCTGCAATCTTCAGTGCGATTAGAGTCTCTCCAACTGAAGCAGACTTAGAATTAAATACATGGATCTGTTTCTCTCCATATTCTTCTTTATAAAGGTTCTTCCCCAACTCTGCACTATTGTAAGAACCACTCAGCTCAGCCGATAATGTAACTGCATATACATGCTCAGCATCACAGTGATACATCTCCATATAACGTTCCGGTGATGGGCAGGAGGACTTCGGACACTCCGGAGCCGTTGCAACTCTTCTCAAAAAATCCTTCTGATCAAATGTTGCATCGTCAATGATATGATAACCATCTACTTCTATCTCCAGTGATGCGGTCACGAAATGCTCTGACTGTTTCATCTCTTCCGTTAATTCACCACAACTATCTACAACTATTTTATAACTCATGTCTTCCTCCCGGTAAACTTTTTATTTCCATTAAATGTAGTTTTTAATACTACGTTTAATATCATAGCACATTCACATCGGAAAAGAAAGACTTTTATTCCGTTATTGTTCTATTTTTATTTGTTTTGAAACACTTAGCGCAATTCCCATTTCTATAGAAAGGAACAGAATTGCTGTTCCCCCATAACTGATAAATGGTAATGTAATACCTGTTGTCGGAATCAGATTTGTCACAACTCCCACATTTAAAAATACCTGTAAAGCCATGTGAGCAAATATTCCCGTCACAATCAGTGAACCATACAAATCCGGCGCATTCTGTGCAATAAACAGCAGACGGTATAATAATAAGCCAAACAGTGTCAGAACGAGAATTGCTCCAAACACGCCAAGTTCTTCACATATAATAGAAAGGATCATATCATTCTGCACTTCCGGAATGATTGTCTTCTGTGCGCTGTTTCCAAGACCTTTTCCAAAAAAGCCTCCGGAACCAATCGCATATAACGCCTGCATGATCTGGTATCCGCCTTCTGATGCATAATTTTCCGGATTCAGCCATACAAGAACCCGTCGCATCCGGAAACTCTTACTTGTCGTAAGTACCATACCCAAGATCTTCACGCCCACCAGTATCGCTGCAAGACCGCCACCTGCAGCTGCAAAGAAGATCTTTGTCTTCCGGTGAACAATAAAAATCATAATAATGCTGATGCCCATTACGATAATCGCTGTACTTAAATTATCTGTCAAAAAATATACACATGCTGCGGATAACAGTCCCCAGACCATTACATGGATAAATCCTTCTTTTGTATTAATCTTCTTTCCAAGCTTGCAGATCACTACCGGGATAAATAGTATCACCGCAATCTTTGCAACCTCCGATGGCTGAAACTGTCCGATTCCAGGTAACATGATCCATCTCTTGGCTCCCTTGGCTCCTTTTCCGATTGGGCTTTGTACAAGTGCCATCAGTATTATGGATACCCAATATAGCAGTTTTGCGCGCTTAATGTACCAGTGGTAATCAATAAAGCGGCAGATGAACCACATCACAAAAAAACCAGCCAGACAGAAAATTATCTGTTTCTTCAAATAAAATATACTGCTTTTCTGTCCGGTGATCTTCATGGAACTGTATGCACTGGTGCTGTATAACATTACCAGCCCGAAACATACAAGGCATATAAGAATTGCGACCAGACTATAATCAAAATATGGGATTGTTTTTTTCCTTTGTTCTGTAATTTCTCTTTTCACTGTCCTTGTCATTTTATTTACACTCCAATCGTATTCATTATACTCAGATATGATTCTAAAAACAACTAAAAATTCCGGTCTTTGCACCTCTTTTTGACTTCTTTCATATTATAATAATGCAAATAATTGAAAAGGAAGGTTTCTAAAAATGCCTAATTATCGCTATCAAGCTTCTAATTGCTGCGGCAACTCCATGCGGAACGTTTCCCTTGGTGTTCCTTCAGGCTCCGGCTGTCATGAGCATGCCTGCTCCGATAACACTTCCAATATTTCCATGCAGGTTCTTGCTATGGCATATGTTCCCATCCAGAAATTCCAGTGCCTGTACGATCCGCCGAAAGGGCTGCATGCAGGTACTATTTTTGCCGAACTCGATAAACCATTTCTTGGAACAGGAGGTGTTCTTCGATGAATAATGATAAAAGATTATCCCGTCAAGAACTCTTACAATGGATCAATGCCGTCAGCTTTGCAGTCAATGATGTGACTTTATTTCTCGACACACACCCTGATGACGCAGAAGCATTAGAGTATTTTGAGGAATTTCGTACGCAGCGCACACGCGCACTTCAGGAATATTCCAGAAATTATGGGCCGCTCACGATCGATACTGCAACTGCCACTCCATGTGAACGCTGGCAGTGGAGCACACAGAGATGGCCATGGCAGGAAGGAGGCTGTTAATCTATGTGGAATTATGAAAAGCGTCTGCAACATCCGGTAAAAATCACCCAGACAAATCCAAAGATAGCTCAGGTGATCATATCCCAGTTCGGTGGTCCTGATGGTGAACTGGGTGCATCCATGCGGTATCTCTCCCAGCGATACACAATGCCTTACAACGAGGTCACCGGTATCCTTACGGATATCGGTACGGAAGAACACGCCCAAAAACGTTCTCGCTTATTTTTCTTCCTTATTATAATGCGTTTTTACAGCGTTTCTGCGTATTTACTGGATATCTTAATCCAGCCCTCGCTGGACTTTAATCTGCCATACGGCATCTTTTCCACGGTCTTCGTTTCCGTGATCGTATAGACCGATTCCGGTGCTTTCTTTCCAGTGTAATCTTTGCCGGGGCTCTTGTAAATATTAAGTGCCTGTTTGGTCTTTACCTTGAAAGATTTATCCGCAGCTTTCTTCGCTGCCGGCTTCTCTTCTATCTTCTTTCCGATCAGACCTTCCGCAATCGCTCTGGCGCATTTCTTATAATCCCATGCATGATAATCGGTTTTATTGTCAACGAAGCAGCACTCCACCAGAAGTGCCGGCGCGTTCGTGTGCCGGAGAACATAAAGCTCCGGACGAATCTTCACGCCACGGTCGCGGATACCTAATGCTCTGGCAATCTTCGCCGAAATCCGTGTTGCTTCTTTGTATGCTTTGGAATTTTTTGATACAACCAAAACTTCCACTCCGGTACCGCCACCGGAATTTAAGTGGATGCTGACATCCCGCGCTACTGTGTGCGCATTGCATTTTGCTACGATATATCTAAGACAATCGTTCTGGTCCGTCTTCTTATCGCAGGTGCAGTCGTATGCCGTGTGTCCTGCTGCCCGCAGGAGCCGAATCACTTCGCCTTTCACTTTTCTATCCTCTACGGACTCCTTCAAATACCCTACTGCCCCGGAAGCACCTTTGCCCTGCGGGCAGTGTCCTGCGTGTATGTTGTATTTTGCCATGATAACCTTCCTTTCTAAGCATCCTTATTTCTTATATTTACTCCGATTCCAAATCCCCGCGACTCGTTCCCATCCGCCTGTACTTACCAGATATACAATAAAAGCAGCCACGATTGCTGCGAAAATATAATACCATTCAATCACAATCCGGTAATAATTACACAAGACGATCACACTGATCGGCGTCAAGATCAGTGACACCGCCAGTGCTACAACACTGGTCTGTATCTTCTTAAATACCGGCATCTCTTTCACTGCCTGCACGATCACACTGACCAGAAATGCCAATACGCCGATTCCGGTCAGCAGGTAACTGATATACTGCAGAAGAAGCTCTGCGCTCATTGCTTTTCCCATAATCTAATCTCCTTTTCGTTTCAAATGTAATTCCTGGATCTCGTCATGCATTTTTTCAACCATGCCATTTCCGCCAAGCCTGTGATACGCTTCGTACATCTGGCAGAAGTTCTCATAAGCATAGGATGGAATATAACCGATCTTCATATACCTGTCGTGGTACTCGATTAGCTGCACCCGAAGAAGCAGCATCGTACCGGCACTGTTTGCATCCCGTTTCTCATTCTCGTCAGCGATACGCTTATTTCGCTCTATTGCATCCTTCTGCTGTCTCTTCTTCTGCTCCTTCAAAAGCCAGACGATATACCCAAGCACGATCGGCAGAACGATTCCATATGTCTGTAAGATGATTTCTTTCACTTTCTATTCCTGCTTTCCTTAAATTATGCAAATAAAATAAGACCGTTACGGTCTTGCTCTTGGGGTGTTCATGTAAAATTCTCCTATGAAAATGTTAAATATCCTGACCATGCAATGCCAATGGCATCATTATTGGTGACGTTAGTTGTGCTGTTGATCGTCATCCTTACTTCTATCCATGACTCTCTGACATAGCATGAATACGAAGCTGGCTTTACAAACGTACTCGCAGATGAACCGTGCGTATATTTACCGCCCTGTCTTCCTCGGAAACCATTGTTCGTAGTTGCCGTTACTGCCGATGCTCCTACAAGCGGCTTGGACAATGGGACTGAAAATATAACCTGTTTACCGCCACCGCTAACGTAACCACCAGTGCTGATCTCACATGGAATTTTATCGCCTTTTGTGTAATATGGTTTAAAGGTATCTCTGGTCGGCGGTCCCAAGTACAGATCTGTCTCATCTGAATACAACTGCCATTTTCTGGCTACTTCATCATGGAGCCCTCGGTTTACTCCTCCGGTTCCAACTCCAACACCTATGGCATTACCAGTTGAATTATGCGAAATAATAGTCACGTCATTCGAGTAGACATGCAAACGCCCATCTGCATTATTTAATAATAGCGCAATCTTATCATTCTCACTCATGACTCCCTGATGACTGATTTGCGATCTCAATAAAATTCCAGAATCCAATACACCTATATAGTTTTGTATCTGCTTACCAACTCCCGTCCCTGATGTGCCGTAATATTCTGTCAGATACTCAAGAAAAGTTACTGCATCATTTTCCGCATTAACCTCCGGGCTCATCAAGGAAAGTATTGATGCTGATGTATCCATTCCATTGTCATTTTCGTAATAATTAGTAGAATCAAGATTTATTGCTACAGGTCCGGACATATTCAGATGTGAAGCTGCATCAATTTCAACTCCATCTGCTCCCTTTATTTTTGAAAATGTTACGCTTTCTCCATCTTTTTCCTGTATAGAAGATACAATCGATGTTGTTCCACCACACATTTCCACCACAGCATCTTTACTATTCTTCCCCAGCTCCACTTTATCTGCCGCATACTTCGCCAGCACCGTATCTCCGTTTCGAATTTCCATAGAATCAGAATCTACCTTTACATTTGCTCCTAATGTATCCGCTTCCATATTTCCTACAATCAAGCCACCATCCGTTCCCTGTATATAATTCGTTGCAACTTTCGCCGCAGCGTCAGCAGCCGTCTGCGCCCGATTTGCCTTATTCCAGGCTTCCTTGGCTGCTTCGTAGCTGCTGGACTTCGATACATCCGAATAGCTGTATGTATCATTGGACATTATAGTCAAAATTACAGTGTATAGGGTGCTTGTTGATCCTGACTCGTATGTGGGTTCCGTTGTCTTCCAATTTCCACCGGGTGGGATTGCTGTCGGTTTGTTTGGCTTGGCGGCAGTTGAGGATTGCAATAAGTAATATGTTGTAACTGCTTTCACGTCTATAATCCTCGATATCGTAATATCTGCCTTTGCTAAAATTGCCATCCTCTCACTCCTTAATCTTCAAGCTGACATGTATATGCCTGTGCATTTGCAACATCTGCTGCCGATATTGTCAGTGTTTTAGCTGTTGCAATTGCTGTGTCGCTTCCCGTTTTATACCATTTGATTGAGCCAAGTGATCCACAAACTCCTGCATCTGTAATGCTCTGCTCTACCGAGCCTTTCCAGACATGGGCTGTAAGCACTGTCGAACCGGAATTGTTTTTAAATACTGTTCCATTAGATGAAGTGATTGTCAAACTGATCGCATCTGCTCCCGCCGCACCTGTGGAGCCCTGTTTTGCCACGCTATACTGCGGATCAGAGGTAGATCCATTTGTATAAGTAAATACCGTCTTCGTCCAAAGATAGTTTCCGGCCGCTACCGATGGTGGTGTGGACTGCCATCCACTGGTCGGTGCAGATGTATTAGATGAAGATGAAGCATAACTAATTTCTGCTTTTGAAACACCATTGCCTGTAGCTCCAGTATTTCCTTTGTCACCCTGAATACCTTTAATGTTTCCGGCATAAACCCATTTAGCAGCAGACGCGGCACCTGCAACTGTACACTTATAGGTATTACCAGTAGATGTATTGAGATACATATCATTAACACGGGCATTTGCTACACCTGATCCAGAGAAAATTGTCGCAGTCGTTGATGTTCCTGTAATGCCCGTACCTGAATACCATTGGGAACCTGTTGTTCCGGTTGCACCTGTAGAGCCCTGCTTTGCTACACTATAGCTTACAGAAGTTGTATTGTCTGTATAGGTAGTTGTAACTCTTGTCCATAAATACTGCCCCTGCGTTACCGGTGGAATAGTTGTGGACCATCCACTTGTCGGAACTGTTGTATTAGAAGCAGATCCTACATATTCTGCCACCGGCTCACCCTTAATGCCTCTTCCGGCTGCGCCTGTTGCACCTGTCTTCGCAACTGCAAACGAAAACTTCTTATTTACCGTAATACCGTCTACATGAACCGGGATCGTTGCCTCACAGGCAGCACTGATCGTTGCTGTTGTTTTAAATGTAATTTTAACTCTGGATGTACCACTGTTTTCTACTGTGGCACTAATTCCGGTCGGGCATGTAATCTCTGCTGCCACTACCGTCAGTGAAGCGCACTGATTTGTTCCACAGAATGCAACTGCTTCTGTAGAACACGTCTGCCCGGGAGTCGCACCGCTGGTATTTCCGATAAATGTGTATGCTTCCGAAGTCAGCATTACCGAATACGCATCCGTAACATCTAAAATTGTCATTTGATCTGCAGCTTTAATTGCCATAATATTATCCTCCTCGTTTTTAAACAATTAATTCACATAAAAAAGTTACCTTTACATCTACATCATCTGGTGATAATGCAAATGAAAATCCATCGTTTCTGATTCTTGGATCACCGGAAGAGATAATTCCATAAGTCTCTTCCTCTAAGCGCTGCCATTTCCACTGGATATATGCACCGCTTCCAAATGTCTTTCTCAGAGTCTCTGCATCTTCTATCCGCTCCTTTCCGTGATATATAACAACCGACAATACCGTTGACACTGCATTATTCTTAAATACACTGCCCCTCGAGGATTCTATGTGAAGCAATACTGCCGCTTCTCCTTCTTCCCCTTTTACTCTCACCCATTTATACAGTTCTGGATTGGAAATATCCGGATCTCTCACAGTCTGATTCGCGCGTGTTCCGAGATATGATTTTCCAGAAGGGTCCAAGGAAATGCCGGAACCATATTCATCATCTGCGTAAGCAGTCCATGTATACAGTGTTCGATTGGCTGCCAGATTTTTAAAGTTTCCTGCCAGATCCTGCACCTGCTGCGAGATTCCGTTATCTTTGATCAGATAATCTCCAATAGTAACGCTAACGCTTCTGCCCGTTTCTGAAATCTCTGTTTTTAATATCCTTGCCGAAAAATAAACTTCACCGGATTCATCCACAATATTTACAGTATCTCCAATTTTTGTACCCTTTGGCAGTTCAAGTACATCAATCTCATAGTTCACTTCCGGTTCTCGGATCTTCTTCAGCTCTTCTATCGCTTTCTTGCATAAAAGCTCCTGGCTTACCGTATCAAAATTAAACGTTTTTACAATATCTCCTTCGCCCTGCCCGTCTGCGAAAAAACGGCTCCACTTCTGCCATGCCGTTCTGGATTTCAGAAGATTCCCATCAATGTAAAAATCTCCGTCATCATATTTATAATCCCTCAGATTGATCGCAATATCACTGTCTTCCGGCGTGGAGCCGTATGGCAGCAATGCCGTGGCAAGATTCGCAATTGATTTCTTCATTACCATCCTGTCGATATCACGGTCCAGATGAAGCTGTACTCCTGCATCCTGCCCCCGCTTCTGGTAAATATCAATATACTTATGCTTTACAGCCATTCCTTCTACATCAAAAGAAAAGGCGATTTCCGCATCAAACTCTCCGGCAACATCTAATATCCGCTCCGTCACGGTCTGTTCGTTATTCCAGGCAAGTTTTTTTGCTCCTGATACCTCGTTAAGTCCGATCTCAAAACCGCTGTCTTCTACGAATTTATTCACATAATGCTCGATCTCATATGCCTTATCCGCAGTGTACGGAAGTGCTATTTCATTCAGCAGATCCAGCCCCGCATCTTCCGCATAAATCATAACTTCTCTGCTTTTTGTATCTGCTTCCGTTTCAATGATCGTATAAAAAGATTTTTCATCACCACTCTGGTACAGTAAATAATTTCCTACTGCAGCACATCTTTCCACTTCTTTTCTCGTAAGCGCATCGTATGCAATATGCAGTTCCAGAACCGATACGCCCGCTTCTATCTCTTCTGTTTTTTCGTCGTCAACAATCAGCAAGCCTTCCGGGAGCGTTGTGCTTGCATTCCCTAATATGTTCATATGACGGTCAGCAAAATACACGATCATAAAAAGACCTCCCTGTATTTCAATTTAAATGTCGGCGCATATGCCTCTTCTACCCACTCTGACCAGCTAAACCCGATCTGGTTCACTCCAGGCATCAGGTAAAATTCTTCCCAGCTATTGCCGAGCGCACCAAGATCCTGCCTGTCCAGTTCATTCAGCTTTACGGATGCACTTGCGCAGTCAATCGAAAGGACATCGTTTGCATTGAATTTATTCTGTACATCATGCCATTCCAGTACGATCTTATCTATAGTTTCCGTCACCGTCTTCTTATAGTTCTTTACCAGCTTCATTTCATACATGCCATTGTATTTCATGGCTGCCGCCGTACGCTTCTGGAAGAACCCGGTCGTGATCTTGCTTACGGATTTCGTTGCTACGCTCTTTACTGTAAAGCTTGCTTTTATCCCGCCGAGGTCAAATGAAATTCTTGAACCTTTCTTTGTAATGCAGGATGACTTCGCAGTCTTAATGGCTGTTATTTTTTTCTTCTTATTCTCTGCCCGGTTTTCTCCAAATCTCTTGTTGTGCAATGACAGATCTATCTCTGCTTCTTTCCGGATCTTGCCATCCACGATCATCCGGTACTTTCCTTTCGTTCCGTCACCGGACTTGTAAATGTCAACGCCCGCTACAATTTTCCCGGACGCATCCGATAATATCATCTGAAAACGCCCTTTCTGCCTCTTTCCTACACTCGTACTATCCACGCACATCTTCTGTGCGTACTGCATCTGGAAATCTGTAGCAGATTCCGAAAGAGAATATGTCGTTACAGCACCGTGCCATCCGGAACCCGATCCATAACTTGATGCTGTAAGATAATACGTTCCCTCACTCGTAGAATTCTGCGAATGTTTCTCTCCCATCGTTCCATTTTGTGTCACTGTTCCATACAGCACTCCACTGTTATTTTTATATTTCGTCTTTAATGTATTCCATGCGGATGATTTCTTGAATGAATGATTAACCATCACCTTCGTTGTAGGAACCTGATAAGTATTGGTTTCCTGCTCAACGACCTCGATCTGCTCTTCCGACAATTCCTCTGGATTGCCAAATTGTAATATGTGTTCTTCATCATCGAAGAAAGCTACATAACCGCATCTTCCATTGTCGTTCTCTTCGCCGCTTTCATCATCGTAAAAATCAACTTCAAACTTTGGAAATGCACGATATGTGCCGCCGTATTCAAACACAAATGCATTACCTGTCGGTTCTACCTCGTATTCTTTCACGGAATACTTAAATGGATCAGAACATTTAAAACTGAATGAACCTGTCACGGCATTCTTCCCCGGATCGATATCATCCACCGATTCCATTGTTCCGATATAATACTTGTCGGGTTCATCCATGAAGATTAATTGTGCTTCTTCTACATTCAGAAGTGCATTCAGTTCATTAAATGCCGCACGAAACCGTGCATTATTTCCGGCAATCAATTGAAACGTTACAGTAATCGTTCTTTCCGGATATCTTTTGCTCTGATATCTTGTTCCGTCATTCACAGTGCTGTCCAGCGTAGTAACTTCCGTTTCTAACAATTCCCGTCCGGAGACATGCAGTGTCCGATACTCCGGGATTTCATCCTCGATCAATGTTCCATTTATCATCAAAGCTTCAGATGGGACATCGCGCCCCACCTGAGAATCTGTCGTATCTACAAAACTATACATACTGCCTCCTTATTTCCTTCCACGCCGTCTGTTCTCGCGGCTCTGTCTCGAATCCAGTTCGCTCTGCATATACGGCGCAGTCGTTCTCGCCACCTCACGTCCATCTACTTCTACCGGAACAACAATCGTATACTTCGCATTGCTGTAATATTCATACTCTGTTGATAGATCGCCAGTGTAATCACCTGCAAGCTTCGGAGATGCAACATCCGGAATCGTCACGATGCTTTGCGCTACATCGGCAATCTTATGCCGCATGGACTCCAACTGGTTTATGTATCCTTTTGCCGTATAAGTTGCCAGAGAAGCGAACACCCTTGACGGACTGTGAATCTTAAGCTTCTTCCGGAATGCTTTTATCACTTCATTTGCCAGTATCCGGCTTTCCTTACTCAGACTCTTTTTCTTGGATGACATTCCTGATACAAATCCACTCATCGCATTTGCGCCAATCGTGGTCATACGTTTTTTCAGTGCCTTCGCTTCTTTCGTCACCTGTGCAGAGAAATCCTTCTTAAGACTACTTAATTTCGGTGCATAGTAATTCGTTGCTGTTTTCTTTGCAGCGTTCTGGAACTTTGTATAGCTTGCACCATAAGCTTTCAGGTCTTTCGTAGACATCTTAAGCAGATTATTCGTGTAAGCCAGACCTTCTGCCGTGCTGAGTCCGAGAATTTCTTCCATCAGTCCATCCGGTAAAATCTTTTTCAGCTTTTCCAGATTCTTTGCATAAGCGTTGATCTGTTTTGTGCCGGCATTAAAATCTTTCAATGCGATATTCCCATAATCATCCGCCGTGTAGAGACTGCTGATATTTCCAAGGTTCTCCATAAAGAACTTTCTGGCATCGATAATTGCATCGTATTTCTTCTGATACTTCTTCCCGAGCTTATCAAATGTGGAATCTGCTGCCTTGATCAGCTTCTTCACTTCAGCTTTATATGATTTTGAAAATGCACTGTTCAGATAGCGTCCGGCTTTCGTATACTTGCTGGAAGCCTTCTTATTCTGCTTTTTCAGTGGCTTCACATACGCATTGATCATATTCTTGACCGACTTAAGTGCACTGTCCCGTTTCTTCTCCATCTGCGATTTGAACTTATCACTGAGTTTTTCACCAAGCGACTCATAATTTCCTTTGTTCTTCGCAGTTTTAAATACTTTCATTGTCTCGCTCACGAGTTTCTTAGCCGCTTTTGTCGCCTCACTGATCTTGCTCAGAATTCCGTTTCCAAATCCCAAACTCATGTATCCACCATGCTTCTTCGTGAGTTTGGAAGGGCTGTGGATCTTCGCTTTTGCCCGGATAGCTGTGTCCGCAGCCGAAACCATTCTGGATGCCGCCGCTTCGATCTGCCCAAGGCAGGAACTCATTCCACTTGCGAAGCCCTGACTAACATATGAACCGGCACTGTATGCACCGGAGCGCCCGGACCGCAATCTCGTATTTACACTTGTAGCTGCCTTCGATGCTGCGGATGCAGCTTTGCTAAGACCACTGCGTAGTGCAGATGCATAACCACTTCCCGCATTTTTACCTGCGGATTTCGCGGTAGATGCTACCTTGCTCATGGACTTACTTACAGCGGACAGAGAACTTGCCGCCACTGCTCCCATCGTCCCGAAACTTGCATTTACAGATACAGATGCTGACGCCAGCGTTTTCAACCCGCTTGCCGCCTGTCCTACGCCTGCTCCTTTTTTGGATATTTTTCCGAGTCCGATCGACACTGCTCCGAGAGATTTCGCTATGGATCCGATTGACAACCCTGAGATCGTCTTAATCCCACTTGCCACACTCTTAAATCCCTGACCAGCATTTTTTGCAGATGTTCCAACCGAATTGATCACTTTGGCAATTCCATTCAGCACACTGGTAAGACCACCGCTGATCGCATCCACGACTTTAGTAATCGTATTGCCAATCACGGTAAATCCTGCACTTGCTACAAGAACCGCTGTGCCGAGTACCAAAAGTCCTGCTCCGGCAACTGTCGCACCGGCTCCGACTACTACAAGCCCTGCTCCAAGCACAATGCATCCCGCTCCGGCAACCGCTGCGCCCGCGCCAAATACAAGCATAGCCGCACCAAGTGCTGCGATGGATATCGCTCCTGCCGCTCCATACTGGACAACTGCCGGCAGGACACCGACAACAATCTTAAGCGCTGCTCCTGCTATCAATGCACCTGTTGCCGCCAGAACAATCGCTGCTCCAAAGGCGATAAAACCAACTGCTCCAACGGTAAGTGCCGGCGCCAGAACCGCTGCTCCTGCTGCAAGCAAGGCAACCGCTGCCACCATGCCGACCATCACACCAATTGCCACCGGTCCGGCAGATGCCAGATTCGTTGCTGCTGTTGTAAGTAATAACATCCCTGCACCCGCCAGGACAACTGCTGCGCCAAAAGCTATGAAGCCTGCTGCCCCGGCAGTTAAAGCCGGTGCAACTTCTTTCGCAACGACCAGCAGCCCGCCGATTGCAACGACCATGCCAAGCATAACGCCTGCCGCCAAAGGACCGGCTTTTGCAAGATTAATCGCAGAAAGCGTAAGCAACGCAAATCCGGCTGCAATCAATGCGATTCCGGCTCCCATTTTCAGGAATGCCGTAGCAGACTGAATAAGGCTTCCGAAAGACTCCTTGCTTGCCGTTCCTACAGCTTTCTCTCCTGCCGCAACACCAAACAGCTTGCCAGCTAACGCCGCAATGCCTTTTCCACCTAACTTCAAAAGCGTACCCGCAAATGTGGTGATTCCCGGTATAATCGACTGGATGATCTTATAGCCCTTTATCGCCAAAAGAAGTTTTAAAACCTTTGGCGCTGCAGACGCTATTTCATCTGAGTGATCCGCTACAATCTGTGCAAAATGCGCAATCGCATCTGATATGCCACTTACCACACTTGTAAACGTATCCAGACTGCTCTTCTTCTGTGCCAGTCCACCGAAAGACTTTCCAACAGCCGCCACGGCATTTATAATTGCTTTTCCGGCTTTGGAAGTTGCATCTGAAAATGCTTTCCAGTACGGAGATACAACCGATACCGCAGATTCTACTTTCTTTGCCAGCCCGTCCGGATCTACTTTATCCAAACGTCCAATTACTTTTTCAATACCGGAAATCGCAACATCCGATGCCTTATTAAAAGTCGGCATCAGCTTTACACCAAGCGTTTCCTTCAAACCGTCCATAGCCTGCCCTGCTGTCTTGTACGACGTGGCAAGTTTAGTAAAGGACTTATTTGTTCCGACCTTTGCTATCGCATTAAAGAAATCTTCTGTCTTAACTTTTCCATCCTGCACATCCTGTACAAGCTGTGATGTCGTTTTCCCCATGCCTTTAGCAACAGCCGCAATACCTGCCGGTGTCTGTTCCAGCATCAATTTAAAGTCCATCCACTGGATCGTTGGCTTTGCAGCCGCCTGTGTTGCCTGCTGGCTTAATGTCTTCATTGCCTGTGTCGGATTTTCAGAAGCTGCAGCTAATCCTCCGAATCCTTTTACCAGTTTCGTACAGTTCTTTGTTCCAACGGCAGCAAGCTGGCTGTAGGTCGTTGCCATATCCGAAGCGGAATAGATTGTCTTTGTAGCAAAATCCTGTAATTCATCTCTTGTCTTCGTGATGGATTTTGTTCCTTTTCCGATCATCTGCATATTTCCGTTAAATGTCTTCCATGCCGCAGATGATTCATTTAACTCCCCTGTCACTCCGGATATTCCACTCGTTATTGCAGAGAATGCTTTCTGACCGATCCCGGTCATGATTCCAAATCCCAGACCGGACGTCAATGTACTTTTCAAACGTTCCGCACTGCTTTGCGCACTCTTGAACGCAGACGAAAATCCACGGTCGCTCGCAGACAATATCGCCTTTACTGAATAACTTTCAGCCATATTGCACCTCCTATTGTTTTTTCAGAAGCTTACCGATTCCAACAAAACGACTGTCCGTCTTATTTTTTCCGAGAACACGGTTCACTTCTTTTTCATAATCGAAGAACTTCTTAAAGTTCGCATATACCGGTCGCAGTTTGTCTTTTCCGGCTTTCCTCTTCGCCTTCGCTTTGAAGTTAAGAAATGCCTGTAAATGCAGCCGGTACTCTTCATCCACTCTTCTTAGTTCAACGGATTTCATTAACAGGTTGTATTCGGGAATTGTCAGTTTATTTACTTCCTCAAAGCTTTTCATGCCCAGATAGCGAAAGCAGTTTAATGCGATCTCCTTATACTTTTCTCCAAAATCTTCTAATTCTACATCTCGGCTTCCGCCAGTTCCTTCTCCACCTGTTCCACAAGGAATTTCGTTGCTTTCTTCGTAACATTGGCTCCTAATAAAAAATCCTTCACCTTGTCAAACAGTTCATCGATATCTGTATCCGGATCTTCCACATAAGCTTCCAGAGCCGCCGGTGTGATTCGCGGATTCTGCCCCTTGTTCGCTGTGTTCAAAATCATTACAAGTGCTTCCACGTCACCACCGAGCATCTCTGCCGCATAATAATTGAATCCAACGTCCTTTTTCATGCCCGGAACTTCTTTCACCGGAACTGCGATCATTTTATTCATATCTCTTAAAAAGCCAATACCAAACTTAAACTCATATGTCTGCCCATTGATTACTAATTCTTCCATTGTCTTACTCCTTTCGCGAAAAATGAGGATACCGCAATGTGTATCCTCATGTATATTATCTTACTCATGCATATTACTCGTATATATTACGGACCTGTCTTCTGGGTATCTGCAAATACATAATTTGCAAGCTCCTGCTGTTCCTTCGTAACTGTCGCATAACCAGCTTCGCCTTTTCCGTTACATCCGAATGTAAGTGAAACTTCTACATTGTCTTCTGCATTGGATGTATATTCCAGTTCTGTAAGATACCCCTGGAAATATTTTGCTTTGAATTTTTCTGCATCTGAAGATGTTCCTTTTTCAAGCAAATTCACTTCCCAGATCTCCAGAAGTTCATCGTTGTCCAGCGCCTCTTCCAGCTTATCAATGGTTGTATCCCCTTTTGCCAGAATACTGGTCGCAGTGATTTCAACTTCCAGTGCGCCCGGTGTACGGATCGTTCCATCTTTTGTGGCAGTTGTATCTGCATCCTTGGACTTGGTACGTCCGTTTTCTGTCGTAAATGCGATTCCTTTCGCACTCTCTGTTGCCGCTTCTTTTAACAGACGGTATAAGTAAATGATTTTTTTACCCTGTACCGCCTCTGTGTTACTTTCTGAAAATACCTGCAATCCCTGCATTTCTTTCCTTCTCATTTTCATCATCCTTTCATGAAAAACTAAATTCAAACTCCAGCACACCGTGCAAGAGTGCCTGTTTCGTAGTGGTGTCCGGAAGGATCCTCTGTTCAGCAAGCTTTACTGACCAGCTAAAGTTCCGTGTGTGTTCTAAGCTCCGGCACAACTCTTTTATACTCAGCATGATCTGAGAGACCGTACCGCGCTTCCTTGGATTGTCGTGCCAAACATGGACCGTCTGACTCACCTTCCCGATGATCGCGCCCTTAGTGTCCTGATCAGACTGCATTGTTGAGCCGATGTACACGAATGGATATGCCGTACCTTCCGGCGGGAGAAACGTGTCATACACACCAATCTCCGTATTTTTATATTTTTCTTTCAGCGCAATCAGCAGTGCGCTGAATATTTCCTGCTGCGGATCCATTCTCTCACCTCACCAGTTCATTTAAATCTTTGACAAATTTCTTCTTCTGCTCATCGTAAGCGGGCTTCAGATAAGGCTGTGCTTCCATGAATCGTGTGCCGTATTCAACGTAAGCTGCGTAATCTGCCGTAGGCTCTACTTCCGCAGTCAGACCTCCGTCTGTAATATCCAGTTCAACGCTTCGCTTCAATGTTCCTCCCACGTATCCCGGTATTCCGGTACTTTGTGGAGTTCCCACTGGCGCATTCTCTTGTGCTTTGGTCTGCAGATCTGCGCCGTTCTTTCTTACGACTGTTCGCACTGCTCCAAGATTCATATTCCGTTTAAGCTTTGCCTCCAGCTTGTCAAAGCCGTCTATCCTTACTCCTGCCACTACAATACCTCCGATACGACAAAAGACTGCTTCGTCCGCAGTCTTCTGCTCATGTCAACTGTATAAATCTTCTTTCCAATCCGTATCCTGTCAAACGGATCATGGTAATGATTCTGCAGGTGGACTGTCAGGCTTCCCTGTTTCAGTCCACCGTACACTAACTGCATTGTCTCAGCTCCGGTATCCATCACAGATGCAATCTGTTCAACCTCATCAACGTGTCCGTCTTCATAATCGCCGGTATCCGGATTGTAATCTCCGGATCTGATTGTCTGCATATAAATAGGTGTATCATATCTCACAGAAACCTCACCTTGCCTTTCGTTATCTCTTTCTGGCTGTCCAGATATGAACGAATATCATCCATATATCCGGCAAAATCATTATCAGACCAGGAAAGGCTTTCTCCCTCTACGGTATGAGAAGAAAGCCCTTCTGATCCAATCCGGTTGAATCGTATGATTGCGACATCCAGAATGATATAATTCAGTTCTTCAGGAGGTTCGATCCCGCCAAGCAAAAGTTTCAGCCGGCTCTTTGCTGCATCTAAAATCAACTGCAGCTTTTTGTCCTGGCTTACATCTTCTTCCGGCAGACCGAGCAATGCTTTCAGATTATCCAGCATAGCCTGTCCCTCCAATCTTTACTCGCCTACGTTCACAACTGCATCCCCGGAACGGACTGCCTTGTAATTTTGATCACATTCAACCAGAGTGATGTGATGAGAGGCAGTTGACGCGATCTCAGATTTGCCATCCCATTTAGTCCAGTTCTTCACATCCATTCCGCAAGTTACATTTGTAGCAGATGCCGCATCCTTATATTTCCAGCTATTTCTCGGAGACATCAACTGTTCTTTCACAGACAGCTTTGTCAGTCCTGCTCCTGAACCGGCTTCTGATGTTACATCCAGCGTTCCTAATGTCTGTGTATCAGAGCTACCGACTGAAATATAAGCAATTGCATCCAGATATTCACAGAAAAGACGTAAGCCCATGATTGCAAAGTTATCAGAAATCATACGTCCGTAAGTGCCCTCTGTATGGAATCCGATAAAGCCTGTCTCCGCATCCGTTGTAAATGCAAGGCCGGCTCTTGCGAACTCTGAATCTCCCGGATCAACATAGTATGCAGCAAGGTTGTTGAGCGGTGTCGCAACTACAACATTCTGCGGAATCTCGGATGTAATAAACACAACGTCTGCTCCAAGGAAATCTGTCATATACTTAAATCCAAACGCTGTCTGCAGAGTGATGTCAGCAGCTCCAAGGTATTTATACACATCCAGCGTATTTACCCATACAGCAACACCTGTAGCTGTTCTTTTCATCTCCTGAAACTTCGCTACTACTTTACCGATAGCCATAGCAACAGCCATCTGCCAAGCTGTTTCATGTCCGGTTAAGGATCCCGCCTTTAACTGAGTGTAAAATTTGCTTGTAACTACATTCTGCAGATCAGATTTAAACTCTTCGTCTGTATCCTGTACAGCCGCCTCGTATCCCTTTTCTGCGATTGCCTCTAAGGACACGCCTTTTCTGTACTTCTCGATCTTGATTGTATCGAACACAGTTTCCTCTACTTTGTACTGAGACATCGGGATTTCTTCTCCCTCTCCTACGTCTCCGGATTTCAATTCGCCTTTTACGGTCTTCGTTTTTAACGCAGATCCGTTTTCTTTTCTGATCATTCTGGTAATGCCCATAACATCCAGTAATGCCTGCAGATTCTTACCAAAAGAAGTAACAAAATCAATCTCTCTTGCCCTCACCTGAACCTGTGCTTCTCCCGTCATGCCATCCGGCGCTGCAAACACCTGTAATCCTAATTTTCTAATATCATGCATATTTCACACTCTCCTTACTGAAATAATTCCAGATTCTCAGCGATCAGCCTCTGTCTCTCTGTCGGATTCTTGACCGCTAATATCTGTTCCTTTGTCATCGTTCCTTTTCCTCCGGTTCCGGCCTTTGGCGAATTTCCCTTTAAAGCCTCTTTTACGGCAGCCTGTACTGCACCTTTATACATCTTGGAAAATGCTTCAACCGCTTTCTTTGTGCCATCTGCATCTTCCGCAACAAGATTTACCAGAAGCTCATCCGGAATATTGATTTCTTCATCTGCCAGCATTTTACGCGCTGTTTTCGCCATGTCCGATCTGGCATTCTGACGTTTCAGCTCTTCCAGTTCTTTTTCAAGTTTGCTCGCCTTATATTCTGCTTTCTCTTCTTTGGTCATCTGTGCCAGCTTCTCAGCTTCTGAAAGCTTATCGTCCGTCAATGCCTTCCACTTTGCCTGCGCATTGGTCACTGCGGTGTTGACTGCCTTCTGGACTCTCCGGTCAAACTCTGCCTGATTACCTTCCCCTTTTAAAAAGTCATCAAATGTTACTGTTCCATCTGCACCATTGCTTCCAGTTCCGGCTCCATCACCGTTTCCGTCTCCGGCTCCGCCATCGTCTCCATCACCTTCCGCAAACACCTGCAGGTTCGCCATTGGAATTCTCCAACCGGCATACACATTGTTCATATGTTTCATAATTCGTCCTTTCTTCGCCCCGTTCCATTCTTTGTCGCCCAGACCGTTGCATATCGAATAGTTGTAGTTTAACGACATTCCGGTCACATTAGTTGCGCGATCCGGACATAATCCGGAAACTCATTGGCAATCATGCAGATCCCAATGAAAAAGGAATCCACCAGAGTTTTTGCTTTCTCTGACAGATTCCCGTATTTTATATCAACCCATCCAGGTGATATTTCATATTCCATTTTATCTTCGGTTAAGTCCTTGATGGACTTGATCAGTGTTCGTGCCAAAGCTGTAACTCCGGCGCAGATTATATCCTGCCCGTATGCTGCATAATTCGCATGACCGGATATCTTTATTTCATCCTTGCGGACGGTTACTTCAATCAAATGCATCACCTGCTTTCCTGAAAATGAGTACAAAAATACCACCGGTCTCTCGACTGGTGGTAACTAAAATCCCCTAATTCCTCCATAAATACAATCTTTGGTCTTGCATTCAACTGCTATAGAATTACCTCTTTTTTCATAAATAATCTCATTTCCACAACGAGGGCAAATTACTTTTTTATCTGGATTGTTCATTTTTTCGTCTAACACCTTATAATCATTCTCATTCATCGTAACCATAAATAAGTCTCCTTGCTTTTTTATTGTACCTAACGCTGACTCCGGCTTCTCTCGCCCTATCATACGCATCAAGCATTAACATTCTTCTTTCTTCATCACTTAAATTTGGGGCGTTTAATGCAGCACAATAACTTGCTCTAAATTCATCACGCCAATCACCAACTCTAAACTGTGAAGGATGATTTTTATAGTGTCCATAATATTCATGTGCAAGCACTGCTTTCGACGATAAAATATCTCTCAAATTATTTGATGATTTGTCCGGAAGTATGTCTCCTCGAATGTTTATTATTTCTTTTCTATCTGAAAAACCAGTTTGATTTCCTTGATTGAATCTCAAAATATTCTCTGGTATATTTAGTTCTTTTGCAGCCTTCTTCACGCTTTTAATTTCTTCATCTGACAAAATATGGTATGGGCTTGTTCTTAGTCCATTAGCCATACGTCTTTCAGATATATTTCTTGATTTTATTATATCATTTTCACCTGGCTTTGCAACAGAATTTCTCTGTTTCCACTCCTCATAGCTCATTCCATGCTCTTTATACGTCTCAAGCCATTCCTCATACTCTTCACTGTCCATATATGCCGCTACCGAACACCGACAGTTTGGATGCATCGGCGGAGCATTCTCGCCTGGCATCATCTTATCGATATCGAAGTGTTTCTCATTCAATGCGCGGCACGCTTCACAGGCTGTTCCAATCGCCAGAAATGTATACTGCGCAAATCCATTCCGGATAAACGACTGTTTTTGCGCTTCTGTCTGCACCCTTGCAAGCTCTGTGGTCATAAGGCGGTTGGCATTGTAAGCACTTACTCCAAAACGTTTCTGCAGATGTCTTGCAAGCTCTGTTGGATGCTTCCCCTGAATCAGTCCTGTTTTTAAAAGACTGTCCAGCTCTGCTTTGAGCATGCCTTGATACATCCAGATACGATCTGAATACGTGGCATTTTTGAACGATGCATTTACAATGGCATGTGCTGCCTTTTCATTATTCTGCACCGTTCTTCCTAAGATTCCCGACTGTCTTTTGAACTCATCCATTGTTCGATTCGTGAGTTTTTCTTCAAAATACTTCTGCAGTTCATCAAATCCTGCTACAAGCTCCAGACCGATATTGGCTTTCAGAAGTTCCAACCTGTTAATTTTCATCGTTGCATTGTAGAGTCGCATCTCGTCATTTGCCTGCTTGGAAAAATCCTTTGTTTTGACGTACCTCGCGGCTTTCCGTCCATATTCCTCGATATTAATCTTTGATACTCTTCGCTTTGCCTCTGACAAGGTTATTCCTTCTGCCCTTGCATACTTCGCATAGAACCCGTTGATTTCCTTCTGGATCTGATCCAGCATATATTTGTATGTATCATTGATTGCCTTTTCATACTCGGCTTCTGTTTTTCTGTTGGCTCTTAAGTTCTCTTCTTCACGTCTGCGCCAGTAATTATTGCTCTGTGCCAATTACATCACCATCGCTTCCACCGTCAAACATCTTTGTTACCACTGGATCAACTATCAGCTTTTCCTGTTCGGATTCTATTTTGTCGATTTCATCTTGAACATTATCAACGATTGATAGCACGCCGAGCTGCGTTTCCTGACTTACCACACCCTCAAGATTTTTTGCGATCTCTGCCTCTTCCTGCAGGTTCGCCGGGAAGTTCGGTGTGAAATGCGGATGTATCTTTACCCAGTCATCTTTCTTCATACCAGATACGGGATTCGAAAAGATCAAGCGATATCTGCGGTTCATGCCGGATGTAAACTTTCTTTCCTTAGTCTTTTCCAGATTGCTCATTCCCTGCAGCTTGTACTTCATCGCAATACCTGAGCTTGTGCCAAAACTCTCATCAGAGATATTGGCGACCATGCTGATCTGGAATATTAACTTTTCCAGCCTTTCAATCAGATGCTCTTGCGTCGTATCGCCATCCGGCTTTTGTAAGAAGTCAACGAGCATTCTCTCCGTGTCACCGTCGAAGTTAATGATTCTATTGTCTCGAATGTGTGTGACATCATCATCTTCCAGCTTTGGTCCTAAGATTTCCAGATAGGCATCAGCAAAATAATCAACGTCGTTCGCTTTCTCGCTGATTGCTTTATTGTACGCGTCAATCATCGTAAGTACCGGTTCGAAAATGCCGATGCGCTCTTTATTTTCCGAATACTCTGTAGCCGGTACGCCGTCAAATCCATGTATCTTGCTTTCTTCTTCCCAGATAAGTTTTCCTTTCATGACAAACCAGCGCACTTCTGTTTCATCCGATACGCTGCCGTGTAAGACCTGGTCAGAATCCATATACAGGCGGACGAAAAACCGCTCCCGCTGCAGAACGGAATCATCATAAATCATAAATGCATCCATTGGAGATAAATGCGTGATACCAATATTTCCAAGCTCGTCCACATAGTACATCTCGTACCCTCTGCCATAAATGCTGCATATCTTGGAAAGTTCTGCATTGTTATCGTCTTGATCATTGTACTGATCCACGAACTCAATATACTTCTGGACATCCTCATTTCCGTCTTCTGCCTGCAACTTAATCGGATGTCCGATAAAGAACCCATTCATTGTATCTACCATATATTTCGCAAAATTCACGGCAATACGGTTGTCCGGCTTCCATTTCGGCTTAAGCGGCTCATGGAATATCGGATAATCTGTCTCATATGCATCTTTTAATCTTTGATAGCGGAAAGAACACTCTGCACTGTGCTTCGTTATGAACTCTGTTAGTTTATTGTCTGTCAGTTCTTCCGTTGCCGGTAATCTATATAAGCTGTACACCTATATGCCTCCTTTCACATTCCGGTTCAATCTTGGTCGTACTTTACGCTCTTCCTCAATGGAGTAACGCAACATCGCCATTGCATCATCAAAAAATGGAACTGGCTCTTCCAGATAAGTATTGGTCTTCTCATCTTTCTTCCACTTCCATTGCTGAATTTCCTTTATGGTATTTACACAGGATGGATGGATGTGAATCCTGTGCTGTTTTAAATAATCAATCTGTGCATGGACACTGTTCGTCTCTTTATTGACACCCCTTGCCCGGTATCCGGCTTTCTGCCACATCTTGATTCGGTCCGGCTCGGCGGAGTCGCACCACATCCGGAGCTTCTTGCTGAATTTGCCTTCTGCTTCTTTGATAATCTCGTCTGTATCCATTTCATACACATACAATTCCCGGCACAGAAACAGTTCTCCGTCTTTAAAGCCAACCTCGCCAATGCAATCCGCATGGTTGAATCCGAAGTCCTGTGCATTGACCATGTAATCGAATCTTTCCGGGGAACGGTCGAATTCTTCTACAACATAATTCTTAAGAATCAGTCCGGCAACTTCGCCCCACTCACCAAGACCATAGACTCTGTATCCTTCTGGATCTACTTCCTTACGCCGGAGCATACGTCTGTGGTATGCTTCATCGATAAAACGGTTGTTCTCATAGGTGGACTGATGCGTCAGTACGTCCGGATCGACACGATCAAAGAACACTTTCTTGATCCAGTGATGCGCCGACACCGGATTGAATGTCAACCGGATCTGATAGAACTGCCCTTCCGGAAGCTCGCCTCTGAGTCGGTCGTCTATGATCTCAAAATCTGACTGTGTAATCTCTGTGGCTTCCTCTATCCAAACATCGGTAAGCTTCCCGCGCTTAAATGTAATTGACTTAAGTTTCTCACGTTGCTTCTCGTCATTTACCCCGCGGAAGATGATCTGGTTATGATTGCTCTTGCATTCCAGGATCATGTTGGAGCTGTTGATATACCAGTACTTCTTGTAGTGATCGCCGAACATACGAAAAATAGAACTCTGCAATTCTGCAAAAGTGCTATCTCTGTTCGTTACATCTGATTTTCGTACACATAAAAGGTTTCTTCCCGGGTCTTTCATCAGTCTTAGAATATAGTTCTGTGCCGTGTCTACGCTCTTTCCGGATCCGGCAGAACCTTTCATCACGATGTAGCGTTTTTTACTGCGATCAACCTCTTTGAAACCGGCATTTGCCTGTAGGCTTATGTTCATAGACAATCAGCTTCTTTGAATGCACGGAAAAGCTTTGGCGATTGAATGGCAATCCAATCTGTGATTTCCTCACTCTGTGCCCAAGCACATATATCTCCGCTGTTATTCCACAATCCTGATTCATACAGAAAAGCGTGAACAATTTCATGCCGCAATACCTTTTTCCTGTAATTCTTAAGTTCTTTGACGCTGTATTCATCCGGTTTAAATTTAGCAATTATAATCTTTTTTGTACTGTGATCCATTGCACCATCTGCCCCCGGCGGTAACATCTTGTCCGGTGCGTTAATTATAATTTCATATTTTGTTCCAAGGACATAAATCCATTTATTTTTCTTCATTTCCCTCTTCTCCATAATCAATTGTGATATTCAGATCCATATCGGTATCCATGTCAACCCTGTCGGTGAATAGCGCATACCGCTTACCAAGAAGCTCCGCAGCCTTTAATCGTTCTTTTTCTGATGGCGCTTTCTCTACAGTCTTTGCTTTACTACAGCCGTCACCAGTTCCCACAACTACAATTTCCTGTGCGGTACTCTCTCCGCGAAGGACAGCAGACAGATACTCGATTACTTCCTGAACATCTGCCGTCTTCTCATTGTGAAGTTCTTCCATTCGGGCATCTATATATTTTTTGATGTCAGCATTTGTCAGCAATCTACTTCCATTCCTTCTTGCTACTCCATCATTTTTTATATTTTTATAAACTGCCTTGTAAGCCCGAGTGGCATTACAATCAATCAGGTACTCATCACAAAATCTTTTCTGTTTTTCAGTCACTCAGACTCACCTCCACTTCTGGTTTATTCTTAATGGATCATACAGGAATCGAACCTGTGACATTTC
This sequence comes from Dorea sp. AF24-7LB, assembly GCF_003478575.1. Lineage (NCBI taxonomy): Bacteria > Bacillati > Bacillota > Clostridia > Lachnospirales > Lachnospiraceae > Dorea > Dorea sp. AF24-7LB. The sequence goes on from NZ_QUFR01000003.1 coordinate 83,998, forward strand.
GCTTATGAGGCGAACGTTCTACCTCTGAACTAATGATCCTGGGTATTTATTGCATACAAAAAAGAGACCCTTTTCTAGATCTCTTCTAAACAGGTGTCCGGATTGACCACCGGAGCCTCGTATTGCTACGCGTTCTCCTTCCTAAACTACTACCTGTTATTATGATAATACCATGCCTTTTGCGCCCTATCAATCATTTTTCTTTCTTTTGGACTAACATCATATGTTCCTTTTTCATCATGTATATATCCTTTATGAGTATGAGGATCTTTCTTTATTCCCTGAACTTTGTGCGAATGTCCTATATCAATCTGTTTATAATGTTTGTTGTGCTTGTCATAATAGGTTATGCTTTTTATTTTATCTTTAGCATTTACCGTAACATATACTCGACCTTTCGTCATTGTTTCTGCCGGAGTCGTTGCAGCGCCATTATTATACCTAACAAATTTTATATTTCCAGATTGATACAATGTTGTATACTCCGTTCCATATTTCTTCCCACTGTCACTCATCCCGCTTGACGATCCTCTACCACCCATCGCACTTCGCCTCACTGAATTTTTCCTGAAATGCTTTGACTCTGATAATGTTTCCTTTGCACTCTTCCGGTACGTTGCCGTAAAAGATAATGCTTTCCGGCTCTAACCGCCTGATCATCTCCTTGTATCCTTTCAAGAATAACTCTTTTGCGATTTTATCTTTCTGTGTTCCAACGCTGGATATCGCAACTGTCCCATGCGTCGGCTCTCCGTCAAAGCACCATTCATACGAATCCGGTGTGCTCCATGCGATTGTCGGGATGACATTAATTCCATGCATCTGCATATATGCTCCAATCCAGTGTTTCCGATAATGGTTGTAAATCTGTAATGCCTTTGGAAAATCAGTGTAGACGCTGAAATCTGGCGTCAGTACATACTGATATTCTCTAAGCATAGGCATATACCTGTCTGGATCATTCCACAATCTGGTAAATTGATAATCATCCACGAAGAAATGAATGCTTTTATCTTCTCTCTTCTTGCAGGAGGCAGCATAGTTAAATGGGATAAACTTTGTATTTCCAGAAAATTCAACCGGCTCGATTGTAGGTATGTCATATTCTCCCACGCCTAAAAAATCTGCTCTTTCAATGTTTTCCCATCGTTTTACCATAACCTCACCTCCTGTTTTATTGCATCAGAAAAGCACCCCGGAGGGTGCTAATATTAGTTCTGACTAGTCGTCTTTATCATCATCACCAAGCAATTCCAAAACTCTGGTTCCTGCATGCATATTGAATACTTGAAAAACATTAAATATAAAACTTTTCGCTTCCCACATTATTATCAATATAAAATAAAAATATAATGATATTAATAATGTGGCTACTATATTATTTGTTGACATTTTTGAAAAGAGAACTGCCTTATTAGGTATACTGCTTGCAATTATTTTTAAAAACAAGCTTACAATTATCGAAATTAAATTCAGCATCATATATTCCACAAATGATTCATTAGTTTCTTGCAATTTACTTTTAGATTTATCCTTACCATTTTTTTCATCGCTAGAAAGCATTCTAATTAATAATTGTTTATTCATTAATGCTTGAAAAAGAGCATATCCCGTAAACACTATTCCAAACATTCCGAGCATTATATCTATCATAGTTTGAGCCGTATCACAAACAATAGATGCTGTATTGGGGGAAAATCCAACAAATGTTGCTATAAATACAGAAATAATGTATAGACACACTATCTTTTTTCTATTCTTCTTCGATATTTCAAATACTCTTAAAGATCTCTTTATTAATTGATTTGATGATTCTGGTTTTAAAAATCTTAATATGGCATCTATATTAATTTCTGCTTTCATTAACTCTAACCCCTTAATCTCTCTTTACAAAAGAAATTATTTTTTTCGTATTCTTTTCATATATATCATTATTTTCTTTACTTACAAAAGCTATACTTGAAATCTTCTTTCCTTTCTCTATCGCATTTTCTATTTCCTCATTCGGATCATTCCCCGAAAGTTCTATTTCCATTTTTTCAGAAATTTCCTCATTTTTTATTTTTCCTTTTTTCTTATCAGCATATCGAACTGAAAAAATAGGATCTACAGTTCCTCCAGACTTGCTCAATACCTCTATTACTCCACTTATATTTGACGGTGATTTCAATATAATTTCTCCGTTTTTACACCCTACTTTTCTTCTTAAATCTGTTGCTACTCCTTCCAAAAGACCAGTATAATCGATATCACCATTAAGTGGATAAAATCTAAGCTTTAATTCATTTATTTTTTCTACATCTTTTAATGCTTCATCAATCCTTCTCCGCATTGGAATTCCTGTCACATTTAATATAGGTATTGGCAGTTCTTTATTAACTTTTTCTAACTCTTTGTTTCTTTTTTTCACGTATGTATTTAATATATACTTTATCGTTGCTTTAAAACTTCTTACATCTGGACTTCCTTTTTGATTTTCTATATATAGCATTCTGTGATTTTTCAGATATATAATAAACATAGAAAAAGGTGCTGTTGGATATTTATCATCTTTTTCGATTAGTTTGCCTTGCTCATCAATATCTGACTTAACTTCTAAAATAGTCTTTTTTATTAATAACCCAGTTAATATGTATTCTCCATCTGAATCTTCTCTTATTTTTGTATCCATAAGAAAATATTTTGTATCACCATCACCACGTATAATATTTTCTGTAAGAGCTGGCATAACTACTGTATCCAAATGCTCTAATAATGGCTCCTCTCGATCTCCTGAATAAAAAACTAGATTAAAATTTAATACAGATGTTTTTTTCATACCCTTTTTCCTCCATCTTTAAAACCTACTCCCATAATATCCCATTTCTCGACATTGCGCAACGAAAAGACGACCTGACACCTCAGATCGCCTTCTCATAGTTTTAGGTTTTAAAGTAGGATGGAGAGCCTCCGGTTTTCGCCATTGGCTCAAGTGTTATTATACATGTGCTTTTTGTGCTTTTTGTGCTTTTTTCAAATAATCATCAATTTTTCTGCTCACACGACTACGATCCAGATGCACCCGTTTTGCAACTTCCCTTTGTGTCACATCTTTTCTTCCATCGATGTAATAGATTCGGAAGATTCTGTGCGTCAGGCTGTCTTTGATATTCTCCACAAAACGCTCGATTTCTTCACACTCTGCTTCTAACTTCTCTTTTCTCTTAAGATCCCGGTCCTGCAGTCTCTCGTATTTCTCCTGATCGAATCCGACTACACTCTGCGGCATTGGATAGCCTTTGCTGTAGTCGAAGATCACATTGTTTCCGATCATCGTATCGGACTTCCATCGGTTCTGAAGCATGTAATCCAGTTCCAGAATCTCTGCTTTATTGTTCCGGTACATTGCAAGTCTTTCCCTTGTCATCTGCTCCACCGGCATCAACCTCCTTATTTACATTTACTCCCACCTTCTTTAGATAATCATCCACCGTATAGTTCCGATAAGCTGGTGGTGTATGGAATCTCTCGCTTGCCTTTTTATCGATATCCGATTCCAGCTCATCATAATGTTGTTGACCTTCTAGTCTTTGTTTCTTTGTACTTCCTCTGTTCAATCATTTCTCAGCTCCTTCGTCGTTTTGTTTGTATGGTTCCGGCAATGGCGTCCATGCATTGACAAATATTTCATAGCTTGAATATGGTTTTTCATCATCTCCCGGATAGAATATACCGCCTTCATCATTTTCTTCATATCTTGCGATATCCAGCATTGTTGCATTCTCAAATGATACCAATATGTAGTTTTCACCTTCCGGCAATCTCTCGCTTATCGGAATCCATTTGCTAAGGACATTTGTGTCCTTGGCATCTTCCCTGTCCTCATACATCGCCAGTCTATCCACCAGCTCCTGTTTCTTATTCGGAGACCAGTACCCTCGCTTTATACCGTTCTCTCTTTTATGTGTTAATCTTTCCATGATCTATTCCTCCACATCCTTTGCTCGCACCCTGTTGCCCTTCTCGTACTTCGTGCACTCTTCTACCTTGCATCCTCTGCTGTGTTTCGTAATCGCCACGTAATCACAATTATTTACTTCCGGTCGATTGCTCCGGAACTTGCAACTCTTACACAGATGCCGATCCGAATTGTCTACTGTAGGCTCTTTTTCTTTCTTCCGGAATCTCGCTGCATGATACCCGACTGTTCCGAACGGGATACCGGTTTGATCAGCGATCTCACGATTGGTGTATCCTTCCTCTACCAGTTTCCGGATTTTCTCTTTCTTCTCATCGATATTGTCCGCCGGAAGATCTACCTCTTTTTCTTCCATCCTGTCTTCCGGCTTCTGCAGGGGGGGGGCATGCCTTTCCCGGATCAGCATGCTCTTCCACATCGACTGACTTCTTTTCCGGTTCTTCATCTAGATCCTCTTCTGGTTCATCTTCCGGAAGATCTTTCAGCTCCGGTACTGGCCTCTGCCTCTTTCCTGTTTCTACCATATCCGCCAGTGCTTTGGCGAACTCTGGATTTTCAATTGCCGGAACTTCCACGAAAAACGTTGTATTTTCTGTAAAATACTTTTCCATGTTGTCTATGTTCATGCTTCCATCATCATACTCAGTAAGCACCAGGACTTTCTTCCCTTGTGAAAAAGCAAGCAGTGCTTCCTTTAAACTTTTATCTGCATATTCTTTTCCATTATGCATTTTCTATTCCTCCACTCTTTTGTTATAGTGCCGCTCTCCATTCAAATACGCTTCTCTTTTCCTCTGGTTTCCAACCAACTGCCGCATCTTGTTGAATGTATTCCTATGGTTCTGGCTGTTAAAGAACTCTACCAGTAGCTCTAACCGTTGCACCTCGTCCTTTTGTCGTCTTCGCTCTTGTCTACTTCGCTGGAACTTCGTGGCGATTTTATTTCTTTCAGCCTTATCTTCTGCAAACTCCAATTCGTGTAAAAAGTCCTGCAGCCTCTTGTCTTCTTTTCCAACAGCTTCACGAGCCATCTCATACTCTGACTTAACCTGATCAATATAATTTAAGAATCCCTGCAGCAGTTCGGAAGGCTGTCTTTGCGTGTTTTTCACTTTGCATCACCTTCTTTCTCCGGTACACCCAACAGTCCCCTTTCCAGTTTCTCCATGTTATAATCACGCCCCGAAAAATTATTTGCCTTATTCTTCTGTCTGGATCCGGGCTTTCTTTTTCCTGTTTTCAGTTCGTAGAATCCTTTATATCCTCCCGCCGTAGCCTTCTTAACGATAGCGATCTGTTCCTCTGCCTTGTCGCTCAGTGTTTTCAGATCATCCCTCAGAGCCTGTATCTGTTCCGGAAGGATTTCTCCATAATTATGTTCACGGACAAGAAGGTACATCTGAAAAGCCTGTTCAAGTTCTGGATGTTGAAATGCTATATTATTATTTTTATTATTTACTTTACTTTTCTTTGTGTCATTTTTCTCGGAATTTAATGAGTTTTTCCCGGAAAAACCCTTGTATTTTCCGGAATTTTCTTCAAAAAGTGTGCACTTAATAAAAGGTTCTGTATCTTCTTCATTTAGAAGCCAGTACCTGCCTACTTCTAACGGCGTTCTACTCTTTCGCATTCTTTCTTTAATACCAAGCTGATACCGCCTCTGTATCCCGGCAGAGGTCAAGACCTTGTCCAAACTAAAAAGTGTGTTATCAAACAGTGACCGTTTTAGCAGGAAGTTCAAGACCTGCTTCACCTTATTCTGATCTATCCCGAGTTCATCGGAAATGATATATTCAAAATCATCATCCACCTTGATGTAATATCCCTGACGATAGATCTCGCACAGCAAGAATAAATAAATCAATACTCCATCGGATTTGTATCTTGCTTTCAAAATCCGAATCTTATTATCTTCAAAAAAATCTATATCAAATGGAAAGTAAAGAAGGCCTTTTAGTCTCGGTCTCGCCATGTCGCACCTTCTTTCCTAATTCGCATATTCCTCCACTGTCACATCCAGTCCTTCTATTGCCGAATATGCTTTCTTAGCTGCCACCAGAACAATCTGCGTGTCATCGTGGTAAGCTACGCCATTCAACGCATCTGCTACAACCTTTACGATGTTGTCCACATCTGGCTTCTTAAGCGGAAGTTCTTTTCCCTCCAACATAAGTGCAGCACGCTTTTTGCTTGTACTCTTCGGAGGGGAGAATCTGGCTACGATCCGAAGTGTTACCGGCTTTCCCTGTTCCAGGAACATTCCGCCACATGCATTTAAGAACTGGTTCTTAATATAATTTTCATACAGCAGATCTTTCTCCGGCGTGTAAGACATTGTATTTCCGGTATGTTTATTCCGGACTGTCTTCGCCCTTGCCTTGCCCTGCGGCTTTCCCGGGACATGAAATGTTACTGACTTCACTGGCTGCTCCTTTCTCCCTGCAGATACCGGAATGTTTCCCGACACCTGCAGGAACTTTACTTCATTTACGAGTTACTTTTGTGATACACTTCCATAGGAAGTTGCAAGCTTAAGCAATTATCGTGATTTTACGTTCCTTAATCTGATCGCTCAATTCATATTCAAGATAATTCTTGATTTTCTTCATAACTGTATTTTTCCACAAACCGCCGTCGGCTTCTACCAGTTTAAATACCGGTCCTCTATCACTATCTTTAATACGGAATATATAAGAACTCTCTGGCTGTTCGATTTCGGCAAATGTACGATATGGTCTAAGTCTTACCGGATTTGGCACAATCACATCACTCAGTTCCACCCCTGCCTTAATCGTTGTCTTCTGCGATACGCCATCATCTGAATAGTTTGCGGTTGTTCCGGATTTGATGTTTCCGGACACCTGCATAATGGTAAGTAAATCTGCTGTCTGCAAAAAGTTAGATTGCAACTCTATTAGGAAGCGCTCCTGATCATAATAATTGTCAAACGCAAATTCATTTACAATTGCTTCTGCAGCCATTAAACTTTCTCTTTTCCTCTCATCGATTAATCCGGAATACAAGCTCACTCTGGTTGGACTTACTACGTGGAGAATAGATGTCTCCCTTAATTCTTCCGGTTTTCCCTTAATGTAGTCCACTAATGCTGTCAACGTATTTACTGAAAGGCTGCTCGCCATGGGAAATCTATGATATCTGGTAAGTTCCCTTGTGCAATATGTATTTCCTTCTATCTCCACAATTTTCGGCTCCATACTCTTTTCTTTCAGACTTGTAATATACTGTAAAGCGTCTCTTAATCCTTCCATCATCTTTTTAACTCCTCCCTATGCTTTCTTTCGCAAATCTACAACTTTATTTTCAACAATCTCGCCTGTAGTGGTGTCTACTTTACTTCCATCCACTTCTACTACATTCTCCGGAACAACTCCTGGCACGTCATTTACAGACATCTGCCCCGGAATCTGGTTTCCCATTTCAACGGCTTCTACTTCTCCGGTTTGCAGGTTTTTACCCATGCTAAATGCTGTGACAGCTCCAAGTGCCGGAGCAAGCGTTGTCTTCGTCTGTACCCCTGTTGCTACAAAATTCCGCTCTGCATTCGGCTTAAATGCAATCGTAACCGTTATCTTTCTCGTTGCTCCCGAATCCGTATTTGGATTCTGGATATTTTCAGTCACTTCTTCAATAGCCCTATTTACCTGCGCCGAAAACGCTCCGTTTGCAAACTTTTCTAAATCTACATGTTTCACTGCTTATTACCTCCTGCATTAATTATTGAAAAACTCCGACTCAATATCGGAAGATTCTCCCTGTTCCTCTTCTGCGTCTATATGTACTTCCTGCAGATCCTGATCCGCAACCACATCGTTTGTTTCCACATCGGTTGTATTATTTTCTACATAATCTGCAGATCCGTCTTCCTGAATAACAGCCATGTCCTTATCGAGTGCTTTCTGAAGATCAATGCTCATGATTCCCCACTTGCTGATCAGCTGTCTGAGCATAGTCTTAAGCGCCATGCCATCAAAATCTTTAAACCAGAAGGAAGAATACTTCCATAAATCTTTTTCCGGAATTTTCCCCTGTTCTAATAATTCTAAAGACTTTGCTCCACCGTTTTTGTAAAAAGCGAAGGAATACTTTTCAGCGTGAGCCAGCATTCTCTTCTTAGACCAGTACATCGTTTTGCGGAAACCATTCTCGTACTCAAACATTGCATAATATCCGGCCGTAGGCGTTTCTTCTCGAACGATATCATCTTCAATCAAGTTCACTTCGACCGTTTCCTCTAACGGATCATAATGTACCAGCTCGTCCTCTTTAATCGCCAGGACGTTCAGCTTTTTATAATATCCGGATCGGATAGCCAGCTGAATATAGCCTTTATAACCTAACTGAAACTGTGCTTCTTTGCATCCCTTTTTCTTATTGTCAAAAGGCACCATATAAAACTGTCCGAGCTGTGGCGACGGCGAAAGATTCAAGGCCTCTCCCAATAATGCTGCTGATAAAATACTTGGATTCGTACACTCCTGCAATGCCGGAGTTGTCTGGACTGCAGATACAATACTGGAAATGAATCTTGTTCCGTTCTTTCCACCAACCACACTGTTAATCTGCTTCTTAACAGCATCCTGCGTCAGATAAGCTGTTAAGCCAGTCTTTGCCGTTTTCTTTACCAAACTGTTACTTACTGCCATATTTTTATTCCACCTTTCCAAATTTTAAATGATTTTCTTTCATATAATCGCGAAGTGCCATTAACTGCTCTTTTGTTCCCCATACACGGAAGTCCAAATACATCACATTTTCTTCCTCAGTGTTTACTGCCGGGGCTCCCGGTGCCGTATCTTCTGTTGCTGTAGCTTCTGCTGCGCCTGCTGTCTCAACCGGCTCTGCATTCTGCTCCGCCAGTTCTGCAGCTTTTCTTTCTTCCTCTGCTTTCTCTCTAGCAATACGCGCTTCCTCTTTACGCTTCTGGATATCTGCAAGCTCCTGTCCTTTCCGAATTGCCTGCGTAAGATCCAGTGTCTTCTTGTAAACTTCCAATGCTTCAAAGCTGAACTCCTGCAGATGATTGATCGTTCCAACCTCTTCGCCGATCCGGTACATGATATCCTTCATCTGGCTTTCTACCTTGGATAATGGCACAGATGCATTCAGCCATTTTTCATCCCAGATCATTTCGACTGTTACAAAATTCTGAAAACCGATTGTCTTAAATAATTCCTGTACTTCTTTTCGCTTTTCTTCCCGTTTCATCTGCTCGACTTCTTTAATCTGCACATCAATCAGCTTAGCCGGTTCATCGATCAGTACAGTGACTTCTTTTAACTGTTTTTCAAACCGATTATACGGTTCCATACACAGCTTTTTGACTCTCTTGCGCTCGTCTTCAAATGCAGCCTTTAGCTTATTCAGGTTTGCTCTGTCCTGTTTTGCTTCTTTGATAGTGTTCTCTGTAAATACAAGTCCTCTGTAGTCTTCCATCATGGTTGCGATTCCGGCTTTGATTTCCTCATGGTTCCATTCGATTTCCCGCACGAATCCATCTTCCTGCGGACTTAAAATCTTTAATTCCAACATAAAATACCTCCTATATTATCGGGATGGTCCGCGGAGGCATCCTGTCGCTCTCCACGAATCCCCAAAATTTCTTTTCTTCCCGAAGCAGCATGGCAAGATCCTCTTCCACTTCTGAGCGTTCTATAAAATAATGCCTGACTGCGGTCTGCCTTTCGCCGCCCCAGTCTGTATTCAAATGTGCTCTTAAGACTACGAACTGCCAGCCGGTAACTAGCAAATAATGCAGTACCTGTGTGTAATAGTTGTCCGGGATACGCTTTTTCCATTTCTCGTACTGTGTAGATCGTAAAATATTGGTGGTCTTGATCTCTAATATTCCTTTTCGACCGTTCTGGTCTGTCAGCTCTCCATCTAAGGAAGCCTGCATGAATGGATATTTCTTACTCTGCAATATCCGGAATTCGTGATGCTCCACTTCGTATTCCGGATAATCCAGTTTGAAAAGCTCACGTATATACTCCTCCGCTTTTTTTCCATAAATCACATAAGGCTTGTCCGATATATCTTCCGGTACTGTCCTTCCAGTTTTTTCTTCAAACAGATCGATATTACTTTTATATGGATTCTTTCCCATAACTGCACTGGCATCACTGCCGCCTATTCCATTCATTCTGCCTTTCAGCCAATGTTCTTCATCTTCAAAATCGTAGATCTTAAAAATATCATTCATGCTTGCTTCCTGATCTGCCTTTCACCTGTAATTCTTTCTTGTGCTCTTTACATTCCTGGCACTCACATTTTTCGCCCGGATCGAGATTCGCCCCGCAAAAAGGACATTCATTGTAATACATTTATTCTTCTCCTTCCTCCAATATTGGAAAATCATTCAAAAGCTTATCCATCCACTGCCTTGCATCACTTTCCGTAAATCCGGTAAAATCCTCACCGACTACCAGCGCAAGAAGGACATCTCCCGCGATTGGATTGCCATGCTCCTGTGTACCGTAAAAGTAGCTGCCGACTACATTTAACGGTAGCTGCTTCCAGAGTCCTTCCTCATCCACCAGCATGATCACCGGCGCCTTATAATACTCATACATGAGCTTTGTATGTACTGTTTCGAAATGCCCTCCGAGTTCTTTCTGGATGGCTTTATAATCACTCATATTGATGTCGATCATGCGGATTTTATTATCTGTTGTGATTTTCAGTGTTTTCATATTTGACTAATTTCCTTTCTTCGTTTAAAATACAATTGACTAATTTCTTTTGTGCCGGATTCGGGTTCTTCCCTTTCTGGCACTCTTTTTATATGCTTTTAAAATACTGTGCCTGTCCGGCTTCGACTCTTAATCCGGAAGTTCCGATCTCCAGATTGTACGGACCGGCTGCTGCATCGTTGGTATATCCATACACATCACCGTCCAGAATCTGCACCGACACATGCCGGATGCCATGCTTTGCAGCCACTCTCCGGATATCTTTCAGCGCCCGGACTACATTTTCATCTGTAGCAAATCCAAGCCATTTTTCTTTCATGCTCTGCACTTTTTCACCTTCTCTCTAATAAAATGTCATAAATATCACCACCCAGAATCCAATTACTGACACGCCAATCAGCGCCACCAGGATTCCGAGAATCCAGCAGAATACTTTGTACGCCATCTGCTTTCTTCTTTTGTATCTTTTAATTCCCTGCTCTCTCATTGTTTTCATCAGTACCCAATAAAGAGCCAGTGGAGAAACATCAAAACTGCTGCCGCGTAACAGGACAGACAGATCAGCAGTGCACTCTGCGTCGCTTCGCTCATTTTTCTCTTTCTTCTCATGCTCTATCTCCTTTCTGATCTTATACAGATCTTGTTTAAAACCTTGTATCACCTTATTTAAAGCTTGTCTTACTTTAACCGCCTAAGCGGTTTTCTCTTTTAAGTCCTTTAATCTTCCAACGATGAAATCCGAAAAGCTCCGGACAATCCGGTTCACCTCTTCCGGTGTCTTATCCCGGTATGCATCATCGGAGATATGGCAGGTGCAGCCATTGTTGTTCATTGTTTCTACAATCATCTTCCTGCCCTCCTGTGTTCTTATTGCATTTTATGTGGTATGGTTTGTACTTGTTGCGGTTCTCTGGTATAATTTTCCTATCAAATGAGTCACCAAGAGTGTATCTTCTATTACTCCGAAGTAACTTCTTCACCACAGCTAAAATCGATTTTCAATTCAAAGTAACTAAGCTGATTAATTGTTCGTTGCAATTGGTCGGCTTGATACTTTTGCCTGTTCTACCAATTCTTTAAACTCTGGTAGATTTTTAACGTTAATATTTAATTGTCCTGTTGGCGTTTCCAATCCTTTTCCGCTATGTTCTGAATCGTAATATCCTTGCACTCTGCACCTCCTACATTACTTACTCTTCTCAACCGGTTCCTCTTCACAGTCCCTATTTTCATCGTAGGAAAACATATCTCCAACTTCACAGCTGTTATATACTTCTTCCGTCGTATAGTAGTCGGCTGTATCATAATCGCCATCGTCATTTTTCTCTATCGATTTAATAGAAATGCGCCATCTATCTGGATAATGATGTGTTACCGGCACATATGTCGTGTATAATGATTTCCCATTCGTATGAATCATCGGTATTATAATTGTTCTTGTTTCTTCTGGAAGAAATTCTTTTTCATATATCTCTCCTTCTGTTATTTTCTGACTACACCCTGTTAAGAGGATTAAGCACGCAAATAATACAAATATAATTTTCTTCACTCTTATACTTACCTCACTATTCCTCTGTTATTGGAATATTTCTCATACTTATTTTTATGATTTCGTTTCACTCGAATTTTTTTCTTTCTCGAAGTTTTACCTTTTGTCTTTCCAGTAAAATGATTTAAATTATATCCAGGCATTGTCTTTTCTCCCTTGTCCTCCTATACTTTTCTTACAGGGTATGCCAGTACCTAAGTAATAAAGAAAGGAGTATGCGTATGCTTAAAATTTATGCTTGTCTCGCTGGTGATTGGGTTTGTCTTACCGATGATCCTGATTGCACGATCGGTGAAAACAAGAAATCTCCTAGTGTTTGGTGGGAAGAAAACGCTTCCATTTATTCACCTGGAAAACGTCCTTCTGATCTCCTTGATAGCTTTTATGGACTAGATTATGTTCATATTAGCTATAAAGGTAATGATTGGAGAATTAATCCAATTTACCTCCAAATCGTGAACGGATAGCTTTTTTTACATTTTCAGAATCGGTGAGTTGAAGACCTCTCTTTGATTCACCGATTTGCCGATCAAACTCAGAATCGATGCCTTCTCGCAACTTAACCCATTCACAATATGAAATGCCTCTCAAAGCCTTTATATATTTATCCACTTTCATCACTCTCCTTTCTCTGAACCTGTTTCATCTGTTGCGAATAAGTAATCTAATGATTTGTCCAAGAAGTCCTCTTTTATGTTTGTGTCTTGTCCGGTTTGTTTCGTTGCATTTTTGGGACGCTTGGTCTAAAAAAAATATCGATAGGATCATTCAACATTAGAAAGTCAGTAATTTTAACCGCTTCTTCTAAAGTGAATTGTGTCCTTCCATTTAATTTAGCATTAAGAGATTGCACTGTAATGCCTAAATATTCCGACATTTTAGCTTGCGACACATGTGCCTCTGTCATCTTCCCTTTCAATTTATCAAATGACATTATCTCACTTCCTTTCGTTGCATATTTGGGATGTTTATATAATACGCTCGCTAAATCTTATTGTCAACCCATATTTGCAACATTTTTTTAATTTTCTTTAATTATTTGTTGCAAATATGAAAAAATAGTTTATAATTACCTTATACGGAGGTATTGATATGAGCGAAAAAGAAATAAGCGAAAAAATGCAAGATATTATGAAGCGAATGAGAAACAGACGTGAAGAACTTAATATGTCATACCAAACTCTTTCTGAAAAGGTAGGAATTAGTAAATCTACTCTCCAAAGATATGAAACTGGCTATATAAAAAATATGCCCGTAGATAAATTAGAAGAAATTGCAAACGCATTACAGGTATCACCTGCTTACCTTATGGGCTGGGATATAGATGAGCCAACTACCCTTGCCGCCCACTTCGATGGCGATGAATATACAGAAGACGAACTTGACGAAATTCGCCAGTTTGCTGAATTTGTAAAGAACAAACGAGCTAAGTAATTTATAGGACAGCTTATCTGATATACTCAAGCGGGAGGTGTTTGTATGAATACATATGAGAAGCTACAGGACGAAGCCTGCAAAGACGGTATAGAAGTTGTTGATTATCCTTTTGAAAGCGAAAGAATTAAAGGATTATACTGTGATGGCACTATCGTTATCAGAGATAATATAGCTACAACCACAGAAAAAGCCTGCGTTCTGGCAGAAGAACTCGGTCATCATTATACTTCTGTTGGAAATATTATCGACATGGAATATACCGGTAATCGAAAACAGGAACGGCAGGCAAGGCTTTGGGGATACAACCGCAGTATCGGATTATTCGGTCTGATCAGAGCCTACGAACATGGTTGTAAAGATAAATATGAAATTGCAGAGTATTTGGATGTTACAGAAGAATTTTTAGAAAACTGCATTGCGTGCTATAGAGATAAATATGGCATACTAACTATTGTAGATAATTATATAATCTACTTTATTCCACACCTTACAATTGCAGAACTAATATAATATGGAGGTATCATATGGGATTGTTTAATTTTTTTAACAAAAAACCTTCTTTATCCGTTATTGAATTACAAAATGACTTACGAATACTTAATGATTGCGCCAGTTTAATTGAAAAAACAGTCAATCCTGATGTATTTTTCTCTCGATTTGATTTATATTATGAAAAACTATCTATACTTGCTGACGCCCAAAAACGTAAAATTGTTGTTGTAAAAGGAGATAATATAGCAAAAAAATATTCAAAGCTAAATACTCCAACCGCAAAAGCTGATAAAATAAATACTTTTATAAAACGTTATTGGGATTCCACTTGTTCTAAATCCCAAAAGTTAAAAACTGAAAAAGGGAAAAATAATTGTTTTGAAAATTTCAAAAGTTCTCTTTCTAATTACGACTCACGACTACCTGATTCTTGTATTGAATATTATAATTATCTTTACACGAGCGCTCCTCGCACTGCAAGTATGCCAAGAAATCAAATACCTGCTAATCAGATAAATTCCATGCAACAGTTCAAAGCAAGTGATACTTATTGCCAAACTATTTATGATTTGTATTACAAAGACTATTCAGAAAAACCTTTTATTTCTCAAGACAGAGAATTTAATACCAATTGGATTGAACAATCAAAAATGTTTCCTAATCAATCGCTCGTATCTGAAGCTATGATGAAACGTTATCCAGATGGTCTGTTACCTGGTCATATTTATATGTTGTACTGGCTAAAGAAATATACCAACAAAAGGGTACCCTCGTACTTCGAATATAAATACGGTATAGATTTTTATAAAGAAAAAGAGTTCTTAACTCAGAACGGTTATTTGGAAAATTCCAAGCCTACCCACAAAGGCGAGCTTGCAATTAACACTCATCAAGATGTCATTGTTAAACATGATTCGAATTTTCAAGTAAATTTATCAGATAATGCTGATTTAAGTAAATTAAAAGATCCTGCCGACATTAACTTAAAAGCACTGGAATTAGAAAAGCAGGGAGATGTAGATACTGCCATAACGCTCTACGAAAAGAATGTATCCCATCGTTTCGACGGCAATTGTCCTTATGATAGACTTGCCATTATCTACAGAAAGAAAAAAGACTATGATAATGAAATCCGTGTTCTTGAAACAGCAATTGATGTTTTTACACATGACGTCCCTGCTAGCCGTTCAGATCGTTCTATCAAATTAACACGTTTCAAAGAACGTCTAACAAAAGTAACAAAATTAAAGATGAATAATCAGAAAGTCCTTTAATAACGATTCATCCAGTATCTCTAACCATAAATACACTGCCCTCTTGATACGAAAGTATTTATATGGCGGAGATATCTGATTGAATAAATGAACTCTGAAAAAAAAACTCTGAAAAAAACGAAAGGAAAGGACATATGAAAAAGAAAAAAACACTACTAGGATTGATTGCTGCCATTGCGATCATTGTCATCGGTATTTGTGTTTGGTACTTTCAGGTGAAAAAGCCTCATGATCTTGCAGAAACAAAGTTTAATGCTGCAGTCAAAGAAGTAGAAGCCAAGAATACTGAACTTACCTCTGCAATGAACGATGCTCAGAAAATATTGGACAAAAAGGAAGCAGTTTATGATAACACTACTAAAGAAGCCTTTATTACTGCTCTTTCCGATGCAAAAGCAGCACAGCGCAAAATACCAGATCTACCAAAAAAGACAGCAGACATCAATGCTGAAACGAAAAAGCTTTCTGAACCACTGGATTACTCCTCTGTAATTAATGCTATTTCTGAAAAACAAACAGCTTATCAGAACAGCGTTCTGCAGATGAAGCAAATCACTAATCCTAATGAAGATTTCGTTATTCAGCGCTTAAAGGGAATTCCAAATATTTCCGGATATCAGGCAGTCACAGAAGATCATGATCCAAACGGAAATCTAAATAAACAGGGAGGCTACACTTCCACAGTTTATTTTTCTACTCCTCTTATCGACCAATCTAGTGTATATGGAAATGACATTGTAGATAAAGGAACTGAATGCGGTGGAGCTATCGAAGTTTATGCATCAGAAGAAGATGCCGAAAAGAGAGATTCGTATCTTGCCAGCTTTGATGGTGCAGGAATGTTAAATTCCGGATCTCACAAAGTTTTAGGTACTATCGTAATCCGAACCTCAACCAAATTAACAGCTACACAACAAAACAAGTTCACCAACAACATTACAAACAAATTATTAGAATTACAGTAAAATACAAAAAAATCCCCGGTGTTACCAGCACCAGGGAAAACGAGAAAACTATAGGGTGTTTGGAACACAGTACAATTCTCTCCCTCACAAAGATTATTGTATCACAAAAATCCGGCACCGTATAGGTGTTATTTTTATACGCAAAATTAAGCAACCTCACACATATACTAAGGAAAGGTGATACATATGCAATACGAAGAATATCTTATCTATCTCCGGAAGTCCCGAAGTGATGCTTCTCTGGAAGCTATGGGCGTGGATGTCCTGGAACGGCATGAGCAGATCTTACTTGATCTTGCCAAACGAATGAACTTATCCATTGGCGGGATCTACCGTGAAGTCGTTTCCGGAGAGTCTATATCCGCGCGTCCGGAAATGCAGAAGCTTTTATCTGAAGTTGAATCCGGACGTTGGGAAGGTGTACTCGTAATGGAAGTGGAACGTCTGGCGAGAGGTGATACTGTCGATCAGGGAATTGTTCAAAGAGCTTTCCAGTATTCCGGAACGAAGATCATCACTCCAACAAAGACCTATAATCCAAATAATGAATTTGACGAAGAATACTTTGAGTTCGGACTCTTCATGAGCCGGAGGGAATACAAGACAATCCGCCGCCGGATGCGCGCCGGTGTGACTGCTGCCGTGAAGGAAGGAAAATGGCCGTTCAATCAGGCACCCTACGGCTGGCAGCGCGTGAAGCTCGAACATGGGCGTGGATGGGTTCTCGCTCCGGATCCGGACGAAGCTCCGGTCGTGAAACTTATCTTCCGGCTCTATACCGGCCCCGATCGCATCGGAATTACCCACATCTGCAGATATCTGGACAACCGGGGAATCAAGCCAAGGAACGGAGATGCCTGGCTGGAATGCAGCGTTATGGGAATCTTAAGGAACATTGTCAATGATCAGCGAGTCGGCATTGGGCGAAGAAAGGTTGTAAAGCAAGTACAGAACGGTTCTGTCAGTAAGGTGCGTCCTCACAGTGATTATGATTTTACCGCCCCGGGGCTGCAGCCACGATTGATTGATCATGATGTATTCCTCGAAGCGCAGGAATATCTTTCCAAAAACTCTCATAAGCTGCCGGAATCCTATGGAATTAAAAATCCTCTTGCCGGAATACTGGTCTGCTCCTGCTGTGGAAAGAAAATGCAGCGAAGACCGGCTTCTAAGGATGGCTCCGGAAGATGTCCTTATGACGTTTTAATGTGTAATACCAGAGGCTGTCCCACCATCGGTTCAACGCTTGATCTGGTAGAGCGTGAGCTCATACAGGCGTTATCCGACTGGGTAGCTGGATACCAGTTAGATCCAACGCTCGAAGTCGAGAACAAAGTTCCGGAAAAAGAACAGCTTCTCTCTTCCGCTGTCAGCAATCACGATTTATTACTAAAACAAAATGGAAACTTATACGATCTGTTGGAACAGGGAGTCTACACCACCGAGATCTTTCTGGAACGTTCCCACGAATTACAGAAACGTATCAAAGAATCGGAAGCACATATAGAAATTCTAAAAAAAGATCTGGAATATGAAAAAGAGAAAATAGCAAACATAGAGAACTTCATTCCTTCCTGCAAGGAACTTCTTTCCTGCTACTGGGACTTATCCGTCCAGGACCGGAACAAAGCTCTGAAAATGCTCCTGGAAAGTGTCGAATACACGAAAACGAAGCGAAATCGTAAGGGAGATAAGGATAATCCTACTTTTACACTGAATTTAAAGCCCCGAATCCCGCGTATTTAGGGGCTTTTTCATTAGCGACAACATTTATGGGCGCAAGAACTGGCTCACTTAGAAATCGTCTGTGCTATTGTTTATCAACTTACAAAAAATATGACAATGGAAGAATTAGAAAAATCCGGTTTTGATAAATATTATGTAGATCATACGCTTGCACTCTGGCCACAGTCTGCCGGCGGTGTTCCTTGGAGCGCCACTACTTTCCAGTCCAAAGGTGATCCCATCACCGATTTAAGCGAAGATATGGCTGCGGAGCAAAAAGCACGTACAACCTACGATAACATTCTGCGCCTTGTCAAAGATCCGGAAGTCTGCGAACCAATCCGTTTCCTGCGTGAACGCGAAATCGTACACTATCAACGTTTCGGTGAAAGTCTGCGCATCGTACAGGATCATCTGGACAGTAAAAACTTCTATGCGTTTAACCCGGAATTTGACCTCCGGGCATGTTTCAAAAACAAAAACTAAACAGAAAAAGGATTCCCGGAAAAATTCCGGAAATCCTTTTTATTATTTCAATAGCATATATACAATTACTGCTGCTACAACTACGATTGCAATTCCAAGAATGATTACAGGCGCTTTGGAAAGCTTCTCTTCTTCCTCATAAACATCATCGTAATCATAATCTTCTTCTACTCTTGCAGTTTTTTTCTTTTTCTTTCTGCCATCTTCTACTGCTAACAGTTCATCATATGCTTTGCGCATCTCATCTTCACGTTTCTTACGAACGCTCTTTGGTGGAATATTCGAATACTTCTGTTCCTGCTCTTCCTCTTCCTGACGCTGCATAGATGCTTCCTTAATAGATCTGTGCAATGTTTCCTGCGTTGCCGGTTCTCTTCTTTCCGGAGCATGCTTCTGTTCTTTCCTGTTCTGTGGTACTTTGAACTTCTTCTTGCAATTATAACATAACAGGTAATTTGGATCTTTTTTACCCGGCCGGAGCTGTTGGCCGCAAATCGGACACTTCATTGGTATATTTTGCCTCCTCATATCGTAATCTACTTAGCATTATACTACAAATCACAAAAAATGGCAAAAACATTTCTCTTACTGTGTATTTTACTTATTGTGTGCTTTTTCCAAGTGTAACTTTCACGGTACGCTCTTTATAACTTCCATTTGAATTTGGAACCTGGATCGTCACTTTAACTTTCTCGCCAACTTTGTAATACTGCAGTTCTTCTTTTAATGCAGACATACTGTCCACTGTTGTTCCTTCCAGTTCTGTGATCACGCATCCCTTTGTGATCCCTGCATTTTTTGCTCCTCCGCCAGAGATAACATTAGATACATACACACCTGTTGGCATATTATACATCTGCGAACTGTCGGAAGTCACATCCACGCCTTCAATTCCCAGATATCCCTGTTTGCCTTCTGCTACTTTTGTTTTTGTCTTCTGATTCATCAGATTTTTAATTACATCACTTGCGCTGGAAATTGGGATCGCATATCCCATGCCTTCTACTGCATCTGTCGCGACCTTAGCAGTATTAATACCAATCACTTCACCCTTTGCATTCAGAAGTGCGCCACCACTGTTACCCGGATTAATTGCTGCATCTGTCTGGATAAGTTTGCCACTAACTCCATCCAGTGTACGTCCGGTTGCTGATACAATACCTGTTGTTACAGACTGACCGTAACCAAGTGCGTTACCAATTGCAATAGCCGTCTCTCCGACCTGCACTTTTTCTGAATCTGCAAGCGTTGCAACTTTAATTTTATTTAATGTAGAATCTTTGATATCACTGAGCTTTACAGCGATAACTGCAAGGTCTCTGGAAGAATCTGTTCCCTTTACCTGTGCTTCCACACTCTTATTGTCAACAAAAGAAACTGTCAGCGTTTTATTACTTTCCACTACATGGTTGTTCGTTGCAATCAGAAGTTCTGAATCTGTCTGGGAAATAATAATACCAGAGCCTACACTCTTGCTTTCCTGCTCCTGCACTCCACCAAAGAAATTCTGAACCTGCTGTACACTTAAATTGGTAATTGATACAACCGATGGCATTACATTACTTGCAACTTTGGAAATATCTGAGCTTGTTGAACTACTGTCTGAACTTGTTGAAATCTTTGCACTGTTTACAGTTGCAACTTCTTTTGTCTTACTGCCTGATGTGCTGAAAACCTTGCTACCCACAAGATTACTTGTCTGAAAAGCCGCACTTGCTGCCACACCAAATGCCAGTCCGAAACATACTGCTTTTACCCAATGTGATGTTTTCTTTTTCGGTGGTTTCTCATCCTGCGGCTGATACTGATAACCTCCCTGTCCATTTTGATTCTGATCATCCTGATCCGGTGTATAATAAGTATATTGATTTTCCATAAATCATTACTCCTTTCACTACTTCGTTTATACTAAGTAGTCTAATCTATAATTGTGTTTAAACTGTGATAAAACTATGTTTAAACCTTAAAAAACAACCTGGATCAAAAACATATATAATGCCGTACCAACGCCAATACTTAACAGGTTATTACGTTTCCATACATGAAGTCCTGCCGTCACTGCCACAGCAAGAAATTCTGGTATGCCATGTGGCGATACAAAAACCGATGTATTCTTTAGGCAGTAAACTACTAACATCCCGATCACTGCCGGAGTCAGTACTTTTCCCAGATACTGGATCACTGGCGGTATTTCTTTTCCTTCTGGAAACAAGAGAAACGGAAATACTCTTGTTCCAAAAGTTGTCAATGCAACTGCCAGAATAATAATTGCTGATAACGTTGCATTTACTGGCATGACAGGTTCACCTCCTTCTGAAGCTGTTTTTTCGATACAAATAAAATCATTACAATTAATAACATGGATGGCAGTACAAATCTGGATGCCCCGAAAATCTGCAATCCAATAAATGCTGCTGCCACTCCGATAATTTCCGGAATCCGGTTCTTTTTATCCAGCCACTGTTCAATAAAAATGACAACAAACAATGCCGTCATTGCAAAATCAATTCCCTCTGAATTAAATGGCAGTACACTTCCCGCCACTGCACCAATGATCGAACCAGCTACCCAATACACCTGATCCAGTGAAGCAATCGCAAACAGGAATTTTCCTTCATCAATGCCTTCCGGAATCTTCGTCGTACACAAAAGGGAATATGTTTCATCTGTCAGGCTGAAAATCATATACCATTTTTTCTTTCCCATGCCATTAAATCGTTCCAATAAGGAAATTCCGTAAAAAACATGACGGATGTTAACCATTAATGTCATAAAGACAACCTGGAAAATTGATATTCCGGGAACGAAAAAATTCACAGCAAGATACTGTCCGGAACCTGCATATACAAGAATACTCATAAGCGCAGCCCATAAAAATGAATATCCCTTTTCTGCAAACATAACTCCGAATGCTACTCCGATAAATATATATCCGGTCAAAACCGGAATCGTATATGGGAATGCTTTTTTGTATGCCTCTCTGTATCCTTTCATCTTATTGCTCGCTCCTTTTTCATCTTATGTATCCAAATGCCGTTTTCTTCGTTGTATAGACACAGGTAAACTTCCGGCACTGTAATGCTATACATAAAGCCAGATCCTTTTGCAAAGATCTGGCTTCTCGCTCTCTATCAAGAATGATTCAGTGCTTTCTGTAACTCCTTTACCGATTCCTCAAGTAATGCATCCGACTTCAGTGCCGTCTGATATTGTCGGCGGCTCTTTTCAAGCAGTGCTTTCACATCATGTTGTCCGGCAAGCAATTTTATATGGTCAATCTCCTGCCTATCCAGTTGTTTCACCCTGACCTGGAAATTCTTTCCATCCTTTTCCGTAATATACAAGGTCCCTACTCCCGGAAGCTCTGTATAGACCTGCTTAATCTTCATCCGGTACATTACAAATGCTACATATGTATCTGCATATTCTCCATCTTTTATATAAATCTGGAGATGATTGTATGTTTCTACAAAGTCCGTCTTCTCTGCTATACATCTGTAATAATCTCTTACCGCCTGTCTTAATTCCGGCGATCTATTCTTACGCAGAGGATTCAGTTGTTCAACTTTACATCCCATATTTCTTGTTCTGCGCTTTTCTCTTACTATCTTTTGTGCTTTCTTCTGTGTGTTATCTCCTGTAAGTCCGATTCCGGTGCTCAACAAGATCAGGATAAAAAATAAGAAAAGCAGGCATCTTCTGCTTTTTCTCTTCTGAATATTCCTGTCTGTGAAGCCCGCTCCTAACGCACCTTTCATAAGAGTACCTCCACATACTATGCACTTTTAAAATACACACCCGGGCGGATTCGAACCGCCGCTCCCGCCTCCGGAGGGCGGTGCTCTATCCCCTGAGCTACGGGTGCATGACAATTTTCTTCAAACTGCATTATTTATACTACCATATTTTTCTTTTAAAGTAAAGGAAATGCTATAGACATTTCGTACATTTCCTTTACTTTATCATTTCTACTTTTCCTGATTCTTTTTACAATCTCAACAACTAATAAATGTTTTTTTACAGCCAATTTATACATTGGATTCTTTTATGCCTTCATATCAGCATATTGCAAGCCGGTCCTCTATTCTGTCATAATAATAGGCATGATTTTCAAGAATTTCTTCCGGCAGTACACAGGCTGCATTAATGCTTGCAACCATTTCGTTCAGATTCATGCAGTCATCGGTCTCCTTTTCGGGAACAATGATCACTTCATGCACACTGCTTGGCAAGACGTAAAAGTTTTCCTTCAGATATGTACCAATCTGATTTAAACATCCTGGATATATCATAGTTGCTGCCCCGAAACTTTTCTTTTCATTCGTCAGTACATACATTCTTGCAGCTTTATCTACAGCAATTCCTTCTTCGGAAAGCACATTCTGTATTGAATGAAATCTTGCCGGAAGGTGTTTTTTCATATTCATCATTGCAATTGCAAGAAGTTCCTTTTCATCTACGTTCCATTTTTCCATTGTTTCATTGCTGATCTGCATGGAAGCCATGCCGTCTTTGGTTATCTCTAAAAGTATGTAGAAAATAATCTCCAGATCCAGAATCGGCACATGTGGAATTTCTTTCAAAAATTCTTCATTCCTACTTCTCTGGACAAGCCTGAATACGATCTTATTCTTTATCTTTTCATAATTAAAAATCTCCGGCTCTTCCCATGACTGATCAAATTTCACTTTTTCATATACATTTAGAACTTCTTTTGCCAGCTCATCTACCTGGCTTCCAGACTGGTACTGTTCATAATAACCTTCCAGATAAATCGTCGGCGAAACATTCACACGCTGTTCTGAAATCACCAGACCGCTCCGGATAATTCCATTATTCTTTTTATTGTTGCATAATTCGACAGACAAAAGACATCCTGCCATTTCTTTCACACTTTTTTCCAATGCCTCAGTAAATTGATGATAAGTCATATTTCTCCTCTTTGGCCATTGTTGTAGTTATCTTCCGGAAATTGATGCGGGAAAATCCGCTTTTTACATCTTGTAGAAATTTAGAATAAATATTATGGTTTTATTATTATAAAAAAGCCTTGCAGAAAATGCAAGGCTTTTTTAATATTCTTTTAACTCGAAAAGATTAGTTTGCTCTGGATAAGTACTCTCCGGAACGTGTATCGATCTTAATCTTCTCTCCCTGCTCAACAAATAACGGAACTGCAACCTGTGCACCGGTCTCAACAATAGCCGGTTTGTTTGCTCCCTGAGCTGTGTTACCTTTGAATCCAGGCTCCGTCTCTGTAACAACCAGTTCAACAGTAAGCGGTGGCTCGATTGCGAAAGGTTTCTCCTGATATAAACTTACAGTAACTTCTTCGTTCTCTTTTACGAATTTCAGAGAATCACCAACATCTTCTGTCCCTACAGCGATCTGGTCAAATGTCTCATTATCCATGAAATAATACAGATCTCCATCATTGTACAGATACTGCATTTTCTTTCTCTCAATATATGCTTCCTGGAAAGACTCTGTAGGACGGAATGTTGTCTCTACTACACCACCGTTGATGATATCTTTTAATTTAACACGAACGAATGCTGCACCTTTTCCCGGTTTAACGTGCATGAAATCAATAACCTGACATACTTTACCATCAATCTCCAGTGTCATACCATTTCTAAATTCACCTGCTGACTTTGTTGCCATACTTTTATCCTCCTTAAATTATGTGTTTTCACACTTTATCAATTCTACTCACTTGTTCCATTCTATAATATCTGAGCGTTTTTTTCAACTATTTTTTATCTGTACAGCCCCATTTTACCGTCCTTTTCGCTCTTTTTGATAAAAATAAAGAACGATTTTCTCCAGGTAACGTTTTAATACAATCTGTATCTCTTCTTTTGGATGGATCGGCTTCACAAGAATATTTCTGATTCCGGCTCTTTTTGCTCCCCAGACATCCGTAAAAAGCTGATCTCCCACAAATACTGTATTGGAAACATCCGTTCCCATAATCTCCATTGCTTTTTTGTAATTTTTCGTTGAAGGCTTATGCGCATCACAGATATAATTCACCTGGATATCCTGATTGAACATCTTCACACGTGGCTCCTGATTGTTGGAGATCAGACAGCACTGATAACCAATCTTTTTAAGTCTCGCAAAAAGTGCTTTCGCACGGTCATCTGCCGGTGCACCATGCGGAACAAGCGTATTGTCAATATCAAAAATTACGGCACGTATTCCTTCTTCATACAGTTTCTCAAAATCTATTACATAAGTAGATGCAACATATGCATCCGGGAAAAATCTGTCAAACATGTCTATTCATCCATCTCCATTAATCGTTGTACCAATTCTTCACAGATCTGCAGAACAGTCTTATTATCTGTCTGGATAACAATATCTGCAGCCGCTTCATATTTCTCACGCCTCTGCTCCATCAGTTCGGAAATGCCTTCAACATTCTTGCGGCCGTTCAGAACCGGACGGTCATTGCTGTCCTTTACACGTTCATAGATTACCTGTGGACTTGCTGTCAGAAGTACAACTCTACCATTCTTCTTCATCTCCTGCACATTATTCTTGCGAAGGGCAGCTCCTCCTCCGCAGGAAATAACTGTATTCTTCTTCTCCTGCATTTCCACAAGAAGATTGGTTTCCAGATTACGGAAATATTCTTCTCCATACGTTTCAAAGATATCCGGAATACTCATCTCTTCTCTCTCTGCGATAACCTGATCCATCTCAACGATTTCCATCGCAAACATCGTACTTAAATAATCTGAGATCGTAGATTTGCCTGCGCCCATAAAACCAATGAGTACAATATTGTAATCAAACAGTTTTCTTGCTTGAATCCGCTTGCTGTTCTTGCGGATATAATGGAAAATGTCACAGATCTCATCCTTGTAACGATTATCCGAAAGCTTTTCTTCCAGTCTTCTTTTCTGCTTTGCTTCCTGTCCCGGCTGAAGGATCGGCATACCATATTCTTCTTTGTATGCCATGATTTTCTCTATGATCATGCTTCTTTCCACAAGGGCATCAATAATTTTATCATCACACAGAGCTAACTGCTCTCTGTACAGTTCCAAGTCGTTCATGTTTGCCTCTCCTGTTTTCCTTACGATTTCTTCCTTAATTATGTATAAATATACATACGCTTATATATTATAACAATATCACTTTGATTTTTCCAGTGCTTTTTTTACATCTTTCCGGAACTGTTTCCAGGCATTTTCATGTTCTACAAAATATTTCGGACAGTTCTTTCCGGTGACATCATAATGCCGAATAATATCATCCGGTGACAGAGCAAACTTCAGGCAAAGCCAGGCACACAAATGTATCACTGAGCGATAAGTCGCTTTATTAAATTCCCCCGTCTCATCCGGATGGCAACACTCAATCGATACCGTATCTTTATTCCGGTTATTGGAAGCATACGCCACTTCCCATGTCGGCACACACTGCACGATTTCTCCATCCAGCCCTACAATAAAATTACTGCTCGTTTTTGTCACATGACTGTCTTTGAGCCCCTCAAAGTAGTTTCGGTTTCCCATTGCTGTTGCACCCGGATTTGCCGTATAATGCACAACAATTCCCTTAATCTTACCGGTTTTTATCCCCGGTCTGGAATACGGATTCGGCGTCAGAAGTTTCACTGTAATATCAGGTTTAGATGCATCAACCTGTGCATTGTCTATTTCACTGTATTTTCCAGACAGCCATTCCGGATGTAAAATCCTGATTCCTGCTGCCAGAACCATAACAATCACCAATAAAAGCAGGCCCAGCCGCATCCTGCGCTGAGCCTGTTTTTTCTGTTGTATAGTTGTGAATGATTTTTTTCTGTTTTTAATCTTTTTTGTTCTCTTCATACTACACATTATTCATATGGCATATATTCTATGCCTTTTGTAAATTCTTATTGAATAGAAAACTGATATACCGTTTTGGATGTAAATAGTTCATTCGCCTTGATAACCGGCTGCGCAAACTCCGAATGATGAATGGCATCCGGGAAAAACTGTGTTTCAAAGCAGGCAGCATTGCGGATACGGTATTCAGCTCCGCCTTTGCCTTTCTCATAATCAACATAGTTTGCTGTATACAACTGCATACCCGGAAGATCTGTATATACATCCATATGGATTCCTGTCTTATCAGAATACATGGAGGCAGCTTTGCGGAATCCTTCACCTCTGATCACCCAGTTATGATCGTAACCTTTTCCATCGATCAACGGCTGGTAATCCGCTTCTATATCCTGTCCGATCGCTTTTGCTTCATTAAAATCCATCGGTGTTCCCTTTACAGGTGTCAGTTCACCTGTCGGAATACTCTGGGCATCTGCAAGAGTAAAATAATCTGCACTGATCGTTACTTTCTGATCCAGTACATCGCCACTTCCCTGTCCGGCGAGATTAAAATAACTGTGATTTGTAAGATTCAGCAGTGTATCTGCATCTGCTGTTGATCTATAAACAATTTCCAGTTCATTCTCCGGTGTAACCGTATAAGTTACTGTCAGCTTAAGATTTCCTGGAAATCCCTGGTCTCCATCTGGGCTGTCAAGTGATAAAGTCACGCTATTATCTGTAGATTCTTCAACTTTCCACATACGCTTATTCATCATATCTCTACCACCGTGTAGTGTATTATCCCCATCATTCTTTGTCAGTTCATAAGTCTTACCATTTAATGTAAATGAACCTCCTGCAATACGGTTTGCCACACGTCCTACAAATGCGCCAAATACACGGTCGCCTTTTTCATAACCACTGACATCGTCATATCCGAGAACAACATCCGTCGGATGTCCTTCCTTATCTGGTACGATCACATTTACAATCGTTGCGCCATAATCGGAAATAGCAACTTCCATCCCTTTTTCATTCTTCAACAGATACAATTCTGCCTTTTCTTTTGTTTTCAATGTTCCAAATGCCCGCTTCATATCTTGCCTCCTGCTGTAATGTCTATTATAACGCCAAATTTCTCTGGTATTATTCTCTTTTACTCATCTACACTGTAGTTTGGAGCTTCTTTCGTAATGTGAATGTCGTGCGGATGACTTTCTTTCAGAGATGCAGATGAGATCTTTACGAACTGTCCTCTCTGTTTGAGTTCTTCAATTGTTGGAGTTCCGCAGTAACCCATACCGGAACGAAGACCTCCCATCAACTGGAATACAGTATCTTCTACAGTTCCTTTGTATGCTACACGTCCTTCTACACCTTCCGGTACTAACTTCTTCGCATCTGTCTGGAAATAACGGTCTTTGCTTCCGTTCTCCATTGCAGCAATCGATCCCATGCCACGGTATACTTTGTATTTTCTTCCCTGATATAATTCAAATGTTCCCGGGCTCTCATCACATCCTGCAAAGATTGATCCCATCATACATACATTCGCACCGGCTGCAATTGCTTTTGTCATATCTCCTGAATATTTGATACCACCATCTGCGATAATCGGAATTCCATATTTGTCTGCCGCTTCATAACAATTCATAACTGCTGTGATCTGTGGAACACCGATACCTGCAACGACACGTGTTGTACAGATAGATCCAGGTCCAATACCAACCTTTACTGCATCTGCTCCTGCTTTGATCAGCGCTTCTGCTGCTGTTCCTGTTGCAACGTTTCCTGCGATAACCTGCAGATCCGGGAATTTGGATTTGACCATATCTACGGTACGGAGTACATTAGCAGAATGTCCATGTGCAGAATCCATAACAACAACGTCTACATGTGCATTCACAAGTTCCCGTGCACGTTCCAGGCAGTTTGCGGTAATTCCAAGTGCTGCACCACAGAGCAGTCTTCCCTGGGAATCTTTAGCTGACAGTGGATATTTGATCTGTTTTTCAATATCTTTAATCGTAATAAGACCTTTCAAATTGAAATCTTTGTCTACGATCGGTAATTTCTCTTTTCTGGCTTTTGCAAGAATCTTCTTTGCATCTTCCAGCGTAATTCCTTCCTGTGCTGTAATAAGTCCCTCAGAAGTCATTGATTCTTTAATCTTCTTCGTAAAATCTTCTTCAAATTTCAGATCACGGTTCGTGATAATGCCTACCAGTTTTCCGTTTTCTGTAATTGGTACACCTGAAATGCGGAATTTTGCCATTAAATTATTGGCATCTTCCAACGTATGTTCCGGAGACAGATAAAATGGATCCGTGATAACACCGTTCTCAGAACGTTTTACTTTATCAACTTCCTCTGCCTGCTGCTCGATCGTCATATTCTTATGAATGATACCAATTCCACCCTGACGAGCCATTGCAATTGCCATACGGTGTTCTGTAACCGTATCCATACCTGCACTCATCATCGGTATATTCAATTTAATATTTTTTGTTAAATACGTGGATAAATCTACTTGATTTGGAATCACCTCAGAATATGCCGGTACAAGCAGCACGTCATCAAATGTAATTCCTTCTCCAATAATTTTTCCCATGGTAAACTCCTTTCACTCTTATCCTTATTTATAGCTTATCGGGGTAAAAACTCCGTTTTGCTCTTTCCTATAATTAACTGGTATCATAACGAACTTTGCTATCGTTTGTCAACTTGTTTTTTTATACATACAAAATACATTTTTCTGACTATTTTGCAGATTTGTATGTAACTTTTCCCGGAATCATTCCGGCATACCCGTCTACAATCGTCTGATTCGGTTCAAAAATAATTTTTCTTAATTCTCCTGCCCTGGAAACAACTAGCACATAAGTCTGATCATTGCGTCTGCCCGAGCTATAATCGCTTTTCTTTGCCCGCTGGTACTGTCTGAGTTCACCTGTTCCAAATGGAGCCAGGACCTCTATTTCTTCTAACTTTATTGTACAGATTCGTCTTCTTCTCGACTTATGTATGATCTTGTCAACATCCAGTTCCCCATTCACAAATAAATATTCATATTCTGCATCAAATTCCAGATACAAATATATATCCATTACAAGTAATATAACTGTAAGCACTATAAAAAAAAGACAATGTACGACACCATATACACTCAGTAAAGTCGCTGCAAGCACCATTCCTTCCAGAAACCACTGACCTTTGCTTTTCTTCCTTTTAATAAGCTGTTCTGTACATATGTCATTCATGTCTTACATCCTCCGCTTTTCTCAATGTGTCTATTGTAGCACAAAAACAAGAAAAAAGAAAACTCCCCATGCAGGGAGTTTTCTTAACTTTTTCTTACATCATGCCCATTCCGGCACCTGCACCTGCAGGCATAGCCGGTGTCTCTTCTTTGATATTAGCAACAACGGACTCTGTTGTCAGCAGTGTAGATGCAACACTTGTTGCATTCTGCAGAGCACTTCTTGTTACCTTAGCCGGATCAAGGATACCATGTTCAACCATGTCTACATATTCCTCAGCTAATGCATCAAATCCGATTCCTGGTTCTGACTCATATACTTTATTAATGATTACTGCGCCTTCCAGTCCTGCATTTGCAGCGATGCGGAGCAGTGGAGCTTCCAGAGCTTTCAGTACAACATTCGCACCTGTCTTCTCATCACCATCCAAATCAGCAACGATCTTGGCAACTTCTTTTGCACAGTGAATATAAGCAGATCCGCCACCTGCAATGATTCCTTCTTCTACGGCTGCTCTTGTTGCTGCAAGTGCATCTTCCATACGAAGTTTTGCTTCTTTCATCTCAGTCTCAGTTGCAGCACCTACACGGATAACTGCTACACCGCCTGCAAGTTTTGCAAGTCTCTCCTGCAGTTTCTCTCTGTCGAAATCAGATGTTGTCTCTTCAATCTGTGCTTTGATCTGTGCTACACGGTCTGCGATTGCCTGTTTGTCTCCGCATCCATCAACGATAACTGTATTTTCTTTCTGAACTTTTACAGATTTTGCACGTCCAAGCTGATCCAGTGTTGTATCTTTCAATTCCATACCGAGTTCTTCTGAAATTACCTGACCGCCTGTCAGAATTGCAAGATCTTTTAACATCTCTTTTCTTCTGTCACCATATCCAGGCGCTTTAACACCTACTACATTGAATGTTCCACGCAGTTTGTTTACAATCAGTGTTGTAAGAGCCTCACCTTCAATATCTTCTGCAACGATCAGGAGTCTTGCTCCGGACTGTACGATCTGCTCCAGAACTGGCAGGATCTCCTGAATGTTAGAAATCTTCTTGTCTGTGATCAAGATATATGGATCATCCAGATTTGCTTCCATCTTATCCATATCTGTAGCCATATATGCAGATACATATCCACGGTCAAACTGCATACCTTCTACAAGGTCAAGTTCTGTCTTCATAGTCTTGGATTCTTCAATTGTGATAACCCCGTCATTGGAAACTTTTTCCATTGCATCTGCAACCATCTTTCCAACTTCTTCATCACTTGCAGAAATAGCTGCAACTTTTGCGATCTGATCTTTGTCTTTTACTTTGCTGGACATTTTAGCGATCGTCTCAACTGCTTTGTCTGTTGCTTTCTTCATTCCTTTTCTAAGGATGATCGGGTTTGCTCCTGCTGCCAGGTTCTTCATTCCTTCATGTACCATTGCCTGTGCAAGTACTGTAGCTGTTGTTGTACCATCTCCGGCAACATCATTTGTCTTAGATGCAACTTCTTTGATAAGCTGTGCACCCATATTCTCAAATGCATCTTCTAATTCAATTTCTTTTGCAATTGTAACACCATCATTAGTAATAAGCGGTGCTCCGAAAGATTTGTCAAGAACTACGTTACGTCCTTTTGGTCCTAACGTAACTCTGACTGTATCAGCCAGCTTATTAACTCCTTCTTCTAATGCTGCTCTTGCTTCTGCGCCATATTTAATTTCCTTTGCCATGATCAAATGCCTCCTATAATCTTTGTTTCTCTTCTTACATCTACATCTTACTCACAAATTGCAAGGATATCGTCCTGTTTTACGATAATATATTCTTCATCATCAAGCTCTACAGATGTTCCTGCGTATTTAGAATAAATAACTTTCTGTCCTACAGTGACATTCATCTTCACTTCTTTTCCGTCAACTGTTCCACCAGGTCCTACAGCAACGATCTCTGCCTGCTGTGGTTTTTCTTTAGACTGTCCAGGAATTACGATTCCTGATTTTGTTGTCTCTTCTGCAACCAACTGTTTTAATACAACTCTGTCTCCTAATGGTACTAATTTCATATTTATTCCTCCTTAAATGATATACTTATTTATTTTGTTAGCACTCGAAAAAAGAGAGTGCTAAGAAACTCTAGATATAAAATAGCACTCTCTTAATATTTTGTCAACCGCCTTTGTTTAGTTTACAGTATTTTTATAAAATCCATTTTCCACATGGAAAACAAGTACTTTTCCTCTCTTATCCCAGTACCGTTCGACAATCTTTCCTCTGCATTTGACCTCTTCTTCCTCATCCGTCATCGTGCACTCATAGATACTGTCCAAAGAAAATTCTGACAGTTCCGTCTTCCCCGTTAACAGATATATGCATTCCTCTTCTTCATTATACTTAATCATCTTACACAGATAGATATTATCGTTAAAATATCCCCCGTCAAGAATCGTTTTTATCATCTCGAGTTTCACCGTATCGTCCTGAAATTTTTCCATTATATCCTCCAGTAAAATTCATCTCATCTTCAATCAAAGAAAAGGGTACCAGTCTCCCGATACCCTTATACTTCATCTTAATTGTTGCGCTCTGCTTTGATCTTATCCAGTTCCGTAAATACATAATCATTCACAACTTTGATATAAGTTCCCTTCATACCGGAAGATCTGGATTCAATAACTCCGGCACTCTCAAACTTGCGAAGCGCATTCACGATCACAGAACGAGTGATTCCTACACGGTCTGCAATCTTGCTTGCAACCAGGATTCCTTCTGTACCATCCAGTTCATCAAAAATATGAATGATCGCTTCCAGTTCAGAATAAGAAAGTGTGCTGATGGCTGACTGTACAATGTGTTCTTTTCTTGTTTCCTCCGCACTTTCTTCATTTACAGAACGAAGCATCTCAAGACCAACAACTGTTGTTCCATATTCACTTAAAATGATATCATCAATCTCATATACTTCGTCTTTCTTATAGATGAATAATGTGCCGAGTCTCTCTCCTGCGATATCGATTGGAGTTATAATAGCCTGATAACCTTTTGAGGCTTCTTCCGAAAATCCAAGAGTCTCAAGATTCACATTTTCCTTTGTCGAAAGAATGCTGAGCAGACGTTCATTTAACATATCATCAATATGTCTGCCTACTTCCTTCTGGATCAGTTCTTCTATATACGGAACGCCTGTACATTTGCTTCCTCCGAGAACTTTTCCTTTTTTGCTGACCACCAGTACATTCGATGACAGAATCTCTGTCAGAACTTCACAAATATCATTAAAGACCACTTTACTTGAATTATTGTTGTGAAGTAACTTGTTGATTTTTCTAGTTTTGTCTAATAATTGTACGCTCATTTGCACTCCTCCATCCTATGAAGTTATATTATCATACAATTCACTATAATTCAACGAATATTATTGTTATTTATCAGAATTTTTCTTATTTTCTACATATCCGCACTGAGCGTCACTACAACAGATCTTATTTCCCTTTTCGACCATATAATTTCCACATCTCGGACACTTTTTCTGAACCGGTTTCTGCCATGACATAAATTCACAGTCCGGATTGTCTTCACATCCGTAATATTTTCTGCCTTTCTTTGTCTTACGGAGCACAACATCTTTTCCACAAAGCGGGCAGGAAACACCGATTTTTTCCAGATAAGGCTTTGTATTTCTACACTCCGGGAATCCCGGACATGCGAGGAATTTTCCGTGTGGACCGTATTTGATGACCATGTTGCGTCCGCACTGTTCACAGACAACGTCAGTCACTTCATCTTCGATCTTGACTGTCTCTAATTCTTTCTGTGCCTTTTCCACTGCGGCTTCAATATCCGGATAGAAGTTCTCGATAATCGTCTTCCATTTTACCTTACCTTCTGCCACACCATCAAGCAAGCTTTCCATGTTGGCTGTAAAATTCACATCTACAATGCTTGGGAAGGACTGTAACATGATATTATCTACAACTTCTCCCAGTTCTGTCAGATACAGATTCTTGTTCTCTTTTGCAACATATCTTCTGGCAATAATCGTTGAAATTGTCGGTGCATACGTGCTTGGACGTCCAATGCCCAGTTCTTCAAGAGCTTTTACAAGTGTTGCTTCTGTATAATGTGCCGGTGGCTGTGTAAAGTGCTGCTTCGTATCAAAACTTTCTTTTGTGAGCTTTGAATCCATATCCAGCCCTTTCATCAATACAGATTTTTCTTCTTTCTCTTCTCCTGCTTCTGTATAAACCAGTCGGAATCCCTGGAATACAATCTTGGAAGCAGCTACTGTAAAACGATATTTTCCTGCACTGATCTTCACAGATGTTGTCTCATATTTTGCCGGCTGCATTCTGCTGGCAAGGAAACGCTTCCAGATAAGCTGATACAAACGGAACTGATCTCT
Source organism: Dorea sp. AF24-7LB (assembly GCF_003478575.1). NCBI lineage: Bacteria > Bacillati > Bacillota > Clostridia > Lachnospirales > Lachnospiraceae > Dorea > Dorea sp. AF24-7LB. Next base: position 118,071 of record NZ_QUFR01000003.1, read on the forward strand.
TGTCAGAGATTCTTTGATTGCCGCCGGTGTTCTTGCCGGATCTGTCGGACGGATCGCCTCATGCGCATCCTGGATGATCTTGCCGCCTGTCTTTGCTTTTGTTTCTCCAACTGCAACATACTCTTCTCCGTACTGTTCTCCGATATAAGCACGTACATTTGCATCTGCTTCATCTGAAATACGAGTAGAATCGGTACGCAGATACGTGATCAGACCGACGGTTCCATTTCCTTTGATATCGACACCTTCATACAACTGCTGTGCGATCTGCATCGTTTTTCCTGTAGCAAAATTCAATGCTTTGGATGCTTCCTGCTGTAATGTACTGGTTGTAAATGGAACCGGTGCTTTCTTTGTACGTTCCCCTTTTTTAATCTCAGCGACTTCATAAGATGCACCTTCTAATTCTTTTAAAATCTTATCCAGTTCCTCTTTGGATGAAATCGTCATCTTTTTCTTATCTGTTCCGTAAAACTTGGCATTCAGGAGTTTTCTCTCACCTTTGACTTTCAGATTCGCATCCAGGCTCCAGTATTCTTCCGGAATAAATGCATTGATCTCTTCTTCACGGTCAGCAATGATACGAAGTGCTACAGACTGTACGCGTCCCGCACTTAAACCTCTTTTTACTTTCGCCCAGAGTACCGGGCTGATTTTATATCCAACCACGCGGTCAAGGACACGTCTCGCCTGCTGGGCATCTACCAGATCCATATCAATCTCTCTGGCATTTTTCAGAGATGCTTTGACTGCGTTTTTCGTAATCTCATTAAAACTGATTCGGTACGTTTTCTTGTTTTCCAGTTTCAGGGCTTTGCATAAATGCCAGGAAATCGCTTCTCCTTCGCGGTCCGGGTCAGTTGCAAGATATACTTTATCTGCTTTTTTCACTTCTTTTCGAAGATTTGCAAGAATCTCTCCCTTGCCACGGATTGTTATATACTTTGGTTCATAGTCATTCTCAGGTCCGACACCAAGCTGGCTCTTCGGCAGATCGCGCACATGTCCGTTAGACGCTACGACTACATAATTACTTCCTAAAAATTTTTTAATTGTCTTCACCTTCGTCGGTGACTCCACGATCACAAGATAACGTGCCATATATGATTTCCTCCATAAAATCCGCCCCGCTTTTCAGCGCATTTTCACATAATAATTCTTCGATATTTCTTTGACAAACCCTTGCAGTTCAAGCGTTATCAACTCTTCCATAAGTATCTCCGGAGCCAGTTTTGTCTCCTGCGCAAGCTCCTGAAGTCCCTTTGGAAACAAACCGACACAACTATACACCATATTTTCTGGACTTTCAAGTACTTTTTTCTCCGATGATTTATTTTGTCTGCTTTTTGACAAACAAATTCCCATCGTTTCCATCAGGTCTTCCGGACTTAGCAAAATCCCTGCACCCTGCGCGATCAGCCGGTGACACCCCTGACTTAAAAGGCTTGTTACAGGTCCCGGAAGTGCATAAACTTCCTTCCCCTGTTCCAGCGCCTGGTCTGCCGTAATAAGAGAGCCGCTTTTTTCTTTTGCTTCTATTACAAGTACGATATCTGCCATCCCGCTGATGATACGGTTACGCGCAGGAAAGTACCTGGCAAGAGGCGGGCTTCCCGGACTCTGTTCTGAAATCACACCGCCTTTTTTGATCAGATCCTGATATAGTCCGCGATGTTCTCCCGGATAACAGATATCCACGCCACATCCTAATATACCATATGTCATTCCCCCGGCATTTAATGCACCTCTTTGTCCGGCGCCATCAATTCCTCTTGCCATCCCGCTGATAATACTAATCCCGTTTTCTGCCAGCTTTTCTCCATATTCTAATGCCATTCTCTCGCCATAATGCGTACAGTTTCTTGCACCCACCAAAGCAGCCGCAGGTCTGTCACTGTCCGGCAGCCTGCCTCTCACATAGAGTGCATATGGAGGCGCCGGAATATTCTTAAGGCGCACTGGATATTCTTCCGAAAAATACGGAATAAAACGGATATTTTTCTCTTCCAGCATCTCCCATTTTTCTTTTATATCCTGCTGTTTTTTTGCTTTTATAAGTGCCTGGATTTCTCTGTCCGTCAGTATCCCCAGTTCTGTTAATTTTATTTCTTCTATATAATAAATCATTTCTGCTGTCTTTAAAATTTCACGCAGTTTTTTCTTTTTCATACAGTTAAGCCCGGAAATCCCCGCATACCAATATTCATAAATCATAAGCCTTTCCCCCAGTATTTTTTATCTACCGTACGGTATCCGATTGCCTCTTTAATATGTGCTGGAGTGATCACCTCACTTCCGGCAAGATCTGCGATCGTCCGTGCCACACGCAGAATCTTATGATATGTCCGCGCTGTCAGACCAAGTGTACAGAATGCCTGCTCCATAATCTGTTCCGTCACAGCGTCTAGCACACAGTGTTTTCGGATTTCCTTTGCTCCCAGCCTTGCATTTACCGAAAACGGCAATCCTTCATATCTCTTTTTCTGTATTTCTCTCGCTGCACACACGCGTGCACGTATATCTACTGAGCGTTCCTGCTTCTGCTGTGTATGGAGTGCCGCATAATCCACGCGCGGTGTTTCGATGCAGATATCCAACCGGTCTAAAAACGGCTGACTGATCCTTGCCAGATAATTCTGGATCTGCTGTGGTGTGCATGTACACGTCTGAGCCGGATAATTTCCGCAGGGACATGGGTTCATTGCCGCAACAAGCATGAAATCTGCCGGAAATGTATAATTTGCCTGATTCCTGGCGAGATGGATCTTCTGCTCTTCCAAAGGCTGGCGGAGCACTTCCAGAACAGACTTTTTAAACTCCGCAAGCTCGTCCAGGAAGAGGACGCCTCCATGTGCCAGACTGATCTCTCCCGGAACCGGGTAATTCCCTCCACCGATCAATGCCGCTTTTGTAACCGTATGATGCACCTCCCGGAACGGTCTTCCTAACATCAACGGATGGGTTTCCTCCACTTTTCCAACGACACTGTAGAGACTTGTAACTTCCATCGATTCTTCCAATGAAGGCTTCGGTAAAATGGTTGGAATTCTCTTTGCAGCCATCGTCTTTCCACTTCCCGGTGGTCCAACTAACAGCAGGTTATGTCCACCGGCAACCGCCACTGTCGCAGCTCTTTTTACAATTACTTGTCCCTGTATCTCACTGTAATCCAAAAGTTCCGAATCCAACAGTCTCCCACATTCTCTGGCATCTTTGCACATCGCCGGTTCCAGCTTTTTTTCTCCTTTCAGATAACTGCACACTTCCTCCAGTGAATTCACACCATATACCGTGATCTTTTCTACCAGTGCACCTTCCGCCGCATTCTGCTCCGGTACAATGCAGCATTTAAAGCCTTCTCTTCCTGCTTTCTGTACGATTGGTAAAATTCCGGAGACCTTTTGTACACTTCCGTCCAGCCCCAGTTCACCGGCAACCATTACATCTCGCAATCGTTCTTCTGGAAATATTTCAAGTGCTGCCATAATACTTAATGCAATAGGAAGGTCAAACGCTGTTCCTTTTTTCCTTATTGAGCCGGGCGCCAGATTTACAATGATTTTCTTCGGAGGCAGCACAATACCACTGTTACGGATCGCTGTCCGCACACGTTCTGCTGCCTCCCGTACCTCACCGGACAGATATCCCACCATATGAAACACAGGCAGACCATTGCTGACATCTGCCTCCACCTGTATCATCTTCGCTTCAACACCCTGAATCACTGCTGAATTTACTATACAAACTCCCATGTATCCACCTCTTTCTTCCTGCTTATTCCATGCGTTTACTGCTGTACCTGCAAAACTCCGCCAGCGACAGTTTCCTCCGGCTGCTATAACAGCTAAAAAAATGTACGCAGTTTTTCGATCGCACTTTTCTCAATCCGTGATACATAAGAACGAGAAATTCCAAGCTGTCCGGCAATCTCCCTCTGCGTATACTCCTCTTCCCCATAAAGTCCGTATCGCATTTTCAGAACTAGCCGTTCTCTCTGAGATAATTCCGACTCCATTTTTGCATACAAAATCCGGACCGATTCTTTTAATTCCGCATGTCTGTGCGCATCTTCTTCTTTTGTTTCGATCACATCAAAAAGCTGGATTTCATTGCCTTCCCTGTCTGTCCCGATCGGCTCGTACAGTGAAATTTCCCGGGACATTTTTTTCTTCGCACGCAGATGCATCAATATCTCATTTTCAATGCACCGCGCCGCATATGTTCCCAGACGCACACGTTTTTCCGGATCAAAACTTACAACTGCTTTAATAAGCCCGATTGTCCCGATCGACAAAAGATCTTCCACATCCTCCTCTCTGGATGGATATTTTTTCACAATATGTGCAACAAGGCGCAAATTCCGTTCGATCAGAATATGTTTTGCTTTCAGGTCGCCCTCTGTATACTTTTGCATATAATAAGCTTCTTCTGCTGCAGTGAGGGGTTTCGGAAATGATTTCAAGGAACGCACCTCTCAGGGTATTTGCTTATAGTTTATGTAAGAGTATTCTTTTTTGTGCTTTTCCATCTGTTATGATCTTTTTCTGGTATTTTGTTGGATCGTATCTGTTTATGTCTTTGTTGAAAAATTATAAGATCTGTTTATGAAAACCATCACGCATATGTGACAATTTCAGATTATAGATGTTCCGGTTAAGATCTGCCGGACTCTCTTTCTTATGTGGCTAATAGTATACTGTATCTCTGCCGAAAATACAATCATTTTTTATAAAAGCGCTTTAGGACGAAGTTTTCTGGCATAGAAAAGAATGCCAGACAGCGTCCGCATATAATAGGTTTCTCTGTCTGACATCCCATATTCTCAAATCATCTGTTTTTAAGCCTCTATGTCTTCCGCTCTTCTTAAAATATCATACTTCTCTGCTTTTTTATCCAGTTCGACATAGAGAACCTGTTTGGAATGCGGGGCACTCTCCTGTGTTTCCCCGTCTTCATTGATAATCGCCCGGACAACCGTCTCTATGTTTTTTCCATCCGGCTTCATAATCTCAATCGTCTCGCCAACCGAGAATTTATTTCTCTGCTCAATGCGGTATCTTCCGTCTGACTCTTTGCCAATAATTCCAAGATATGTGTATTCTCTTACATAAGTGTTGCTGTCGTAAATCTGACTTGTCTCATCCGGTTTTCCAAAGTAAAATCCAGTTGTAAACTGCCGGTATGTGCAATTTGAAATCTGATCCAGATACCACAGCATATGTTCTTCATACAGCTTCGGATCTTTCAGATAGTCATCAATCGCAAGGCGGTATGTTCTTGCAACTGTTGCGACATACAGCGCCGTCTTCATACGTCCTTCAATCTTGAAACTGTCAATTCCTGCTTCGATCATCTCCGGAATGTGCTCGATCATACAAAGATCCTTGGAATTGAAAATGTAAGTTCCTCTTTCATTTTCATATACTGGCATATACTGTCCCGGCCTTTTTTCCTCTACAACTGCATATTTCCAACGGCACGGGTGTGTACAGGCTCCCTGATTCGCATCTCTTCCGGTAAAGAAATTGCTGAGCAGACATCTTCCGGAATAAGAAATGCACATTGCACCGTGAATAAAACTTTCAATCTCCATCTCCTCCGGAATATGCTTACGAATCTCAGAAATCTCTTTCAAGGACAGTTCTCTTGCCGAAACTACTCTTTTTGCTCCCTGTTTCCACCAGAAATTGTAAGTACCATAATTTGTATTATTCGCCTGTGTACTGACATGGCGTTCAATGTCCGGGCAGATTTCTTTTGCCATTTCAAAGATTGCCGGATCTGCAATGATCAGCGCATCTGGTTTTAATTCCTTCAATTCGCAGAGATATTCCCGCACGCCTTCCAGATCATCATTATGTGCCAGAATATTTACGGTAACATGCACACGTACACCATGTTCATGCGCAAAACGGATTCCGGCAGCCATATCATCTTTTGAAAAATTCTTTGCTTTTGCACGTAATCCGAATGCCTCTCCTCCGATATAAACAGCATCGGCTCCAAACATAACCGCCACTTTGAGTACTTCCAGATTACTTGCTGGAATTAATAATTCCGGTCGTCTACCATTCATCTTACTTTTCTTCCTCCTTTTTCACACTCAGTGCCACCCCGTCTCCCAGTGGAAGAATGGATGTCTGAAGTCCTTCGTGGTGTTTCAGTTCATACAAGTATTCCCGCATGCGACTGTGAATTGTACGATTCCTTCTTTCAACAGCAAATCTTGACTGTGTAATATCGCCGTCTTGAAGTACATTGTCTGACATCAGTACTCCTTCCGGCGCCAACAGACGCAGTACTTCCGGCATATAATGAATATACTGTCCTTTCGCTGCGTCCATAAAAATAAAATCATACGGTCCTTCCAGCGTTTTCATCACTTCAAGAGCATCTCCCTCCAGCAATGTGATCTTATCTTCTTTCTCCGCTCTGGCAAAATTTGCTCTGGCAACCGGGATTCTTTTTTCATAATTCTCAATCGTGATAATATGTCCGTCCTTTGGCATATAATGGCTCATTAAGACAGCCGAAAAACCTACTGCGGTTCCTACTTCCAGAATTCTTTTCGGTTTCTGTATCGTCAATAATACTTTCAGGAAACTCTGTGTCTCTTTTCGGATGATCGGCACATAAGCTTCCAGCGCTTCTTTTTCAATCTCTTCGATCACCGGAATATCCGGCATTTCCAGAGAATGTAGGTAGGTTGTAATTCTGTCATCTACGATCACAAAGTCTTCCTCCTTCTGACATAATACAGGACGTAGTAAAGACTGCTCTACTACGTCCTTTTTCTTCTATACGTCCATAATGATCGGAAGGATCATCGGTTTACGTTTTGTTCTCTTCCAGATAAACTCATTCATTGTATCACGGATCACAAGCTTAATCTTGCTCCAGTCCGCATTTCTCTGATGTGTCAGACAATCTTCCACGGCATTTGTCAGAACATTGCGTGCCTCTTCCATCAATCCTTCAGATTCTCTTACATATACAAATCCTCTGGATACAATATCCGGTCCCGCAAGCAACTGATTACTTCCTTTCTCAAGCGTCAGTACAACGATCAAAATTCCGTCTTCAGCAAGGTGCTGACGGTCTCTCAACACAATATTCCCAACATCTCCAACGCCAAGTCCGTCTACAAGGATCTCGCCTGTGTGAACCTTATCCACAACTTTTGCTTCATTCTCACTGACTTCCAGCACATCTCCGGACTGTAACAGGAAAATATTTTCCTTCGGAATACCCAGGGATCTTGCTACTCCCGCATTGGCCTTCAAATGACGGTATTCTCCATGAACCGGAATCGCATATTTCGGTTTTACAAGAGAATAAATAAGCTTCAGTTCTTCCTGGCAGGCATGCCCGGATACATGTGCATCCTGGAAAATAACATTGGCACCTTTGGAAGAAAGCTCATTAATAACCTTGGAAACAGATTTTTCATTTCCAGGAATCGGATTAGAACTGAAAATAACTGTATCACCCGGCATAATTGTAACCTTCTTATGCACATCTGCCGCCATACGCGACAGTGCTGCCATAGATTCTCCCTGACTTCCTGTCGTGATCAGGACCGTCTTCTCCGGTGGATAGTTTTTCAGCTGATCAATCTCAATCAATGTCTTGTCCGGCACATTCAGATAACCTAATTCCTGTGCAACCTGAATGATATTTACCATACTTCGTCCTTCTACAACAACCTTACGGTTGTATTTGCATGCAGAGTTAATGATCTGCTGAACACGATCTACATTTGAAGCGAATGTAGCAATAATAATTCTCGTATTCTGATGCTCTGCAAAAATATGGTCAAATGTAATTCCGACCGTACGCTCTGACTGAGTAAATCCCGGTCTCTCTGCATTCGTACTGTCTGACATCAGCGCCAGAACGCCTTTTTTGCCAATCTCTGCGAAACGCTGCAGATCGATTGCATCTCCGAATACAGGCGTATAGTCTACTTTGAAGTCTCCAGTATGCACAACAATACCTGCCGGAGAGTAAATTGCAAGCGCTGCTGCATCCTGAATGCTGTGATTTGTTTTAATAAATTCAATCCTGAACTTGCCAAGATTAATAGACTGTCCATGTCTGACTACTTTTCTGCGCGTACTGCGGAGAAGATTATGCTCTGAGAGCTTCTTCTCAATAATTCCCATTGTCAGTTTCGTTGCATAAATCGGAAGATTCATCTCACGAAGTACATAAGATAATGCTCCAATATGATCCTCGTGTCCATGTGTGATCACAAATCCTTTTACTTTCTGAATGTTCTCTTTCAGATATGTCACATCCGGAATAACGAGATCGATTCCGAGCATATCATCTTCTGGGAATGCAAGACCGCAGTCCACAACAATAATACTGTCTTCAAACTCAAAGGCAGTAATGTTCATTCCGATCTTCTCCAGACCTCCAAGCGGAATGATACGCAATTTTCCGTTGTTTTCTCTTTTCAATTTAACACCTCCATGTGCCTCTCCGTACTACTTTTTCCGGCATTTTTTACACTGTCCGTAGAATTTCAGCTCATGGTCCAACACATGGAATCCTGTCTCTTCCTCAATATGACGTTCTAGTCCGTCCAGCAAATCGTCCCTGAAAGGGAACACTTTTCCACATGTTTTACAGATCAGATGATGGTGATGATGGTGTGGCTCACCCTCTCCGTCATTTGCCTCACCAATCTCATATCGCACACATCCGTCATCCAGATTGATCTTATCCACCAACTGCATCTCGAGCAAAAGCTGCACTGTCCTGTATATCGTCGCCAGTCCAATCTCCGGATAGTCTTCTTTTACAAGTTCATAGATATCCTCCGCAGTCATGTGTCTGTCCCGATGTGCGGCAAGGACTTCCAGAACGAGCAATCTCTGGTTTGTAACTTTCAAACCTTTTTCTTTCAGCATTTGTTTAAACTTTTCCTGACTGATAGACATAAAGTTCTTACCTTTCAATCTCAATATCTTCCAGTAACTCCTCGAACACTTTTAAAATTGCTGACAATTCTTTCTCGTCTTCTACAATCTCATAAATGCTCTCTTTTTCTTCTTCCGCTGATGTATCTTTTAAAATTAAACACTCTGCATCGTCTTCTTCTGAATCCGTCACAAGAATGTAAGACACTCCATTTAATTTCGTCTGTTCCAGCACAAAGAATTCTGTCTCTTCCTGCCGTTCATCCGATGTAAATCTTATTTTTTCCATACAAAAAACACCTCACGACTTTACCGAGTCCAAGTATCCCTGCAAAATAAATACTGCAGCAATTTTATCGATATATTTTTTGCGGTCCTCTCGTCTGATATTGCTTTCGATCAGGGTACGTTCCGCTTCCATTGTTGTAAGTCTTTCGTCCCACATCTGCACTTCCAGACCTGTCCGTCTTTTTAACATCTCTGCGAATTCCATTGACTTCTCAGCTCTGATTCCAATGTCATTGTTCATATGCTTTGGCAACCCGATGACGATCTTCTCCACTTGATACTCTTCGATCAGAGCCTCAATTCTTGCACAGGTCTTACGCAGCTTGTTCTCATCTTTGCGTGTAATTGTCTCAATTCCCTGCGCAGTAATGCCAAGTGGATCGCTGATTGCAACGCCCACCGTCTTCGAGCCGTAATCCAGTCCCATTATTCTCATAGATATTATACCCACTTGTTGTGCTCAATATACGTCTTGAGCATCTCTTCCACCAGTTCGTCCCGCTCCATCTTCATGATCAGGCTTCTGGCTCCGTTATAACTTGTAATATAAGTCGGATCTCCTGACATAATATATCCAACGATCTGGTTGACCGGATTGTATCCCTTCTCAACCAATGCCCGATAGACAATTTCCAGAATATCTTTTGCCTGAATCTGCGGGCCGCTTTCTACCTGGAAAAACTGTGTACTGCTTAAATCTTTCATATACTCACGTCCTTCAAAAATACTTTTCATTTTATTCTAACTTATTAACACCGAAAATTCAATGTATTATTTGCAAACGGCTCTCAATTTCTACATTTATGAGCTGATTTGCCAGATTTTTTTCTGTTTTATATCCAATTTTTACATATTCCTTCGTATGCCCGATCTGCCAGATTCCGTCTTCTCTCTCTATAGCTTCTTCCATCAGCACTTCCTGTGTGGTTTCGATCAGTTCTTCCTCAAAGCGGCTCTGTTTTTCTTCACTTAATGCAATCAGTACTTTGCTTCGCTCTGCCTTGATCTGCTCCGGTACCTGATCCGGCATAACGGCAGCTTTTGTACCTTCTCTTCTAGAATATTTAAAAATATGTGTCTCATAGAAATCCATGCTGTCTACAAACGCCCTGGACTCTTCAAATTCTTCCGGTGTCTCTCCCGGAAATCCAGTGATCACATCGGTTGTAAGTGCCGGATGTGCAAAATATTTGCGCAGGAGCTGACATTTTGCAGCATATTCTTCTGCCGTATATCTACGATTCATTCTGCGAAGTGTCGCATTACATCCGCTTTGCAGAGACAGGTGAAAATGTGGGCACACCTTCGGCAGTGCGGAAATCGTCCGGACAAACTCTTCCGTGATAATCCCCGGTTCCAGTGAGCCAAGACGGATACGGTGGATTCCATCCACTTCGTGTACAGCCAGAATAAGAGAAAGCAGGCTATCCTCTATATCTACTCCGTAAGAGCTCAGATGAATTCCAGTCAGTACGACTTCCTTATAACCATTTGCAGCAAGTGTCTTTACTTCCTCGATCACATCTTCTTTGGCACGGCTTCGCACTCTTCCTCTTGCATACGGAATAATACAGTAAGAGCAGAACTGATTACATCCGTCCTGTACTTTGATATACGCTCTTGTGTGCTCTCCTGTACGGCTCAGATGAAGATTCTCATACTCCTTTGTATGTCCGATATCAATAAGATCGGTTGTTCTTTCTCTCTCCTCTTCGTACTGTTTGAGGATCTCCACAATATCTTTCTTTTTATTATTACCAATCACAATATCAATGCAATCGTCCACTTCCTGATTCTCAGTCTGCACATAACAGCCGGTTGCCACTACGATTGCATCCGGATTCATCTTTCTTGCCTTGTGCAGCATCTGTCTGGACTTACGGTCCGCAATGTTTGTAACTGTGCATGTATTGACTACATAAACATCTGCACCTTCTTTGAACGGCACGATCTCATAACCGTTTTTTTCCAGAAGCTCCTGCATGGCTTCTGTTTCATATGCATTTACTTTACATCCAAGATTATGCAATGCTGCTTTCTTCATAATTTTCTTTTTTCCTCTCTTTACAAATTATTCCTTGACTTTTTGACTACAAAAAACTAAGATAAACGTGTAGAAAAAATGAAACCAAGGAGGTATATTCAATGAAAACAGTTAAAATTTCTTTGAATTCCATTGACAAAGTAAAATCTTTCGTAAATGAAATCACAAAATATGATTATGATTTTGATTTAGTATCCGGCAGATACGTGATCGATGCCAAATCCATCATGGGTATCTTCAGTCTGGATTTATCTAAGAGCATTGACCTCAACATCCATGCTGATGACAACGAAATCGACAAGATCCTCGAAACATTAAAACCATACATCGTAGAGTAATTATTTTTAACCTTTAAAAGAATGTGCCGGAGCACATTCTTTTTTGTTTTACGGTGTTACTTCAATCACTTCTACTGTATCGATTGCTTCCTGAACCATAGCATCGATCTTCTCAGCCAATTTCTCCTCTGATCTGCGAATCACTTCTATATTCGGCTTTGTAACCGGATGTTTAGCCACAAAAATCGTACAGCAGTCTTCGTACGGCTGAATCGATGTCTCATAAGTGTCGATCTTCTCTGAAATATCTACAATCTCCTGTTTGTCAAATCCAATGACCGGACGATATACCGGAAGTGTGCATACATCATTTGTCGCTGCAAGGCTATGCATTGTCTGACTTGCGACCTGACCAATGCTCTCTCCTGTGATCATTCCAAGACATCCGTCTGCTTTTGCAAAATGTTCTGCAATCCGCATCATATAACGACGCATAATGATCGTCAGCTCATCATGCGGACACTGATCATAAATATAGAGCTGGATATCTGTAAAGTTTACCACATGAAGTTTGATCGGTCCGGAATATCTTGCTACAATCTTTGCAAGGTCTACAACCTTCTGCTTTGCACGTTCACTTGTATACGGTGGTGCATGGAAATAAGTTGCTTCCAGTCCAACTCCACGTTTGGAGATCATATAGCCGGCAACCGGGCTGTCAATGCCGCCTGACAGAAGAAGCATGGCACTTCCATTTGTTCCAACCGGCATTCCGCCTGCTCCCGGAATGATCTGTGAATACACATAAATCTCATTACGTACTTCAACATGCAGCATCACATCTGGTTTGTGCACATCTACATGTGTCTCCGGGAATGCATCCAGAATTGCCTCTCCCAGATCACAATTGATCTCCATGGAAGTCTTCGGGTAAGATTTTCTCGCTCTTCTTGCTTCCACTTTGAAAGAAAGCTTCTTATCCGGATATACTTCATCCATATATGCAACAACATCTTTTTTCAACTGGTCAAAGCCCTGATCTTCCATCCGGACAACCGGACAGATACCTACCAGTCCGAACACTCTTTTTAAATGCTCTACTGTATCATCATAATCATATTCACCTTCACAGTCCACATAAATACGTGCCTGTGATTTATAAACAGTGAAAGTTCCTTCTACATCTTTTAAAGCGTAACGCACCTGTCTTACAAGTGCATCTTCAAAAAGATAACGGTTCTTTCCTTTAATTCCAATCTCTCCATATTTTAACAAAAAAGTATGAAATCTCATCTTATGTCTCCTTTTCGCTTCCGGACCGGTTAGTGTCTGGTATATTTTCTAAGCACCGGTACTATATTATAAAGGGTATCCAAAGTATAGTCAATCTCTTCTGATGTAGTAAATTCCGACATACTGAAGCGAAGTGTGGCATCTAAAAATTCCTGCCCTGCTCCGATTCCTTTTAACACGCCGCTCACCTGCGGATGGTTGGAAGCGCAGGCAGATCCGGAGGATACATAGATTCCCTTTTCCTCCAGTGCATGCAGGAGCACTTCGCTTCGGATACCTGCAAATCCGACACTGATAATATGCGGCGCACTCGTCTCATCATAAAGCCCATGGATCGTCGTATTTTCAATCCTGGCAATTCCTTCGATGAAATGCTCTTTCAGCTTACGCATCTTCTGCACTTTTTCATCCAGATCCTCGTAAATTGTCTTCGCTGCAAGAGACAGTCCTGCAATACCCGGAACGTTTTCCGTACCGGAGCGGATATTCTTCTGCTGTTCTCCTCCAAACAGAATTGGTTTGATCTTCACTTTGCTGTCAATATACAGCACTCCCGTTCCTTTCGGTCCATGAATCTTATGACCGCTGATGGAGCAGAGATCTACACCCAGTTTCTTCGGATGGATCCTGTATTTGCCAAATCCCTGTACTGCATCTACATGAAACAGAATATTTTTATTATATGCTTTCACAATACTTGCCGCTTCTGCGACCGGCTGTACAGAACCAACTTCATTATTTACATACATCACAGACACCAGTATCGTTTCATCACAGAGTGCCTCCTTCAATGCCTCTAACTGCACTCTTCCATAACGGTCAACCGGAAGAAATGTAACCCGGAATCCCTGTTCTTCCAGATAGCGCATCGTATTGATGATCGCAGGATGTTCAATTCCTGTCGTGATCAGATGATTACCTGCGCGTCTGTTTGCCATTGCTGTTCCGATCAGCGCTAGATTATCACTCTCTGTTCCTCCAGATGTGAAAAATATTTCTTTTTCCTGTACTTTTAAAAGTCTGGCAAATGTCTCTTTTGCATCTTTTATATATTGTTCTGCTTCAACGCCTTTTCTGTGCAGAGAAGATGGATTGCCATAATCTTCGCACATCACATGCGCAACCAGTTTTCCGACACTGTCGTAAGCTCTGGTTGTTGCTGAATTGTCCAGATAAACTTCTTTCATGTTCTTCTCTCCTGCTTATTTTCACTATTAGCTTATGTATCATTCTTCCAAATGGAACATAAGTACCGACAACGTTGTAAGTCCCGCTGTCTCCGTTCTTAAAATCCTCTTTCCCAGTGTGATCGTATGTGCGCCTGCCGCCAGTGCCTGTTCGATCTCTGCTTCTTCAAATCCGCCTTCCGGTCCGATAAATATCCCAACGCTCTGCCCCGGCCATATTTTCTCAAGAAGTGTTTTTGTCTCTTTCATACCTTCTGCACATTCATACGGTACGAGAATGACATCCAGCTGCTTTGCCTGTTCCAGTGCTTCTTTAAATGTACACACCGGTATAACTTCCGGGATTACACTCCGACCGGACTGCTTTGCCGCACTTTTGGAAATTTCCTGCCATCGTTCCTGCTTCTTTGCTGCCTTTTTCGCATCCAATTTTACAACGCAGCGCTTCATGGAAACCGGAACAATCTGATAAGCTCCAAGTTCTACCGACTTCTGCACGATCCACTCCATCTTTTCCTGCTTTGGCAGTCCCTGGAACAGATAAATTCTGGATGGAAGTTCTGTACTGCTCTCTTCCTGCGATTCTATTTTAAGTACGGCCTCCTTATCTTCATAAGAATCAATCACACACTGGTATGTCTTTCCGGCTCCGTCACTGACTGTCACACGTTCCCCCGCATGCATACGCAGAACGTTCTTCATATGATTCACATCCGAACCATTCAGACGTATCCACTCACCTTCTGCCTGGGACGGTTCAATAAAAAAATGCTGCATCTTTTTTCTCCTGTCTGAGCTGCCTGTTTTTATTTATGCATTTTTACGTGCGACAACAGAAACCCATTCCCCCTGGTGGTTCACTTCCAGGACTTCCAGTCCTGCCGCCTTTACAGCCTCTGTTACAACTGTTTCTTTGTCCTCAATGATACCACTTGTAATATATACAGCTCCCGGTTTCATCTGGTGTACGATTACCGGAGTCAGTGACTCCAGAACATCCGCAAGGATGTTAGCAAGTACAATGTCGTATTTTTCATATCCGACAGCATCCTGCACGTCTTTATCATCAATAATATTACCGATCATAACTTCATATTGATCTTTTGCTATACCGTTTACTTCCATATTTTCATGGGTGGCATCAAGCGCACACGGATCAAGATCTGTTCCGATGGAATGTCCTGCACCAAACTTCAGTGCAAGCATACCCAGGATACCACTTCCGCATCCTACATCCAGAACAAGATCTCCATTTTTTACATATTTTCTCAGCGCACGGATACAAAGTTGTGTTGTTTCATGCATTCCTGTACCAAAAGCTGTACCCGGATCAATGTGGATCACCAGTTTATCACTGTCTTCTGCTTTTACATCTTCCCAGGATGGAATTACAAGGATATCATCAATATAGAACTGATGGAAATACTGTTTCCAGTTATTTACCCAGTCCACATCTTCTGTCTCGGATTCCTCAATCGTTGCATCTCCTACATCTACATATGCACGCATCTGTTCCATTTCTTCCCTTACCTGTGCAAGGATCGTTCCTGCATCCAGATCCGGGTCAAGATAAAATGTGAGATAGGCAACTCCGTCATCTTCCGGAATATCTGGTAATATATCCACAAACATCTGCTCTTTGTCCTGCTGTGTAAGCGGGATCTTATCTTCAATCTGCACGCCTTCGATTCCAAGATCCGCCAGCATGCTGCTAACAATATCTTCTGCTTCAGTTGTTGTTTTTAATCGGAATTGATTCCATTTCATGATTTTCTCTCCTTCATACAATATATCATCCGTTATATTAACATTGCTCAAAAGCTCCAGCTCTTCCAAACCCAGGAACAGCCAGAGCTTCACAATTAATCAAGGTCAATGAAATCCACCTTAAAGGTATCATCATCTTCCATATGCCCTCTCTTCTTTTTCGGTGTCTCTCCGAGAAGATCATCTAAATCATCAATCGTAAGTTCTTCTCTTGGAGTATATCCGGCAAATACATTTTTATCCAGATTGCCGTAATCATCCTCTTCATAAGTAATCTCTCCGAATTCGTCTTCGTCATAAGCATCGTATTCGTCTTCAAAATCATCTTCGTCATAAGCATCTTCATACGCGTCTTCTGCATCATATGCATCATAATCATCTTCTACATATGCTTCTTCAAATGCATCTCCATCATCTACATTATCAAAATCTTCTCCGTCGTAAGTTTCAAAATCATCTTCATCTGATTGTTTTTTCTTACCAAAACGAGATTCTTTTTTATTCTTCTTTTCTTTTTTGTTTTTTACCGGTACCGGCTCTTCTTCCACATCAATACCGTACTCATCATAAAGCTCATCTAACTCTGCGTTACGGTTATGCAGTTTGATACCAAGAATAATAAGGATCAGTAAAAGAACAACTGCTCCGATTCCTCCTGCAAGAACAATCATCTGTAAATGATCATTTACAAATGCCGGAAGCTTGTTGGAAGTAGTTTTACTGGATGTATCTGTCTTAGAAGTCTCAGACGGATCATCCATTCTCTGGTAAGTATTCTCCTGGGAATCATACTGATAATATCCGGTCTCGCCTTTGTCATTCATTGCATACAGGACATAATAATCTGTACTGTCACTATTCTGCCATACCGGAAATTCTTTATCATTTAAAGTCAGCTTTGCTTCCTGATAATTCGATGGAAGCTTTACTTTGGACGTATCGCTCAGCACAACAATAGATGTACTGTCAGAAATACTGACTTCCTCATATGGAGAAAAAGTTGCATCTTCTTCATTATACATGAAAAAGTCACCTTTTTTATCACTGTCCATCAAATAACCAAGTGTAATGCCACTGTCTTCATTCTTCACCATCTGACGGTCTTCTCCGTCCAGTGAAACAGTCACTCTGGAATATCCCGTCGGAACATCATTATCTGAAAATTCATCTGTCAGCGTATAAGACTTTCCATTTACTTTTACAGTCTTATCTGCTGCATTTCCAGCTTTGCTGCTCTTGGAATCACTTTTTATCTTGGATGGATCACCCGCTGCAATCTTAACTGTTGAATTCCCCTGATCCAGTGTCAGTGTCGTACCGACATCGGACGCAATCGTTGCGCCGGAAACTTCAACCTTGGTGCTTCCTTCTTTTAACGCCTGAAACTTCATTGTAAAAGAAGTTTCTGTAGAGCCGCCGGTTCCTGTATAAGTCAGTGCTCCGCCATTTTCCTTCACACCATCTCCAGATTCAAATTTCAATGAAGCCGTATCATAGCTCAACTTCACTTCCATATTTCCAAGGCTTGAACTTGTGGAGCGTACTACACATTTCACTTCTACTTCATCTCCAACTGCTGTGCTTGGATCTGTAAAAGAGATTCTTCCATCTGCTGCATGTGCAACGAAAGAAAAACAAGACACGCACAGACAGAGAGTCAATAAAGCTGCACTGAGTTTCTTAAATGCTTTCATGTTCTTTCTATTCCTCCTAAATCAACTTTTATTCTGTCCCGCCACCAGTTGTATTATTATTACTTTTACTATTTCCGGAGTCACTGGTTGAGTTTGTAATCACCGGTTTATTACTGTTATTGTTATTGTTATTGTTACTATTACTGTTATTATCTGTATTCGTCTCTTCTTCTGTATTCATATTCGCCGGACGTACAACATTCGTCAGATTGGAAATCTCTGTTGAAATCATCTGCACTGTAGAAGATACCGTTTTTGTCTCGTTCGGGTACAGGAACTTATGCAATTCTTCTACATTCTCAGCCAGTCCAAGCGGTACAACAACATCTCCTGCAGTCCTGTAGATAATTCCATCCGTCTTCTCAAACGGGAAGCCCTGACTGTCACCCAGCTTATAACTTGAGGCACTCGCCGCAAGCGAAAGTACTTCTTTCAGCGAAAAACTCGTAGATACCTGCGGAAATATCTTATCCACAATCTTATTAAGTGTACCAATGTCTGCTTTAATACCTTTCTCGTACAACTTCTTAATCACAAGACGCTGTCTCTCTGTACGCTTGTAATCTCCGCCTTCCAGCTTACGAAGTCTTGCATATGTTACAGCCTGCGGTCCATCCAGTGTATAGACACCACCGCCATTTAACTTATGCGCCTTCTTCTTGGATGCTTTTGCTGTCTCACCGACATACTTATTCAGCATCTTCGCTTCCGGATCGGTTACCTGTATCTTAATTCCGCCAAGCATATCTACCACATCAGACATTGCTTTGAAATCGACGGTTGCATAATCCTGAATATCCAGGTCCAGATTCTTGTTCAGCATGTTGATTGCTGCTTTCGGACCGCCTGAAAAATATGCATGATTCGCTTTATTATAGGTATTATCATCCTGCTGCAGAAGCGTATCTCGGTAAATGGACGCCATACGGATCACACCTTCTTTGTGGTCAAGCGCTACAACTATGATCGTATCCGTGCGCGTACCGGCTTCCAGTTCTCCTTCTCTGGAGTCGCCTCCGAATAACGCTACTGTTGTATATCCTTCCTTCTTCACTCCGGAATTGATTTTAATATCATCTGAGTTAATCTCTACACGCTGGAACTTGTCATACTTCGCCATGACAAAAGCTGTTGCGGACAATGCGAGCAATATGATCACTTCGATTGCCAGTACGATTGCACGCCTTCTTCTTCTGTTCCTTCGCTTTTTTCTGGCCTTGGCAGCCTGCACTGCTTTAAGGTTTCTCTGATTCCTCTTCTTTGCCATATCAAGCCTCACTTTTCTTTTTATACAAAATACTACAATATATTACTATATTTTCGCAAAAAGTGCAACCTAAATTAACTCTTCTTTCGTAACCCGAAGAGCTTCTGCTACGACATGGTGCATATCCATGTATTTATATGTTCCAAGTCTTCCTCCAAAAATGACTTTCTTTTCTTCCTTTGCAAGTTCCTCATAAGAATGATACAGCATATTATTCTTCTCATTATTTACCGGATAGTAAGGCTCATCACCTTTCTTCCATGCTGCAGGATATTCTCTAGAGATGACCGTCTTATCCTGTGTGCCAAACTCGAAATGCTTGTGTTCAATGATTCTTGTGTACGGTACTTCGTATTCCGTATAATTTACAACTGCATTTCCCTGATAATTCGGCTGATCCAGTACTTCCGTTTCAAAAGAAACACTGCGGTACTCCAGTTCTCCGAACTGATATCCATAATATGCATCGATCGGGCCGGTATATACTACTTTCTCTGCAAGTGCATCCAGTTCGTCTTTGTGTTCCAGGTAATCCACACCAAGTCTTACTTCTGCCTTTGCAAGCATCTTCTCGATCATAGCTGTATATCCACCAATCGGGATTCCCTGATAAATATCATTAAAATAATTATTATCATAAATATACCGCACCGGCAGACGTTTAATAATCTCCGGTGGAAGCTCTGTTGCGCGATGCCCCCACTGCTTCTCTGTATATCCTTTGATCAGTTTCTCATAAATATCTTTTCCGACCAGGTTGAGTGCCTGTTCTTCTAAATTCGCCGGATGCTCTGTGCGATAAGCTGCTGCCTGTTCTTCAATCTTCGCTTTTGCCTCTGCCGGTGTCACAACACCCCACAGTTTATTGAATGTGTTCATATTAAATGGAAGATTATAGATTTCTCCTTTATAATTCGCTACCGGACTGTTCGTATAACGGTTGAACTCTGCAAACTGCTGTACATACTCCCAGACTTCTCTGTTGCTTGTATGGAAAATGTGCGCTCCATACTGGTGAACCTGAATTCCTTCAACTTCTTTTGTATAAATATTTCCACCAATATGATCTCTTTTCTCCACTACCAGACATTGTTTTCCTTTTTTTCCCGCTTCATACGCGAAAATGGATCCGAATAAACCAGATCCGACAATTAAATAATCATACATCATTTTTCCACCCGTTTTTCTACATTTTTTTGTGTTTATTCTAACAAAAAAAGGATGTACATGTCAATTATGTACACCCTTTCCTTATTATTTTACTTATTCTGCTTCGTTTTCACTGCTTCCGCCTCCGGTATTGCCGTCTCCGGATTCACTGCTTCCGCCTCCGGATTCACTGCTTCCATCTCCGGTATTACTTCCAGAGTTTCCGCCTGTACTGCCTCCGGTATTTCCACCTGTGCTGCCTCCGGTATTTCCAGAATGATTTCCCGAATTGTTATTCTTATTGCTGTTGTTATTTTTATTACTGTTTGTACCGCTGTTTCCGTTGTTACGATTACTGTTCGTATTATTATGGTAACTGCTGTTGTTATTCTTATAAGACCTTGTCGGTGTATACTTATTCGACTCCTGTGCCTTATCTTCCGGCGCTGTCTTATATGTCTTACTGTTCAACGTCGAACTGCTTTCTGCCTGTCTCTGTCCGACTCTTGCAACAACTGCATTGCTGATTGTCTTCACTTCACTGGATGTTTTGTAATTTTCATCATCATACAGAAACTTATGCAGTTCTTTTACATTGTTGTCCAGTTTTACCGGAATAACGATACTTCCCAGTCCGGAAATCGTATCTGTCGTTTTTTCAAATGGGAATCCGGATGAGGCACCGATCTTATACTTTGTAAAATCTTTCGCATAAGAGAGGATCTCTGCTGCTGAAAAGTTTGTCTTAATTGTCGGAAGTAATTTATCAATGATCTTGTTGATCGTAGCAAAATCTGATTTCTGTGCCTTCTCAACGATCTTCTGGATAACGAGACGCTGTCTCTCCGTTCGTGTGAAATCCCCGCCCGCTGTTGAACGGATACGTGCATAGGTTGTCGCCTGCACGCCATTGAGATGCTGTTTTCCAGGCTTGGTAACTTTCTTTGCCTTTTTCTTTGCAACTCTGGCTGTCTCACCAACAAACTTATTCAGATACTGGATCTCTTCTTTTTTCACATTTATATCCAGACCACCAAGTAAGTCTATCGTTTCTGAAATAGCTGCAAAATCCACAGTTGCAAACTTTTCAATATCCAGATCCAGATTCTTATTCAGCATATTGATTGCCTGTGTCGGACCACCGAAACTATATGCTGCATTACATTTTTGCAGGTGTCCGTCTTTGATGTCCAGAAGAGTATCTCTGTAAACACTGGACATACGTACTTCTTTTGTCTTATTATTCAGACTTGCTACAATAATACAGTCTGTTCTGGTTCCTTTTTCCAGCTCACCGCTTCTGGAATCGATTCCGAAAAGTGCTACATTCGTATAACCTTCCCCGGTCTCTTCTGCTTCTTTGTTCACCTGAATATCTGCCGCATCGATTTCCTCCGTGTCAAGTTTGCCAAGCTTGGCTGCCACAAATATCACGCCGCTTGCCGCAAGACAAAGCACCAAACTTCCCATACAGAGTGCAATCTTCTTTTCTATGCTTAGACGCGAGAACCAGTTTCCTGCTCTTCTTCTGCGTCTTCTGCGCCTCTTTCCTGCCATGTTGTACCTCATTTCTTCTTAAATTTATCTTGTCATGCCATTCTTCGGATTCGAGTAAAATCCATAAACCTTTTTCGTCCCGTTCTTCTGATATGCACGTATTTTATACTTGTACTTTGTACGCTTTTTCAGTCCTTTATCCGTATAAGAAACAGTTTTTGGATTCGTGAGCGTTTTTATCTTCTTATACGCTTTCTTCTTCGTATTATAGCGGACAATCTCATACCCATCCGCACCTATAATCTGTTTCCAGCTTAGTTTTATTTTACTTCTTGAAACGGCCTGTGTCTTAAGAGATGGAAAACCAATGCGTGCTCCCGCACCGGTCTTTATGTAGCTTTTCATTACATATCCCGTCTTCTTCGTTCCGTTCAGCTTCGCTGTAACTTTATACCAGCCGCTGCGTGCTCCTGTTACCGATACTGTTTTTCCTCTTGTAAGAGTTCCCTGGCTCTTATAAGAAGTAGATGGTCCTTTGCGGAAATTCACACTTGAAACGCTGACTCTTCCTGTCTCTGCTTTCTTCGTTACCGCTTTTGCTTCTGTATACCCGCTGTATCCTTTTACGCCACTTACCGATTTATATGCACGAATCCGGTATGTATAGGTCTTAGAAGCATCCAGATCCGCATCTGTATAAGATAACGTCTTCGGACTTGTAACGGTCTTTATCGTAGTATAAGACTTCTTCGCAGAATCATAACGCTGTATAATATATCCGCTTGCGTCTGCTGCCTGTTCCCAGCCAAGTAAAATCCGATCCAGTGCTGTTCCTTTTGCTGAAAGTGCGGTGCCGTCAATTCCGGTTACACCTGTAGCTACCGGTGTGAAAGAACTGTAATCTTCCCCTGCATCTTTCTCTAAAAATGCACGCACTTTGTAAGTTCCCGCCTCGCCTTTTCCAAGTCCGGTATCTGTATAAGTTGTTGCATCCGCATCTTCGATCGTTGCAATCTTTACATATTTATCTGCTA
The DNA here is from genome assembly GCF_003478575.1 of Dorea sp. AF24-7LB. Taxonomy (NCBI): domain Bacteria; kingdom Bacillati; phylum Bacillota; class Clostridia; order Lachnospirales; family Lachnospiraceae; genus Dorea; species Dorea sp. AF24-7LB. Next base: position 140,496 of record NZ_QUFR01000003.1, read on the forward strand.
TATTTTTCTTGAAAACTTCATAGCCGGATGCATGCTCGATTGGCTCCCACTGTATCGTAATACTATCCTGTGTTGTCTTTTTTATCTTCAAAGTTTCCTGCTGTTTTACATAACGGAAGTTCATATCTACATTCTTATCATTGATTCCGCTTATTCTTCCAGTCGGGCTATACTGCCAGTATTCGTATGTTCTTCCATAAGTAACTTTCGTATTATACTGTGCCAGCCAGATCTTATATTTACTATCGATCTGATCTGCATACATATCATTTGTCAGCATCGAACGATTCGCATAAACCATCGGTGTGTAGCCTTTGGATGCAACTCTTGCGCAAAACGCATTGCAGATCTTCGTCTTCTTCGTTCTGCTGAGTTTCGCAGTTGCCAGTCTTCCCAGCGTCGGCGTTACATATTCGTAATCCAGGACAATCGGAAGCTTTAATTTGTATTTGCTGACTTTTGAAATAATATAATCCGCTTCTTCTCTCGCTTCTTTCTCTGTGATCGCCTGTGAGAAAATATAAGCGCCAACCGGGATGCCCGCATTGATCGCTGCCGGAATATAATTATCTACCTGCTTGTCCGGATATAATTTTCCTTCTCCGTAAGAGCGGTATCCCGCACGGATGATCGCAAACTGCACACCGGCAGCCTTTACTTTCTTCCAATCAATATTCCCCTGATGATAAGATACATCAATTCCGGTCTGGATCTCATATCCGTCTTTAAACTTAGACGCATGCTGATATTTCGAATTGTTGATCACTGCTCTTGCTTTTGCCGAAGCAGGTGTATCATAAAATTCCGGTGCAATCTTTCCGTTCAGACGGTAATCTCCCGGGTCACCATCTTCAGGTATCTCTGCGGCTTTTGTACAAAACGGAAGCATGGAAATACTTACACACATTGTCAAAAGCGCCGCCAGTATTCTTGTTCTCTTTTTCATTCTCCTTTTATAATCTCCTCATATTCTGGTATTGCCTGTCATTCCATGAAAGTTAAACTAATTTTTAATTTACAATATACTTACATAACTTGTCAACATATAGCCTGTCTTTTTCTTGCCTTTTACAGAAAATGAGATTTTATACCAGCTTCCCTTTGTTCCTATCACCGAAATCTCTGTTCCTTTTGTAAGAGTTTTCACTTTTTTATAAGAAGTTCCCGGACCTTTACGCACATTGACATTCGTTGCATTTACTTTTGCCTGACGCGATGTGATCTTCACATAATCATCTAAAATATAGCCTGTTTTACTCTTTCCGTTTATACTTGCTTTTACTTTATACCAGCTTCCGCTCTTCCCAGTCAGAGTAACATTTTTTCCTTTTTTCAACTGCGCGATCTTTGCTTTAGAAATTGATGCGCCTTTACGGAAATTTACATTGCTGCCTTTGATTTTTCCGGAAACCGCTTTTTTCGTAGTCGCTTTCACAGCCGAAGTATAGGAACTGTACACTGTTGTTCCGTTTGCTTTCTTATATGCACGGACACGATATTTGTATGTCGTTGCTGCATTTAAACCTGTATGATTGTAGGACACTGTAGAACCATTGCTAATCGTCTTTATTGTCTCGTAGGCTTTTTTTGAGCTATTGTATTTTTGAATCTTATAACCGCTTGCTCCGTTCACTTTACTCCAGGATAATTTTACCGTATAAAAATTCTTTCCGGATGCTTTAAGAGCCGGAGTCTTCAATGTTCCGGATGCTGTTGTGTCTGAAGTATCTTTTTTTATGTAGCGGAAGTTCATATCCACCCTTCCGCTGATTCCATCCACAGCTCCGGCCGCAGAATATTGCCAGAAATTATAATCTCCGGTATACGTCGTTTTAGATGTATAATTGGCAAGCCAGATCATATAGTTTTTGCTGATATCGGATGCATTTAACTTATTTTTCAACATATCAGCATTTGCATATACCATCGGTGTGTAGCCTTTAGATGCCACTCTCGCGCAAAATGCATTGCATATGGCAGTTGCCTTTGATTTGCTTAATTTGGCATCATAGAGACGTCCTTCATTCTTTCCGCTATCACTGTAATATTCAAAATCCATCACCAGTGGCAGTGTAATCTTATATCCTTTTACCTGGGAAATCAGAAGATCTGCTTCTGCTTTTGCCTCTGCTTCCGTCGTTGCCTGTGAAAATATGTATGCCCCTACAGGAATTCCTGCTGCAAGCGCGTTTTTCAGATTTGTCACACCTGTTTCATCGATTCCCATGGATCCGGCAGAGCCATATCCGCGGTAAGCCATACGCACCAGCGCAAACTGAACACCGGCTTTTTTCGCTCTGCCCCAGTCAATCTTTCCATTCCATTTGGATACATCGACTCCGGTCTGGATTGTATAACCGCTCTTGAACTTATCTGCATGCTTATAGTTCGCCGTTGTTCTTGTCATTGACTGTCCACCAAAAAATTCCGGTGCAATATGTCCGGCTAATCTTCCGGCTCCCGGATCGTCTGCTCCGTTCACATTAGAAGCTTCTGTATTTTCCGTTTCCTGTGTTACTGTTGTTTCTGCCGTCGCATCCTGCGCATATACAGATGCCGGAACTGCGGCCACACAAAGTGCCAGTGCTGTCATCATTGCTACAAGTATATTCCGTTTCTTCATATTTATTATCTCCTGTTCTATTTCCCTACACCCAAATCATCTGCAGAAACTATTTCTAACAATTTCTTTCAGATAATAGCTTTACTAAAACAGAATACCGTAACAATGCGGTTATTGTCAAATTTCAGGAAGCTGTATTGGCATTTTCTATAAAATATTTTAATTATAGGAAAAAGGTGGAATTTATTCTTTTCCACCTTTAAAAACTACAAATCTCTGTCCAAAATAATTCAGTCCCACAAACAGACACATTCCTGCAAACATGGCAATATTATCTTGTATCTTTGTGCCATACCCGCTGAAGATCTGATATACACATGGCTTTGCGATACCATATGCCAGAACATAACAGATTACAATATTTACAGCAAATGTTATCACTTCGCGAAGTGATTTTTCTTTACTCCGGAACGTAAAATGTTTATTCAGAAAATAACTTACAATACTTCCTATAATATAATTGCACGCGGAAGCAATCCAGTATCCGGTATGGAATCCATTATACAGCAAAAACATTACCGCTGATCCCACCAGTGTATTGATCACTCCAACGATCAAAAATTTTATTGTTACCCAATCAATTACTTTCTTCATCTTATTTTCGTTCTTCCCTCTTTTGTTTTCTTTTTCTATTGCCTTTTATTTTCTCTCATTTTACTTTTTATCAGTTCCCATATCCTGCTTGGCATCTGTATCTTTGTAAGTACGCTCACTGATAATATAACGTGGGCGATGCTTAGTCTCCAGATAAATCTTTCCAATATATTCTCCAATCACACCAAGAAATAACATCTGGATTCCTCCGATAAAACATACAATACAGGTTACACTCGCCCATCCCGGTGCCGTCTCTCCAACCAGCGCACCGATCACTGCCCAAAGGATTCCGATAAAGCTCAGACTTGCAACAAGCAACCCAAAGGAAGTAATCAAACGAATCGGTTTTACTGACAGACTGGTAATTCCATCAAAGGCAAGCGCAAGCATTTTCTTTAACGGATAATGGCTTTCTCCGGCGATACGCTCTGCTCTTTCATAATATACAGACGTACTTTTAAAACCAACAAGTGGAACCATGCCACGAAGGAAAATGTTTACTTCTTTATAATTCGCAAATTCCTGTAATACACGACTGGAAATCAGGCGATAATCTGCATGATTATAAACAACCTCCGCTCCCATCCAGTTTAATAACTTATAAAACCCTTCTGCCGTAAACCGCTTAAAAACTGTATCCGTATCTCGTTTTGAACGTACGCCATACACAACTTCACAGCCATCCAGATACGCATCTACCATACGATCCATGGCGTTAATATCATCTTGTCCGTCGCAATCAATCGAAATTGTAATATCACACTGGTCTTTTGCTTCCATAAGACCTGCCAGTACAGCATTCTGATGTCCTCGGTTCCGGCTCTGGCAGATTCCAATATAATGCAGATCTTCTGCTGAGAGTTTCCGGATAATATCCCATGTTGAATCTTTTGATCCATCATTTACAAATAATATCCGGCTGTCATCTGTAATCTTTTCTTCTGTTACTAACTGCTGAATCTTTGCCAGAAACTGCTTACTGGTAATCGGCAGTACTTCCTCTTCATTGTAACACGGAATTACAATATAAAGAGTTGGTGTTTTCTCTCTGATATTCTTTATTTCTATATTGTTCTCCATATTTGTTTCTGCCCTCATCTGCTATCGCTCTCCTCTCTCAACATTTTCATTGCAGCGTTTTTTTGGTATTATTACCAGAACAATTGCTGTCCACAGTAAAAAGATTCCTGCTATTACCAGCATCTGTTTTTTGTCACACCACGGCTCTTTTGTCTCTTTATACACTTGCAGATACAAATTTTCAAAATGATTCCTTCCATCTACTTCCAATTTTCCTTTATAACTATGCATATAAAACTCTTTTCTATACCACACCCGTAATTTGCCTTTATGAGGTTTTTTATTCCAGATTCGTAAATGATAATCCTTATTCTCTTTTGTTGGTGTTACTTTTGGAAATTTAAGTATGACACTTCCATGCTCTCCCACCTTATCAGCCTGTATTTTTCCTCGGTAAATCCGGTTTCCCTTCTCATCTGTTAATTGTACCTGCAAAATATCATTAAACTCTTTTGCACGGTCTCCGGCACTTACGATCAATCCAATTCTGTTAAATGAATGTAATGCCTCAAACTTCTGATTTATATGGACTGTTTTTCCTACATCTTCCATCTTCTTTGCAGATGTTCCATTAATACAGTGCACACTCCACTGATACACAGGAATTTTAGATTTTCTCATCTGTTCTCCACTTACAAGGCAGATACAGATCACACACACAAGAAGCACCAGTTCTGTCCAGCCACATTTATATGCATATTTCTCATTCCTTTTCTGAAATAACTTTTCCTTACTCTCATCAATCCCTGCCATTCCCAATAATAGAAACAGCATCACAAATGGCATACCGTAAGAGCTTTTTATTTCCCAGATACAATAAAAAAGAATTCCACCTAATATAGATACTGCCCAGAATACCTGAAGGATATCTTCTTTTTTCCTTTTCAGCAGTCTCCATAATGCCAGACACAGAAAAGCCATATTAGAGATCCTGAATCCATAGCAGTATGCCCGGAACAGATCGAATCTGCTTCCTAATATCCATGTGTACAGCGGTGTATTCTTCTGATCCTGCGAAATTTTTTCTATCAGGTCTCCTCCATCCGCATAACACCACGAAACCATAAGTTTCTTCTGTTCAAAAGCCATCAGTTCACTGAAACTGTAACTTTTATAATTTTTTATCATCCGGTCAACTGTCGCCTGTGTTTTCTCTTCTTTTGTCCTGAACTGATGTGTATAAGCATAATCTTCTTTATTGTGCTCTCCGTCTCCATGTGACGCCATCATTAACCAATGTGTAATTGGATAATTCTGTGCTGAGACTGTTTCAAAATACGACTGGTTTAATCCCGATATGCCATGCGAAACTACAATTCCTATAAGCAGTACGATTCCAAAGCTCTGTATACTTTCTTTTATTTTCTTTTTTCCAATAAGCTGATCCAAAATATAACAGAAAACAAATGCAATCATCGGGATCACTACCGTTGGACGGATATAATAACCGGTTATTCCGAATACAGCAAACAATATTGCAGAAATAACTCTGTCTTTCCATGACTCTTCTTTCAAAAGTCTGACTCCGAAATAGATTACTGCCGCCGTAAAAGGGATGGAAAATGAGCAGGTATATATCCACATTGGCAAAATATAATAAATCGGATTCAACACACATAATGTCAGAATTTTCGCTCCGCCTTTTAAACCTCCGATACGAATTCCTGTCAAATATAAAAATATTGTCGCAATAATCATTCCTGCCACAGATAAAGCTAACAGAGCAAACTGTACTTCTGTGATACCGGCACGGGACAACATATTGATAAATTTTGCAAATATAACAGTCAGGAAATAATTATTGGAAAACATTCCGAAATAAGATGCATGCGGTGCTGTATCAGAAATCGGCTTTTCTCCTGTCTTTGCGAGATACATTGCCATATCCTGCATGTTATATGCATCTGTAGACGAAAATGGAAGAAAATTACTAAGAATAACTCCGAAACCAGCTAATAATATCACAAATAATATACCCGTGTATATCCAGAGTCCCTTTTTTCCCATCTTGTCCAAACATCTGAAAAGGATGAGCAGAGAACTGCCAAGCAACAATGCAATAAGAATTGGAAGCAGCAACCGCATTACCGGTGACAAAATATCTGCAAACACCTGGCTTTGTGCTGTCACGATTGTCCCTGCTTCTATAAATACAATAAAAAATAAAGTCAATGCCATAACGGCTTTATATAGATTCAATTGTAATTTCATTCTAAAAGTATGCATATCTTTCTACTCTCGTATTTTATACCTCTATGATTTGTTCTTTTCGTAGTCTAGCACACTTTTTCCATTTATATGTCCATCTTCTGTAAAGCTTCAACAATTCTTAATATTATCTTCAGAAATTGTGGAAAAGGGAGCGACTTAATCGTTCCGTTCCCTTTTTATTACATTAATAGTAATATCTAAATAAATATATGAATTATAATAACTCAATCCATTTGGATGTTCAGATTTTTCTAATTTATATGTCGGTTTCCAGACATAATCTTTTTCTCCCAAATCATTTAACATTATCCGTTTTCTTTCACTTTATTCAGGCATGCTTCCGGGCAACACAAAAATACCATAGATGCAAGCACGCAAAAACATAAGCATATAACAAAAGCCGTTCTTCCAGAACACCATGCTTCCTGCTTTTCCAGATAAACACCCAGATACAGCTTTGACTTCATTTTATCGCCGGAAATTTTCATTACTCCTTTATAGCTATGGAGCACACCTTCTTTCCGTTTCCAGATATTTAAATTTCCTGCGTACTCACTTTTCTTCCATATTGTTAATTTATATTTTCTTTTACCTTCTGGTAAAACTTTCGGAATTTTTAATACAACTTCCTGCTGCCTGGAAAGATTTTTTGCTGCAATTTCTCCACGATATAACAATTTTCCGGAAGTGTCCGTCAATTTCACATATATACTTGCATTATTCTCTTTGGCTTTTCCCTTTGCGCCAGCCATGAGAACGATTCTGTTATATGGTCTGTCCGCATAAAAAATCTGCTCCAGACGAAATCGTTTCTGATATCCTTTTATTTTTCTTACAGATCCTATATCTGCACAATGGACTTCCCATTCTTTATGTACCGTTACAGACTGACTGATTTCTGCATACATCATTACTGAAACACTCACGATAAATATAATTATTGTTGTTTTCTGCCAGAAGTTTTTGCCTCCCTCATTTATACAAATACATTTTTTCTTTTTTTCTTTCATCTGCTCTGCTAAATATTCCATTCCATAACTTCCAAGGAGCAAAAGAAACATAAGAAATGGCATTCCATAAGACGCTTTTATTTCCCATATACTGTAAAAACATACGCCACCTAAAAATGATAATGTATAAAACACCTGATTTACATCCTGATTTCTTTTTTTCAGCATCTTCCATAATACAAGCAGAACCATCCCTATATTCGCAATACGAAAAGCATAACAATATGTTCGGAATAAATCCGATTTACTTCCAAGAATCCAGTTGTAAATAACTGTATTTTTCCGGTTCTGTGAAACCTTTTCCAAAAGATCATTTCCATCAGCATAGCACCAGGAAATATCTAATTTTTTATTTATAAAATCAAACAGCTCCGATAGCGAATATGCTTCATAATTCTCTTTTAACCGCTTTAAATCAGCCTTCTGTTTCTCCTCTTTTGACGGAAACTGTATCGTATATTTATAATCTGCAATATCAAGTTCACCAGTTCCATGAGATGCCATCATCATCCAGTGTGTAATTGGAATATTCTGATCAGATACCTCCGAAAAATATCTGTGATTTATCTTTGAAATTCCACCTATTGTAATCGCTGAAACCACGATTACAATTCCAACACATTCTCCTACCTCTTTCCACTGACGTTTTCCTGCAATCAGCTCTACAATAAGGCATATTAAAAAAGCAATAGCCGGTATCACAACGGTCGGTCGTATATAATATCCAACTGCAAGACTTCCTGCAAATAAAGCTGCAGATATACCTCTGCCCTTTCTTCCCTTTTCATGCAACAGACGAATAGCAAAGTATACTGTAGCAGCAGTAAATGGTACTGAAAGTGCATTTGTATATGCCCACAGCGGCAATATATAATATAGTGGATTACCTGCACAAAGTGCCAAAATCTCTGCTCCACCACGAATTCCCTTCACATATACTCCTGTCAAATACAAGAACATTGTTCCAACAAGCATCCCTCCAATTGTTAATATATATAATGGAATATATATATCCTGAATTCCAAGCCACAACAAAATCCTGAAATATTTTGCTAATAAAATTGTTAAAAAATAATTATTAGCATAATATCCAAAATATTCCATTGCATGAGGCGCATCCGCAGACACTCGGTGTTTCCCGGTCTTCGCCAAATAAAGTGCAAGATCCTGTACATTATAAGCATCCGATGAAGCAAATGGCTGAATATTATACAGAATTATTCCATACACAAGTAACATCATGAATACAATTACCAGCGTAGCTATTATAATTGACTTTTTTGAAGCATTTTGAAAAAAACGAAACAATAAAACATAACTGCCTATAACCGTCAAAATTAATATTATTAAAAATGCTATCCTTACCGCTGGCTGTAAAACAGACATAAACACACTGTTATGAGCATGAAAAATCGTTCCACTCCCTATCATCAACAACACGCAAAATGTTATAATCGTAATTATTTTATAAACACTCATACAAAATATTTTTTTATAATTACTCATTCCACTTTTCCTTTCTCCTAAAACATCCATTGTAGCATTTTAACACAAACCCTCTATATATTTTTTGATTTTCAGAAAATATTAAGAATAATATTTTCTGTTAGTATATTCTAACATATTTTTATTCTCATTTTGTGGTTATAACCTATAGAACCTGCCAATGGCAGCTTCCTCCGGATGCTATGACAAAAAAGACTTTTTGGACAATTAATTTTCGTCAAAAAGTCTTTCGTAATTCTCAAGCTATTTTTTTTGTAAACTCAGAAGTACTCTTTTCTCCATGAAAAGATCCAAATACTTCAAGGCAACTGCAAGAACAAATGAAATTAAAAGCATACTTCCTTCATATTTTAATCGATATGTAGGATAATCCAAAGTCTTAAATACTTTTCTGAATGCAACATGTATCAAATAAATCTCTATCGTATATTTACCAAACCAGTTTAATATTGCCAAAATACCATTTCTCAACTTTAAAATCACAGAAGATTTATTCTCTGTCCATTCAAAGAGCAACATTAGAATCTCGCAGATTGTCAAATTCATCAATGCAAGTAAATATACTCCCATTATCTTTTTGTTATATAGCTGCAATGGAATCATCATCCAACATAAAAGTATCAGCTGTAACCAGACGCTCCATATGGGTTTTCCCTTCTTTTCCCAGGCTAATTTTCCAATATATACACCGATTATAAATGCCGGAACCCTCTTTGTTGCAATACTGATATTCATATACAGATCTTTTGCATACAATTGCAACATCATTGTAACAATTGTAGCTGTCAGGCACAATACAAGTACACGCATCTTTGCTTCTGTATGATCCCGGACTTTCTCAATCACATCGAATATATATGGAAAAATAAGGTAACAAAAACCACATAATAATATATACCAGAACCATTTATTTTTTCCAACAAAGAATGTAAGAAAAAATAGATCCGAAAACATCTGTACTAATCCATTATGTTCTTCAATCAGATCCAGCCATATCCATGCCGGTACCGCAACCAGAAAATATGGAATCAGTATTTTTACAAATCTCCTCTGATAAAACGATTTCAGCTCTGCCCTCTTCTTCCAGGAATAATAAAGTCCTAAACCTGATACCAGAAGAAATATATCTACTCCGGAACTTTTAACATAATTATAAAACCAGTAAACTATACCAGAATATCTGACGTTATATCCCTTGCAATCTTCTGTAAAATGGAAAAACACAATCAATAAAATCTGTATTCCCATAATTGCTCCTCTGTATTTCGAGAACATTTCATATGCAAAATAATGTTTTTTCATAATACACACCTGTTACTTTCGCATTTTGTCTATATCAATCTGTTTCTGACTCTTCATTATCTCTTTGTAAATTCTCTTACAGTTATTATGATCTTTATATACAAAGAAATCATCTGCGCGCTTTACATACTTTTCTTTCATAACACAATTGTTTTGCATATATTCACACAGCAGGTCCACAAGCTGTTCTGTCTTCGTGCAAATCTCACCGAATCCCATTGTATCGTAGAAGAAGATTCCATCTTCGTAATGTGGTGGCAGTTCTTCCGGGTGGAAATAAACAATCGGCTTTCTCATGTAAGCGAAATCAAACTGAACTCCTGAATAATCCGTAACCATCAAACTAGATTCTGTCAATATCTTTTCATAGCTTAAATCTCCAACAGATGGAATTACTTCTACTTCTTCATTCGGTGTAAAATCATCTGCCTGTGAACTCAAAATCGGATGCAGTAAGAATTTAATCTTATATCCAGTCTTCTTTGCACAGTCAATCAATCGTTTATGATTGATCAGATTATTATACACCTGGTAATATGTAGAGTTTTTAAACTCCGGATTATATCCCCTCTGATCACCTTCACTCGTTGTTACCGGAAGTGCATTGTACATTCTCCAGGTTGGTGAAAGCAAAATCTGTTTCTGATCATTACTGATCAATCCATCATATCGTCCGATTCCTGTTAATTTCAACACATCAAAATTCTGATATCCATATGCATGTTTGGAGAGATTTTCATATTCATATTTCGATGCCAGGAAATATCCTGTCGTATTATCAATAATCCTTCTCTGTGCCATTGCACACTTCTGCACAGATAATCCGTGCTGCAGACACATAGATGAAAAATTGCAAAGTCCTCTGAAATATTTGGACTTTTCTTTACGGAATCCATTAAACGGGAACAAATGTGAATTTGTGATCAATACAAGATCTGCATTTAAAAATGCAAGCTGATGCATCAGCGAATTTGTTGCCAATGGCTTATATCCGTCTTTTTTCAATTTTTTATAATCCGGCGTTTTCTTATCAATTACATAATATCTTGTAACACCATCTTCTAATTTTGCCGAATAGCGATACAGATATTCGCAACTGTCTCCTCCTTTGTATAATTTGTCTAACATCAACCAGATTTTTTTCTTTTTAAAATATGGTCTTGTAATCCAATATAACCACCGGAGTGCCAATGCATGGCGGCTGTATTTAGAATTGATCTTCAGCAGATTCAACTGGAACTGTATCTCTCTTTTCAAAACATTTACAATATTTGCTTTTTTAAATACAATCGAATTTTCCGCATGATGGCATAAATATTTATTAAAATGCCAGTAGGAATATCTTGGTATTTTACTTAATTTCGCCCAGTGATCCGAAAATGTAATTCTCAACTGATATTTGTCATTTTTATCTTTTGCATAAAACCGTACTGCCTGATTTTTCTTATTTGGATTCAACGGCAATTCCAGATGATAAGTAATTCTTCTGTAAGCCGGAACTCCAAAATATTTTGTAAGGGAATAAGAATCTGTATCCTCTACCTTTATCATCTTTCCGTTAAATTCAGCATAAAAATCAATTCCTCCTTGCGCAAATATGCTGATCAGAGAACCATCCAGCCAGACTTTTCCATCTACATAATTCATCATTCCGATTGAAAAATAATGACTGTTTACAGAAGAAATACGATTTCCATTAAAGTACATCACAAGATCCTTTTCCTCTGTCTCCGGATCAATCTCCTGTCGATACTCATATTTCACATTATCAATTCCATATTTGATTCGAAGGAACATACATAAAATCTGCGGGTTTTTTGATAAATATTTATGCAGATCCTGATTCGTAAGATAATAATCATCAACAAATCCGAAAATTTCTTTTACTACCTCTAAGTATTTATCAAACTTCTTTCCAAGAAGCTGTTTTTTATTGCGATTATCAAGATTACATAAGAAACGGTTCAGAACATAATATACCGCATAATTTTGTATAAACAGGCTATCTTCCGAATCCCTTAATAATGGCAATAAATATTTTTCTGCGGATTCTTCATACCACTGTGAATAATGCGCAGGAATGTGATATAATACCTGATTTTCCTTCGGATCAAAATAATAATACTCTGCCCTGTCTGTTACCAGATATTTTTTTTCATTATTCAAAATGCGCAGCAACACATCCGTGTCATATTCAAACATGATTTCAGTATTAAAGGTATATGTTTTTAAACATGCTGTCCGTATTACCGCACCTGGCAAAGCAGTTTGCAGTGCCCAGTAATTCTTTGTGATATCTACTCCATAAGTTCCTTTAATTACTTTTTTACTTAAAATATGTTTTTTAGGCTTTTCAGAAACCAGCAGATTATCACAATACTGTACAGGGAGCAGAACAGATACTTCTCCCGGATTCATGATTTCGTTCTGTAATACTACACCTTTCGTCTTATGTTCTTCCTCATGTTCATCCTCTGATTCAATTTGTGACTCTGATTCCGCTTCCGGTTCTTCTATCTGCTGTTCTTTTTCATCTTCCATTACACTGGCTGCATGTTTCAGAAACCCTTCACCCAGCCAGTCTCCTTCTTTCATGAAAATTGTATACTGTGACTCACTTTCTCTCACACATTCATTATAAGCATCCGCAACGGTGGCTGTCTGTTTGAATGTAATCTGTTTTTTATATTTCTTAATCTCTTTTAATGATTTTATCTGTTCCAGATTACCGGTTCCAACAATTATAATTCTGTCATTCTCTAATATCTGATTTTCACAGCTTTGTACCGTTTTCTTTAATTTATCTGCATTTTCAAGAAATGTGATAATTATTTCATATCTTATTTCGTTCATAAAGCATCTCCTGTTATTTCTATAATTATTTCTCATTAGAAATGATTCTGCACATACTTTTGTATTATAATATAAATGGCTACAAACTTTCAATAGTCTGTAGCCATTTTCATATTCTTCTTTGATTCTTTTAGTGGCATCCACGAGCTTTACATTTGCTTCTTGCTGTCGGATCTGTCGGATCCCATGTATGCCATGATGCAAGTTTTGCTGCTTTCGGTTTTCCAAACGGACCAACCGAAGAGCTGTTATAAATAATTACCTTTGTTCTCAACCGGCAGTTATCATAAATCCATTTTGCATCTCCCGCTCTTAATCTTACACATCCATGCGAACAGGTTGTTCCCAGTTTATTATAAGCATTCACACTTAATGTAGAATTGCTTCTTGTACTGTAGAACACAGAATGGAATAATACACCGCCATGAATTCTTGTACACCACTGTCCATAGCATGGTCCCATCAATGTCTGCCAGCGATATTTTGCCGGTGTATAGAATGTACCTACCGGTGTTGCCGCACCGCCTGAACATACAAATGATTTTACCGGAATAATATAGCCGTTATCTCCGTCTTTTGCATAAACAGTAACAACATTCATCTTTTTATTAACTTTAATCACATAAGAGGACTGTTTTCCGATAATCTTGCTGACATCTTTTACAAGTTTTCCCTGCGCATCATAATATAATTTTAATCCGTTTATATATTTCCATCCTGCCGTTCCTTTACGGAAACGATTAGAATATCCGCCATATAATTTCTTGCCATTTACTGTACGATATGCACGAATCTTATAGTAATAATACTGTCCTTTTTTCAGTCCCGAATTAGTCCATTTTACAGTACGTCCACTTTTAATATTCTTTACAAGTGTATATTTCCCTGATTTTGACGTAGATCTGTAAATCTCATATCCACTCGCGCCATATACTTTTACCCACTTTAAATTAACCTTTGTCTGAAAGCACTCAGAACTTGCCTTAATCGTTGTTGTTCCCGGAAGTGCACGACCGAATTTTGCTTTTGATAAATCACCGTAACATTTTGTCTTTCCTGAAAGACGATATGCACGCACCTTATAGTAATAAGTAGTTCCACATGTTGTTGTCTTATCTGTATATGAGGTTGCATTTGCTATAACTTTTAATGCCTTGTAAGTTCCATTTACAGATGTACTTCTATATACTTTATAGCCATTTGCACCATTGACTTTACTCCACTTTACAGTAACTGCATTGTAAGATGTCGTAGATGCAGATGCAGTACGCTTTACTGAAGAAGTTCCTACTTTTACTTTCTGCTTCGAAACTGGTGAATACTCTCCAAATACTGCTTTATCTCCAACTATACGATATGCACGCACTTTATAATAATACGTCTGATTAAAAGTAACCTTCGTATCATTATAATTTACTGTTGCTCCGGATTTAACTGTTTTTATTGCTTTATATCCACTGTCTTTTGATGTACTGCGGTAGATTTTGTATCCGGAAGCTCCTGTAACCTTTCCCCACGAAAGACTAACCTTATTGTATACAGAACTTGTCTTGATATCAGAAGTTCCAACTACAATCGAAAATGTTGCTTTGGCAGTATCTGTATAATTACCGATTCCGGTTACGGTTATCTCCGCAGTTCCGACATTCTTATTATTCGCATAAGACACTTTATAATCGGTATTTTCTTTTAACACTTTACCACCAAGTTCTACTGTAACTGCAGGCTTCACGGCTGTTCCTGTGTATGTAGCTGACTTGTTTGCCACTGTAACCGCTGCATCTTTCAAAGATGCCGGAGAAATTGTAAATTCTTTTGTTAATTCTCCGGTAACGCCTTCATTTTCTTTTCCCTTTACAGTAACTTTGGCAGTTCCTGCATTCACATTATCAGAATATGCAGTCTCATATTTGTTCTCATCAAGAACTGTTTCTTCTTTTGATTCATCTGTTCTCACAACTTTAATCGCCGGTGTGACTTCTTTACCAGTATATGTGATACTGGCGGAATCAGCAATCTGAATCTCATATCCATCAGATTTGATATCCATCAGTGCGCTACTTTCGCCATCTGCGGCGTGTACCTGTGTAGACACTATGAAAGTGAACGCCATAACAAACGCTAAAATACGTTTTAATTGTTTTTTCATCTGCATCTTTTCTTCTCCTTTTTAATAATTTATGCATATTACTATGATTATACCATAATCTCATCTGTATTCCACACCAACTTTATGAATTATATATTAAGATACATTAGAAAATCAAAAATGACAAAGGATTTTTGGTTTCAGTCCTCTGTCATTTCTTTTTCTACTTTTTTAATAAGATAGCATCAATTGCCTTATCTGCCGCATGACCGTCATATTCATCATAGTTATCTTTTACAAACTGATGTACCTTTTCAATCTCATAATCCTTATTTCGAAGTGCACGCATCATTTCTTCAAATGTATCACACACTTTTCCAGGTGCGCATTCCTTTACACTTCTGTGCACACCGCGTGACAATTCATAAACTTCTCTGTCCGGTGTGTAAAACAAAATCGGGCGCTCCATTAAAGAATATTCAAAATAGTTTGAAGAATAATCTGTGATCAGAATCTCCGTCACATAATACAGATCGTTAATATTCGGATAAGATGCAAAATCTATGATTCGGTTCTGATATTCCTGCGGAATCTGAATCGGATCATCTACAAACGGGTGCATCTTTACTAAAAATACATATTCTTCTCCACAAAAATCATAAATCTCTTTCAAATCCAGCCAGTCATAATTATAATTTGCTGTTTTCTGTCCGTCGCCACGATATGTCGGTGCAAACAGAATAATTTTCTTACTCTGCAGATTTG
Organism: Dorea sp. AF24-7LB; assembly: GCF_003478575.1. Taxonomy (NCBI): domain Bacteria; kingdom Bacillati; phylum Bacillota; class Clostridia; order Lachnospirales; family Lachnospiraceae; genus Dorea; species Dorea sp. AF24-7LB. The sequence goes on from NZ_QUFR01000003.1 coordinate 156,532, forward strand.
GATATTCTTTATAAAATTCATTTTTGAAATTTCGGATCTTATTTTCATCTAAAAATCCGTCCAGCCTCGGCATTCCAACCGGGAGAAAACGATTTTCCGGAAGTCCAAATACCTCCGCATATACCTCAACCAGTTTTGGAGCACCTACCAGTACATAATCATATTGCTTATGGCAGGAACCTGCCGGAAACGGTGTGCCACTTTTACCAAAGCGGCTGTACCCAACTGATTTGAAACCTACACCTGCATGCCACACCTGAATCAACTTCGTTTTCTTACATAATTTCAAAAAACCGAATACCGGTACATAATCATCAACAAAAATATAATCCTGTTTTGCGATCTTGAATATCAGCCCTGCCCAGCTAAGTATGCTCATATGGGATCCAACAGCTCTTCTGAATGAATACGAAATATGAAATTGCTTATCCAGTCCTCTTGCATGCAGCCTTTCATCTATTGACTTCAGGTTGCCCCACAAATAATCTTTCGTTTCACTCATCAACAGAATATTTTTTCCACGCTTTGGAAAGATATGCGACCATACAACGTAAAATGCCCGCATCAGAACAATCGCAGTATACATATTCAAACGCTTGAATTTACCCTTTAAAGTCATCGCTTCCTGCACATAACGGCGGGTTTTCCAATGCTTATTCTGTATCATAAAATAAGAATTCATCAAAAACCAGAAATTCTTTTCGTCCTCCAAAGAGCTGAACGAAATATTATATGCATACTTTCCTTTTCCATAACGGAATATTCTCGAATAATCGTCTAAAAGATACCCCGTTTTATGAGACGTAACACATACATAATCACTATCTGCTGTATGCGCCACGATCCTCCATTTTCCATTATTGAGAAATGCATTGTCATTCATCGCGGAAATATTCAAGAAAAAATAATAACATCCATTCTCTTTCTTTTCATAGGAAACCGGGATTTTTTCCAGAACCTCCGCCCGGACACTCTCTGTGCCTTCCTGTTCTTCATGTATAATTTTTCCAATTCTTTCCAGACTGAATGTAGCATTATCCTTACAATTTGTCTGCACTTCAAGTGACAGGAAAATTCTTTCCCATTTTAAATTACAAATTTCAAAAAATACATCTGGCTTATTCATTTTCTTTTCCTTTCGCAGGACGAACCAGCTTCTTAACTTTATGCCAGCATTTTGCTGAAACAGACGGTTGCCAGATAGATTCAAATACAACAACACTTACATTTCCTGCCGGAATGTATGGAATCTTTGACTCTTCTTTAAATATATAACGTTCACCTGTTTCCGGCGTTCCTGGCTCAATTAATTTTAAAGAACCATCCGCCATGTACCAATACCATTTATCATTATCCTTTATACGCATCTTTCTACCTAAACATTTATAATGTGGGATAGAATAATGTTCATTAAGGAGTTCTGATGTACCATCATTAATGCCTGCTTCTGACATTCGATATTCAACAGAAAGATCATTTCTGGCAAATACTGTTCCTTTTGACTCATCGAACTGATATTGTAATTTTCGGGATTTCCTGCCTCCGTTATAAACAACATCAAAAGAATTCATTCCTTCTTCCCAGATTGCCTCTGCTACAATTCCCTTTATTCCATTAAGTGGGATAAACGGAATCCGTTCACCTTCTCTGAAAATTTTTAATGGACTATATTTTTCATTATTTTCACTATATTCCGTTCTTTCAACATACGTATGATCTTCTAAGTACCAATACCAGCGTTTTCCTATTCGGAAACGAATCCTCCATCCTGCAGGAACGTGATTATGATATCCGAATCCATTGAAAAGTAATTTAAACATTCCATCATTCTCTGCATATCTTTCAGGAGTAAATTCTGTACTTCCCGAAGAAAATCTCCTGGTTTCTCCCGGTACCGAAGCAAATGTACCAACTTTTACTTCATCTTTTACGCCGCTGTTATAATGAATTGGATATGTTTGTCTGCGCTTCCACCATCCATAATCTTTTTTTTGCTTTTCTTTATTCTCCATCGCATGAATTGCATTTAAAATAAATTCAGATGATTCTTTTCTCTTTTCAGCCATAATTTTTTTTACTTTTTCGTAATCTGTCTTAGGCAGTGGATTATTAATCAAATCACTTTCCCTTTCAAATTTACGTTCTAACATGTCAAACATTTCTAATACATGCGTAACTTTATCTCCCATACGAAAGCCAACGAAAAGTTCTTTCTCAAACAAAATACTAAAACAACAGCAATGGAATGAATTTGTAAACACGGCATCTGCATAGCGGATGTACCCCAGCCATTCTTCAATTCCCATGTCATAATTATAAATAACTTCTACATCAGTATACTGCTGAAGACGTCCGCCTTTAATTGGACGATCTGTAATTTCGACAATCTTTAAATTATGTGCTCTGGCATATTTTACAGCCTGTTCAATCGTAGCCTCTGCTTTTTCCTGTACATAATATAAGAACAAATAATGTTCTTCTTCCGGTTTTTTCATAAAATCATAATAAAATTCTTTTTCATGTAACAGTACTGGATCCAGCACTTCCGTAACATCCTGGCTTATATTCTTTCTTAAATATTCTGCCAGAAATTTTTCACGGACGGAAACAGCATCAATGTCGTCAATATAATGAAGAAATGTCTTTTCATCCTCTTCATTTTCACTATGATATACACCTCTGCTCGCCGCATAGGAGATTTTCCATTTATTTTCCAAAGAAGAACACGCCAAAAAGAAACCGCGATCAAAACCAAAACCCGGCTCTTTCTTCCAGATAACATCTGTACAGCAGATATAACAATCAAATCCCGGATCTTCCACTTCTAACAAATCTGCATCATAAATTTTATCTGTTTTAATATAATTGGTATCAATAAAATTCTGAAATTTATCATATCTTCTTTCACGTTCATTATATAGCGCCTGATATTCGTCCCTTAATTCAGTAAAACGCTGCCAATTATCCGGATCCAATTCTTTTTTTCCGTTTTTTTCCATATTATCGCATATTTTTTTATAATACTCATATGGATGTCTGAGATTAAAATCATTAAAATATACAGGTGTATAACTGATAATTGTATTATCAATTTTATTTTTTAACAAAAACTGCTGAAAAGCAAAATTATGCAAAGGGCAAGCAAAATTTAATCCCTTCGAGAACATATTAATCGAAATAATACCTATCTTCATTTCTTCCTACTCCTACACTCCATTTTCCATGTAAATAACACAGATAAAATTACCCAAAAAGTCTGTCAAATAATCCTGGCTTTCTGTCTTTTATAATACGTTCCTTAAACTTTTCATCTCGCTCTGCTTTTTTTTGTGCCTTTGTAAGTGTATTATAAGTTTCAATGTATTCAGCATAATGTTCACACACTGTGTCAATGTCACCATATTCTCTCATTTTTCCACCTTCCAACCACATTGCTGAATCACAAAATTCCTGCACTTGTGGAAGTGAATGTGAAATAAATACAATTGTCTTTCCATCTTCTTTTAATTCCTGCATACGATCCAGACATTTTTTAGCAAAAGATTTATCACCAACAGACAATGCTTCGTCTATAATCATAATCTCTGGATTCAGACAAAGGTTAATTGAAAATCCAAGTCTGGATTTCATACCACTGGAATATTTCTTGACAGGCTGGTATAAGAAATCTCCAATCTCCGCGAATTCAATTACTCCATCTACAATTTCCTGCACTCTTTTTTTTGATAAACCAAGCAAAGCACCTTTCAGTTCTATATTTTCCAGACCTGTAAGCTGCTTATTAAGTCCTGTATTAATGGCGACCAGTGCCTGTTCACCATTGACAATGATCTCTCCTTCATCCGGAGATGCAATTCCGGATAAAACAAGTGCCATTGTAGATTTTCCGGAACCGTTCGTTCCCAGTATACCGAGAACCTGTCCTTTTTTTACCTGAAAAGACAAGTCCTTCAATGCATAGAAGAACTGTGTCTTTTCATCCTTTTTTACTTCTTTATCTTTTCGTTTTAATTTATATATTTTTGATACATTTTTAAATTCAATTGCAATATCCTGCTGTCCCATCACTTATATTCTCCTCGTAAATTAGATCAGATCAATAAAACGTGTTTTAAATTTATACATCATATAGCTTCCAAAAAAGAAGAGTACTAAAGTAATTCCCCAGAACCATCCCATAGACCAACTATATGCCATAATACCTTTGTGGTAGAAAAAGCAGTCTCTGAATCCCTGTACTACATAATAAATTGGATTACACGTCATCAGTTTCATCAAACGTCCATGTCCTAATTTGTCAATATCCCATAAAATAGGGGTTAAATACAAAAGCAGACGCATGCATGCAAGAATCAGTTTTCTCGTGTCACGTGCAAGCATATTTAATACAGATGTCGTCAATGAAAGCGATACTGCAAATATAATCGCACACAGCAGATAATAAATCAACCCGATCCAGTGCCAGGTTGGATAATAACCATATAATGCAAATACTACAATCAGTATAATCATCAGGCAAAAATGATCAAACAATTTCTGTAAAACAACTGTCATCGGCAGAACACTGACCGGAAACTTCATCTTCGTAATTACATCTATCTTTTTAAAGACTGCATTACATCCGTCCGTAATACATGGGCTGATGAAAAACCATACAACCATTCCGCCAAGCATCCAGAGCAAATAAGGAATATGCCCTACGCTTTTTCTATTAAATACATAACCAAATACAAACCAATAAGTCATTACCTGAATCGCCGGATTGGCAAAATTCCAGAACCATCCAAGCTTACTGTCACGCATATCTGCCAGCAGCTCATATTTTGCGATAGAAAAAATACGATACATATTCTGCGTATTCTCTCTTATCACGTATCTAACACTTGTAAACACCGTTTTTCCTCCTAGATATTTAGACCCTATTTTCGTTTTCATGTCACTGTGCTTTTTACGCACACCTCACCTATTATAATCAAATAGGTATCGTTTGTCAAAACTTTCTTTATTTCTTTAATCCGGATGGAACTTCTCTGTTGGCAAATCCGAAAATCTGTTCGGATTCTCTGTATTGAATCATTGCGCGGAATGTATACAGATCTTCCGGCGTTGTAACTTTAATATTACCTCTTGGGCCGGCTACAAGTGAAACCTTCTTTCCAAGCATTTTCATCATACTGCATGTATCTACGACGCCTTCATATCCCGGGTTATTCATACGCATCTGTGCATGTGCTTCCAGCACATCACCCAGATAAAAACACTGTGGTGCCTGGGCTGTATAGAATTTGGAACGCGGTGGAACTTCATCTACTGTTTTTCCATCCTCGCTGATGACCGGTGTCTCAAATAACGGTGTACATGTAATCGCATTTCCGTGTTCTTTTACGCATGCCAGGTCATCATCAATGACTTCCTTTGAAATACATGGACGTACACCATCATGGATGAGTACAATTGAATCCGGTGTATTGTTCTCTCTTGCTGCCTGTAATGCATTGTAGATGGAATCCTGTCCGGTTGCGCCGCCCGGAACGATTTTTTTCACTTTGTCGATCATATGGCGCTGTACCATCTTCTGTAATTTGCGAATATACTCTTCTTTACATGCCACGTAAATCTCGTCAATGTCCGGATGCTCTTCAAAAATATCCAGTGTATGGATAATGATTGGTTTTCCGTTTACTTCGATAAACTGTTTCGGAAGTCCGGAACCCATTCTGGCTCCCACTCCACCTGCGAATACAATTGCAATATTTTTACTCATGTCTTTTCTCCTTATTTTACCTGTTGTTTTTCTTTTTGTTCTATATTAGCTATTCAACGTTTTCCAGTTCCAGATATTCCAGAGTTCTCTTGAATCCATCTTTTACAGAATACTTTGGGTTCCATCCAAGTTTTCTGAGCTTCTCACTGCTTAAGATTCCCAGTGTATATGGCGCAGTTCCCTTTGTTCCGCCCTCCGGAATATCAAATACAAGTTTCAGTCCTCTCTCCGGATAAATGCTTACAAGAATCTCTGCCAGATCACGGATGGAAACTTTTCCTGCTTCATTACCAATATTATATACAATATCTTCCGAATCTAACAGAATCCGGTACATACCTGCGATAGCATCCGCAATATAAGTATAAGTTCTGACTGCTGTTCCTTCACTCTTCAATACAATGTCTTCATTATGATATACATTTTTCAGAAAATCTGCCTGTACACGTCCATCATAAATAGACATTCCCGGTCCGTATGTGTGTGCCAGTCTGGCAATCTTTGTATTCAAGCCATACTCTTCATGGAAGCATACGCACATCGTCTCTGCTGCTTTCTTTCCTTCGGAATAGCAGGATCTTGGATTCAACTGGTCTACAAATCCGTAAGTATTCTCATAGAAGAATTCCTGTCCTTCATCCGGCTGTCCGTAGATCTCTCTGGATGAAATAAAGAGATATCCTTCTGCATTTTTCTCTTTTGCAAGTTCCAGTGTTTTAAATGTTCCGATTGTATTTGCGGCAATTGTCTCCACCGGCTGGTTCTGCATAATAAGCGGACTTGCCGGACTTGCTGCATGGATAATATAATCAATATCTCCGACATCCGGGATATCTTTTGTCACATCAGCTACTACAACATTCACATCTTCACGGTTTCTGATCTCTTCCGGAAGTTTATTTACATTTCTCATAACAGCATCCACTTTAATACCATAATGCTTCTCATCGTTGAGCATCAGGAGTACATATAACATATAAGAACCTACCATACCGCTTGCACCGGTAATCATTACGGTTTTATTTTTCAGTTTCTCCCATGAAAGATCTTCTGCAATAATTGTCTTTAAATCGTCTTCTAAAACTCTGTTCATCTTCGTTCCTCCGTTTATTTAATAAATCGAAATATAAAATCTGCAATGTCTTTTGTTGCATGTTCTGTTGGTGTTACATATTTATCTGCAAACTGCTTTAAGGCTTTCTTATCATAAGAGTCTTCTTCGATCGCACGCACGATCTCAGCTGCATCTTCGGATATCACACCCGGCAGTTCGTTTTCATAGTCAATCGCAAGTCCTCTGCCATTTTTATAAAAATCCATGTCGAAATCATAGAAATACAGCGGAATGCCGAGTACTGCTGCTTCGTATATAATACAGGAATAATCACTGACTACATAATCTGCTACGGACAGCATCTCAAAACTTGAAAATCCGTCAGCGCTCATGGTCTCATTCTGAAGCTTCATCTTCGACAGCGGATGTAATTTCACAACCAGATTATATCTGTCTGTATCGACTGCATGAATCAATTTTTCAAGTGCCGGACCAAATGCTGTCTCATCTTTCCGAAATGTCGGAATGTATAAAATCACCGGCTTTTCTTTCAGTTTCGGATATTTTGCATATATCTTCTCTTTTGTCTTTTCCTGATAAGACCTGCTGTTTAGCAGATCCAGTCTTGGAAGCGGCATAGTGACGATTTTTTCAATCTCACAGCGGAATCCTTTTGCCAGATGATCCTTGTACGCATCTGCACTCGCAAATACATAATCATAATTCTGATGCATCTTCATTGCTTCGGCTATCTCGCGTCTGCTGCCTTCTGCTGTATCCAGTGCTGTATAGCCGAACTTTTTCATTGTTCCCATGGAATGCCACATCTGGATAACCGTCAGCGAATTTTTATGTTTTAGCAGGCTGACCGGAATACAGTAAGTATCCAGCACCGCTACCTGTGCGGTTGCAAGATGGTACATCTGCGTCAGCATATGGAAACCATAACGAATCTTTCCGAAAAGGCTGGAATCCACGCCCCCATCCAGTGTTTTACACAGCAACACAACCTTAACACTTTTGTTTTGTTTTAAGAGTTCATGTTCCACCATACGGAATTCGTCCGATGGCTCATTACTCTGCCGGCTGAGCATGACAATTTTTTTCTGTGTCGGCAATAATTTCATACCATTATATAAAAGCTGCAGCCCTGCCGTACCTATTTTAATTATTTTTACCATGTTTTTTTTCTTTCCATTTTTCAAATTTATACGGACAGTGTTTGTTGTTCTTATCAAACGCCTCTGTACTGTCTGATTTCAGTAATACAATTGCCGTCTGGAAAATAAGCTGGATATCTTTCAGTATACTGAACTGTTCAATATACATCATATCCATGATCAGCTTATCTTTCGGTGTCGTATTATACTTGCCTCGGATCTGCGCATACCCGGTCAAACCGGCTTTCATGCGGAGACGGTACTCAAATTCCGGAAGTTCTTCGGTATATTCCTTTACATTTTTGATCATCTCTGGTCTCGGACCAACAAATGTCATATCACCTTTTAATACATTTAAAAGCTGTGGAAGTTCATCAATTCTTGTTCTGCGAAGAAACTTGCCCGGCTTCGTGATACGGTCATCATCCTTTGTAACGGAATGGTTATCATTATTCGGCTTCATGGTGCGAAGCTTATACACTTCAAAACGCTTGCCGTGAATGGTCGCTCTCTCCTGTTTAAAAAGAACCGGCCCTCCATCATTAAGTTTCACTGCAAGACTTCCAAGGATCCAGAACGGGGAAGATAAAATTCCTAGCACAAGCGACAGAACAATATCCATGCTCCGTTTTACAATTCTCTGCTCCATAGTAAGTGCTTTTACATTCTTATTCAGCAGATATACATCATTCAACACATATTGTTCCGCATTCAGTTCCATAATATCTTCGATCTCCGGATTGAAATAAAGATTCACATTGTACTGATAGCACCAGCGCATAATATCTGTACGCGCTTCTACCGGTACATCATATACGAATACAGTCTGCGCTTCTTTGATATACTTTCGCTTATCCGGATTGCGATAATCCACAACAGACGAAATCTGATATTGCTTTTTGAATTTTTGCATAGAAAATACAAGCTCGTCCAGCCTGCGCTGTGAAGATGTGATCACGCAACACTGTTCCGGCTTGTGGATCAGGAAAAACAACCAGTTTCCCGCATATGAAAAAAAGATAATGAGAACAAGCTGTACACAAAGAGCGAGTCCTAAAAGTCCCAGACTGTTCAGACGGAATTGCCATACGCTCGGTACATTGGTTCTCATGATCATTAACTGCAGATAAGTAACAATATCTGTGCAGATCACGGCAAGTGTCAGTGAATAGATGATCGGCTTACTCTTTCTGCGCCCCACATCATATTTCCCGTATACAGACAGGAACAGCAATCCAACAATCGCGAATGTTGATACAGTAATTCCAAGTGTACGGGACAATCTGGTCAGTCCGATACTCTCTCTTCCCATGATACGGACAAACGCCATCATTAAAGATATATAGAAAATAAATTTTATAAATAACCACAATGTTGTCTCAAATTTATGCAAATGTTTTTTCATTCAGCCACCTCAAAATACGCATATATTTAATATACCTGTAACATTATATACGAATATGTACGATATTTCAAGGTTTATCGGCACGACAAACGGCACCGCGCTCTCCCATGGGATTACACGATGCCGTTTCATTCCTTTTTTTATGTAAATATTTTTATGCTTTTTTCAAATACTTTGACGCAATGTAATAGTTTTTGCTATTCATTTTAAAGCGATACCACTTATATCCATCTGCCTTTTTGGAATAGCCGTTTTCTACGTTGAGCTTCTGTCCTTTTTTCAAAGTTCCCTTCGTCGCATACTTCGTTCCGGCTCCTGTCCGGTAATTGACACTTGTTGTTGTCACATATTTTGTATATGTTTTCTTTGCCGCTGTTACCTTTTTCAGGTATTTTGAAGCAACATAATATTTTTTACCGTTCATCTTAAAGCGATACCACGTATAACCGTCCGCCTTTTTGGAATAGCCGTTTTCTACATTGATCTTTTGTCCTTTTTTCAGTGTTCCTTTCGTCGCATACTTTGTTCCGGCTCCTGTCCGGTAGTTAACGTTTGTTGTTGCTTGGTATGTTGAATATGTTTTTGCCTGTGCAGGCTTTGGATCTGGTTTTGGCGTTGGTTTGTCATTCGAAGAACCGCTCTTTTTCGTCACTTCAATTCCAATAGCATCAACTGCTTTTCCGGAACTTGTCACTGCATAGATCATACATTTTCCGGCTTTCTTTCCTGTGACTTTACCACTGTCATTCACAGTTGCCACTGCCGGATTACTTGTCTCATAATAAATCTTTCCTGCTTTTGAAGATTTTGCGCTAAGCTGTTTTGTATTACCTGCCACAATCTTCGTGTTCGTATTCATCTGCAGATAACGGCTGGATACATAACCTGTCTTTCCGGCATACGTTACTTTCATCCAGTACGGATTTGCCTCCTGCGTGGAAACCGCCAAACTCTTGTCCGTATATTTTCCGCCACTGACTGTCACTTTCTTTCCTTTCGGTATCGTGCCAAGTGAAGGCGTACTGGACGAAACGCCTTTGCGTAGCGTGACATTCGTTGTAACAGTTCCACTCTTCACAGATTTGGAAATCGTCACGGTCGCTCCCTGTGACGGCATATTTTTATAAACCGGAATGTAAAATACATAAGCATCATTGACAATATTCATATTGTTATATGTATTATAAGTAGAATTTGCTTCCGCTGCCGCTCCCGTCAGATTCTGCATATACTGATGGCTGTAATATGGTTTTACAATTGTATTAAAGCGTTCATAATAAATCGTATTCTGTCCGCGCTTGATGAATTTTTCTGCGATCCATTGCGCCCCTCCGGTAATGGAACTGACCGGAGACATCCACGGTCTTGTATAGGAAGTGTTCTTCCCGCTCGATCCGCCCTTTGCAAAAATAAGACCATTGGCAACCGCTGAACCGGTAGCTCCTCCCGGCACTGCACCTATATTATAGTAATTATAATATCCACGGTAAGATTTCCTGCCATAGGAATATTTGCCGGAAATACTTCCATTTGTCAGCTTAGCGCCTGTCTCCTGCCGGATCTTGGATGTCAGGAACAGTGGACTGACGCCCGCATTTGCACCGGCAGCAAGAATCGTCTCGCCATACGTCCGTTTCAAATTAAATGTTTTTCCTTTTTTGTCCAGATAACTGATCTTCTTTTTATAAAGATCTGTCCCTTTTAAAATATTTTCCACACCAGTCAATGTATGATATTTGGAATTATAATTCAACGCTTCAAACATGAAAATATATCGATCCGTCAGAAAATTCCTTGGATCTGCATAATAAGCAACTGCCGGTCTGCTTGCCGATACCCAGTTTGGTCCATCCTTTCCTATGTAGGCTCCTGTAGAAGCATTATAATCTGTACTCTTTTTACTGAGCAGAAGGCTTCCTGCTGTCTTCGGCAGAAGACTGTTATTCGTGCTGCTCTTTCCACCAGAAATACTTTCCTTAGCCACGACTTCATTCCAGTCCTGCCCTGTATTTTTCGCAATAAACATCCAGTTTGGATGTGCTTTATGAAGTGTGGCAAGCAGCTTCTGATAATCAGCAGGAAATTTCTTCAGTTCACTGCTGTAAGTTCCTGTCACCGCTCTTGCTTTGTTCTCCTTGAGCCAGCCTGTATACTCCTGTACCAGCTCTTTTGTCTCTTCATCCTGCTTCGCAGGCTCTTCCGTTTTTTCTGATGTTTCCGTCTTTGCCGAATCCGGGCTCTGCATTTCCGCAGTTTCCGCCGTTTCTGTATTTTCTGCGGGCTCTGCCGCACAGACCGGCAAAGTACACAGCATCACACCTGTTAATGTCATTGCAAACATCTGCCTTATTTTCTTATTTTTCATTGCAAAGCCCTCCTCATTTTCTTTTTAATTTTTGACACAGAACTTTCATATGGAACAGTTACATATAACGCTTTTCCTTTATAAGAATAGCAATACTGTTTTCCGCTGGAATCTCCTTCCGCCGCCACAGACTGAACATCCCAGCCTTTCATTGTGCCAAGCTGCATGCGGATCAGCGACTTGATCTGATTCTCAGACATATTCGTATCTGCGCTTCCTGCCACGCTGTTGATTATACTGTTTGCATGTAAGACGATCTCCGGAGACATCGCTTCATGAATCAGTGCAGTCAGAAGCGCCTGCTGGTTTTTCCCCCTCTGATTATCTCCCGCTGCCAGGGCATGTCGTTCTCTTACAAACGCCAGCGCCTGCTTTCCATTAAAATGATTCGCTCCTTTTTTTACATCCACTACTGTTCCGGATTCTTTTCCTGTTGTAAATGCCAGCTTGGATTCTACATCTACTCCTCCCATAATATCCACGATATTTTCTACCGAAGAAAAGTTTACACGTACAAAAAACGGAATCTCTATATCATATAGATTTTCCAAAGTTGCAATCGATGTGTCGATTCCATATACTCCTGCATGCGTAAGCTTGTCCTTTTGTGTTCCGGACACCCCCGGAATCGTCACATAATAATCCCTCGGTGTTGTCGTAAGAAGAATCTTATGTGTCTGCGGATTCACAGTTGCAATCAGATTCACATCACTACGGCTCTTTTTATTAATATTACCATAAACATCAATACCGCTGATATAAACGTTGAACGGCTTTTGTATTACATCAATTGATTTTTCTTCCGTGTATTTACCGCTTTCTTCACCAATTGCGATCGTATCCAGCGCCGAATTAACTTTTAATCCATAAAAACAGAGAATACACATCAACGCCGCCGTCACAAGAGAAATCCATTTTCCGGTTGATTTCTTTTTCCATCTGCCATTCACTCTGCGTTTCCCGTAACGCACAGCCCGCATCTGCATAATCTTAACGATACATGCAAATATCAGCAATATCGCTGCAAATCCCACCATATATGGCACCGGTAAAATTCCAAGAATAATCATGGAACCAAAAGCTGCAATGGAAGCAAGAACCTGCAGAATCCACAACAAATGAGAAACTGCACCAATCTTTACCGGTCTCCAGTCATCCCGGCGTTTTTTACGTTTTCTTCTCTTCTGATTACCGGATCTTGCTGTATACGGATCTGCATCACGGTATCTCCGTCCTGTTGTATACGGATCCGTATCGCAATATCTCTGTTTTCCAGACCGTCTGCTATATTCATCATACAGATCTTCACTGTATCCTTTCCTGCTTCTCTTGTATTTTCGTTCCTGATTTGGCAAATGATCTAATTCATTATACAATTCATCTATATCCTTAGCCATTATTTATCTCCCTTCTGTATATCCGAGTTCCTTAACAAAAAACAGTTTTTCCTGTTGGAAAAACTGTTTTTACTTTTACTCTCCCAATCCGTCTTCTACAGCGCTGACCATCGCTTTCATTGCATCAGCTTCGTCTTCGCCGTCGCAGATTAAGACAATCTTATCCCCTTTTTTTATACATGCTCCAAGCACACTCAGCACACTTTTTGCATTTGCTACTGTCTCTTCATGTTGAAACAGCACTTTGCAGTTATAATAGCTCGCCGTATTACAGAATACCCCCGCAGGTCTCAGATGAAGCCCCGTCGGATTACTGATCGTTACTTCCTGCTTTAACATATTGTTGCCTTTCTCTTAATTGTTTTCTTTCGTTTTTTCTTCGTCCTTGACATTCGCCTTCGCTTTATTTTCAAGCACTACTTTAATGCTCATACTCTTCTCCAACGTACAATGTTCCGGAAGTGATACCTGAATTGGAACATTATAAGTTCCGGGTTCCGTATATTTTGCCAGATCAATACTTACACTTTCATCGATATTTATCTTATTGAGCGCATCTTCCGGTCCACGAATCTGAATATCCAGTGCATCTGCGGATTCATAATTGATAGACAAATCACTGTCAAGATTCAGAACCGATACAGAACCTACTGATATTTCGAAAGATTTTGTTCCGTCCTTTTCTATCAGGATCGTTACTGCCACAGAATTTACATTCTCATCAGCCAGTACGATTCCATCCGGAAGATACTCCGAAACATCTATAACCTTTTCTGTCTTTTCTTTCAGATTTTCCATTGCCAGCGCTGACGCCGGAATCTGAATCTCTGATAGCTGCTGAAGCTTATCAACATCTCCTGACACACTGATCTCTTTCGGTTCGTATTTAATATTTGAAAATTCATAACCATTTGCTGCCTGGATCGCTGAAGTGTCAAAATTCAACGGTACGTTTTTTGTACGAAGCAGTTCAACGTGAATGTCTACACCTTCTGTACCAAGATTATTGCTCAAGAGATTCTGGTCAATCTCATTGTTATCTTCATCATATAGTTTCAGCTCAGATTCCAGCGTTGATGTCTTGGATAAACCAGACACACTGACTGTAGCTTCTACTTTACTGATCTTATCAATTACGGTTTTCGGTCCACGGATCGATACTTTCTCCGGCATAGCCTCAATCTGTCCTAAAACATATCCATCACGTACCGTACCTGTTGTCTTTGGAACGATTGGGAATTTCTTTGTCTCCTCATCTTCCAGTTTCACCTGCATATTGCGTGGTGTCGCATATGCATCCGCTACTTTATAATTTTTCACCGTAACTTCAATCGGTATCTGTGTCTCCAATGTAAGTTCCTTCATATCAGCAACAGCAGTGATATCATTTGCACTTAATTTACTCAAAACAGAACGTTTTGCCTTTACCGTAACTGTAACATTCTGTGTATCATCCAGAATCTGATACGTCTTTGGAGAATCCTCTGAAGCAAGCACTTCTGTATTGATCACTGTTACAGGAATGTTACTGAAATTCTGATCCATGATCGGATCATCAATATTAACCACTATAAGCCACAACAAACCTGCAGCCAGAAAGGCTAATATCTTAAGACTAAAATTATTCGACAGTCTTGTTCTCATTCTTACGCCTTCCTTTCCGCAAAGAATACCATTTACCGGACTCCACCTTGCGGTTCTGGATCTGTTCCAGACTCGCTCTTAATTCCTCTCGTGTAATATCACGAAGAAGTTTTCCACTGTGCGCAACTGAAACAGCACCTGTTTCCTCAGAAACAACAATGATCACTGCATCACTGACTTCGCTCATCCCCACAGCTGCACGATGTCTTGTTCCCAGATCTTTGCTAAGTTCCATGTTGTCCGACAACGGCAGATAACAGGTTGCCGACACAATTCTGTCTCCACGCACAATAATCGCACCGTCATGAAGTGGTGTATTATGTTCAAAAATCTGTTCCAGAACCTGTTTGGAAATCAGGCAGTCCAAATGAATTCCTGTACTCTCGTACTCTGTCAGACGGATTGCCTGCTCTACTACGATCAGCGCACCTGTCTTCACACTTCCCATACTATAAGAAGCTTCTACAATACTTGTGATCGTATCCTCGCTGAACCGCACTCTGTCTCTTGTCGTATCAAACGGAACCATAGAAGAAAGTACACTTTTTTCTCCCAGCTTTTCCAAAGCTCTACGAAGTTCCGGCTGGAAAACGACAACTGCTGCCGTCGCCATAACCGTAACTGCGTTCTTGGCAAGGAACAAAATCGTATGCATCTGGAAAATTGCGGCAACAAGAATAAACACAGCCAGCACAAGGATTCCTTTCATCAGCATCCATGCCTTTGTATTCTTTACCCAGATCATCAACTGATAGATCAGAAATGTAAGAATCAATACTTCTACAATATCTGTAATCCTTATATTAGGAAAATACACCTCTGTTACATATTTCTGCAAAAAATGAGAAATACGCTGTTCCATTCTGTCACCTCCTTCTTTTTTTATCGCATTCTTTATTTCATATTAAGATCTTTTTTCAAACTCTGTGTCAAAAGCAGTTTATTTACTTCATCAATATCATGTTTCTTTGCAGAAGGACCTTTTTTAGCTGTCGGTCTCTTCCGTCCCTGATTGCTCTGCCTCTGATTCGGATGTACTTTTTCAGCTCTGTCATTCTTAGGCTGTCTGTTCTTGCGGATCTTATTTGTATCCATGATCTCCGTTCCATGTCTTTCATTGATCCGTTTTACGGTCTTCTCCGGTGTTGCCACTGAAAGCTTCGGAACTGCTTTTACATAATAATAGTATTCGTCATCTTCATATTGCAAATTCTCACTTTTTGCATAATCCACAGAGAAGAAAAACAATTCAAGAATCAGTCCAATGATCACCGCAAATATATTGCCAAAGATCAAACCTACATAAGAAGTATGAACTCCCAGTGCCACATCTCCGATTGCAATCACGATAATATTCGCTACTGCTCCGGCAGCAATTGCAATCTTCCATGCATGATCTGCCGCCTGACGGTGAATCGTATATACAAGGAACAAACAGATGATAAATGCTGCAATTGCAATCCACATTTCCTTATTCTGAAACACCTGCTTTACATAAGCAGTAATCTCTGTCATCATTTTTGCTTTCCCGGAACTTTCCATTCCCGGAGCTGCTTTCTTCACATATGCCATCATATAATATACAATCGTTCCACAAATTACAGCTACCAGACTGATCGGTGTTGCAACCAGACCTAATGCGATTGGAATAATGTATGGAATATTGAACGCAAATGCGATTGGTGTCAGCAATACTACAATTGCCATTTTCGGTGTCAGGCGTAAATAAAAAATATACATAACAAGAAAAATCAACGCTGTAACTGCCAGTGCCGAAACGGATGCTGCAAACATATGTACCAGAATCAGCGCTGTAGCAAGAAGTACCGTGATGATCATCGGGAAGAATGTACAGATCACAGCAAGAGCCAGCGTTGCTACCGGTGATGCCGCCGCTTTCATAAAGCCGACATTACCATTGATCAGATAAAACGTCACCAGTGCGAGCACAAATTGTATTCCCTTATCGAATACTCTGGAATGTGCTGCATACAGTTCCCGCATTTTTTCTCGTATTACAAACAGATTATCCATATTATTGTTTCTCCTTTTCATACAGTTTAAGCAGTTTTATCAGATCATGATTATACATCTTCACTCTCTGTCTTGCATCCTTATGTTTCTGATTATACACATGGCTTGTCACACCGGCATATATCGCCAGTATCACAACATATCCTACTACTGCAACAAGCATCATAATGAGCATTAACAGCAATGACATATGACCTACGATCAGGTCAAATCCCGCCAACAGTATCAGCATCCACACACAGATATATCCAACCGTAACCCACAAAAATGAGCAGATTGAATGTAAGCCGACATAATCTTTTCTATAGTATTCACTGATCTTAAAATCTTCTTTTCCCTGTGTCTGTTCATATAAAGCAAGTTTTGTCATCAACTTCACTTTGCTTCTATCTAACATAATCCACCTCAAACTTCTATTTTCTACTTTTAAACATCATTTTAAGTATAACAAATATCAGTATCCTTGTCCAATACTTATAGTTAAAAAATAGACTTTTTCAGCGCCTGCTTTTTTCAGCAGAAATGATACTGCATCGATCGTATTTCCGGTTGTATAAATATCATCTACAACAACAATCGTACAGCCTTTCCGGAAGCGGTATTTTAGTCCAAATGCCTGCTTCAGGTTCTGCTTTCTTCCTCTGTGTCCCTGGTTTTTTTGTGGCTTTGTATTCTTTGTGCGGACTACAAGATCTGTTTCCACAGGCAGGTTCATAAGTCTGCCGATCTCTGCAGCAAGAAGTTCTGCCTGATTATAGCCTCTCTTCTTTTTTCTCTTTTTATGTAACGGAACCGGTATGAGTACATCCGGATTCCATCTTCGGATCTCTTTTTCAAATTGTCCGACCAGTACTTTTGCGTATTCTTTAGCGAATGCTCTTTGATTATGATATTTAAATTGATATATAGAATTGCTCACCGGTTCTTTATGCACCCACACTGCACTTCCGGCATCAAAATAGTGCTGTCCCTCTGCACAGTCATAGCAGTATTCTTTTTCAGATACATGCAGTGGCTTTCCGCACTGTACACATCTTGGTTCAGTCACAAAAAGTGGCTTAAGCTTCTTCTGGCATTCAGGGCAGATCCCCGTTCTGTATGCCCTCATGCAGAATGGACACCTCTCCGGCCATAAAAGTTTTAACAGCCACTTCCATATTTTTTCTTTATTATCTGCTTTACTATTGCTGTCTTTATTCTTAATCAATAAACTCCTGGATTCGTTCTGCCAGGCTCGTATTCCTGTTCTGTTCGTGTGTATTACGAATCATTTCCTGAAATACGGTTTCACTCCCCACAAGTGTCACACATTGTTTTGCCCGTGTCACTGCTGTATACAAAAGATTTCTCGTATAAAGTTGTCTTGGTCCCTGCAAAAGCGGAATGACAACCGCCGGATATTCACTTCCCTGCGCTTTATGAATCGTGATTGCATATGCAAGTTCCAGTTCATCTAACAGCTGATACGGATATTTGACTTTCCGCTGTTCATCAAACTCTACCGTCACAGTTTCTTCGTATGTATTAATCTCACGGATAATTCCGGTATCTCCATTAAAAACGCCCTGCCCTTTGTCTATGGTCATTCCATATTTTGTAGATACTTCCCATTCCAGTTGATAATTATTTTTAATCTGCATAACTTTATCACCTTCACGGAAAAGCCGTTCTCCATATTCTTTTTCCTTTTTATTCTTCTGTGACGGATTCAGATATTCCTGTAAAATCCGATTCAGCCGTTCCACTCCAAGAAGACCTTTGCGCATCGGTGTCAGGACCTGGATATCATATGGTTTTGCGTGTACATATTTGGGCATCTTCTGTTGGACAAGTGTAATTGCAATACTAATGATCACATTCGGATCCTGTCTTTTCAGGAAGAAAAAATCCATACTCTTATTATCCAGTACAATCGGTTCTCCCTGATTGATCTTATGCGCATTCACTACAATATCGCTTTCTCCCGCCTGTCTGAAAATCTTTGTCAGCATAACGACCGGAAAACATTTCGAAGCTATAATGTCTTTTAAGACACTTCCCGGACCTACACTTGGAAGCTGATTCCGGTCACCCACAAGGATCAGACGGGTTCCCGGAACAATCGCACCAAGCAGTGCATACATCAGTGGCAGATCCACCATCGACATCTCATCTATGATAATTGCATCTGTTTCCAGCGGATTCTCCGCATTTCTTCCAAATCCGGATGGGGTGTCTTCCTCCTCCGGATTTCCATTCACTTCCAGCAAACGATGAATCGTCTGTGCCTCATATCCGGTTGTCTCTGTCATTCTTTTTGCAGCACGTCCGGTAGGCGCAGCCAGCGCAATCTCCATTCCTTCGCTTTCAAAAAAATGAATCATTGCATTGATGGTTGTTGTCTTTCCTGTACCCGGGCCTCCGGTCAGCACCATAATCCCGTTTCTCGCCGCCTCCATGACCGCTTTTTGCTGCATTTCATCCAACTGCATCCCTGTATTTTTTTCAATTTCATGAATGCGGTGGAGAAGGACTACATCTGCAATTTCATCCCTTGTATTCAGATCATGCAGCATCTTTGCTGTATTCAGTTCCATATAATAATAATGCGAAGCATAGATTCTGTCTTCTTTTACAACGATTTTCTTTTCCATAGAAAGATCCATCAGATATGGCTCCAGATCTGTAATTCGTACGCCAAGCAGTTCGCCCGCGCGATACAGCAGTTCCTTCTTATGCAGGTAAATATGTCCTTCCATGACACTTTCCTGCAAAGTATAAAAAATACCGCTGCGGATCCGGAAATCGGAATCTGTATGGATTCCAACTTTTGATGCGATCTCATCAGCAGTTTTAAAGCCAACACCCGGCACATGATCTGCAATCTGATATGGATTATTTTCTATCACACGGTAAACATTCTGCCCGTAATGCTGATAAATCTTTGCTGCAAGAGTCGTAGATATTCCATAATTCTGCAGGTAGATCATTGCCTCCCGCATTTCTTTTTTCTCTTCTACCTGAACAGCAATCTCTCTTGCCTTCCGCTCGCTGATTCCCTTGACTTCTGCCAGACGTTCCGGCTCTTCTTCAATGATCCGGAATGTCTCTTCCTTAAACTTCTTGACAATCCGTCCCGCAAGTGCCGCTCCCACGCCTTTAATTGCGCCTGAGCCAAGATATCTCTCAATGGAAATCAGATCTTCCGGCGCACATACTCGTGAAGCCGATACCTGAAGCTGTGTTCCATACAGCTTATGTACCGTATATTCGCCTTCAAGCTCCAGAAGTTCGCCTTCTTCTATATAATGAAACTTTCCTACACAGGTCAGTTCACCATCTTCATTATTTAAATTAAAAACTGTATAACCATTTTCTTCATTCCGGTATACAATGTGTTCTACATAACCTTTTATCTCTTCCATATGTGCTTCTTCGTATTTGTATTTTAATATTCTTTCTGTCCACTCATAAATTCAACATACTGTCCGGTTCCAATAGCAACTACCTGCATCGGTTCATCAGCAGTCATTGTATTAATACCGGTACGCTCTTCAATCAGCTCTTCCAGCCCGCGGAGCATTGCTCCTCCACCAGTCAGAACAATGCCACGCTCCAAAATATCTGCTGACAGCTCCGGCGGAGTTCTCTCCAATACGTTCATAATTGATTCTACGATCTGTCCCGTTGTCTCCCTTAATGCCTGCTCCGTCTCCGACGAAGAAATTGTTACGACTTTTGGTAATCCGGTTACAAGATTACGGCCTTTCACTTCCATCACTTCGTCTTCCATCATCTGATAGGTCGTTCCGATCTTAATCTTAATATCTTCTGCTGTCCGCTCACCAATCAGAAGATTGTGTTTTTTCTTCATGTAACGGACAATGGCTTCATCAAAATCATCTCCTGCAAGTTTCAGTGAGGCGCTCACAACTGTTCCCCCCAGAGAGATCACAGCTACATCTGTTGTTCCTCCACCGATATCTACGAGTAATGTGCCACATGGCTTGGAAATGTCAATTCCGGCACCAATCGCTGCCGCAACCGGTTCCTCGATCAGTTTCACATCTCTCGCACCTGCCGCATAAGTAGCTTCTTCTACCGCTTTACGCTCCACTTCTGTCACACCGCTTGGTACACAGATACTGATACGTGGCTTTTTAAATGAACGCTTTCCCATTGCTTTCTGTACAAAATATTTGATCATCTTTTCCGTCACAGTATAATCTGAAATCACACCATGGCGCAGCGGACGGATCGCTACAACGTTTCCCGGTGTTCTCCCGAGCATCAGTCTTGCTTCTTCTCCGATCGCTCTTATTATATTTGAATCTCTGTCAAAAGCCACAACAGATGGCTCTTTTAAGATAACTCCCTTTCCTTTTACATATACCAGAACACTGGCAGTGCCTAAATCAATCCCAATATCGACCGACATGTTCAATCCCCTTTCATTTCTGCATCTGGTTTTCATGCATGTATCATTATAATCAAATTCCTCTAAAATAGAAAGCCCTTTTTCCTTAATTATTTGTGAAGCAAACGTGTATCCTGTCGAATGGAACTATTATTTATCTAACACCTGTCGGATATATCTGCCTGTGTAGGAAACCGGATTGTCAGCCACCTGTTCCGGTGTTCCCTGCGCAATAACAGTTCCGCCCTTATCTCCGCCTTCCGGGCCCATATCAATGATATAATCCGCAGTCTTAATAACATCCAGATTATGTTCGATCACAAGAACGGTATTTCCATCTGCGGAAAGTCTGCGCAAAATTTCCGTAAGTTTGTGCACATCTGCAAAATGCAGTCCGGTTGTCGGTTCATCCAGAATATAGATGGTCTTTCCTGTACTTCTCTTACTCAGTTCTGTTGCAAGTTTGATTCTCTGCGCTTCTCCTCCCGAGAGCTGTGTCGAAGGCTGTCCCAAGCGGATATAAGAAAGTCCTACATCGTACAGAGTTTCCATTTTTCTGCGGATACTTGGTACATTTTCAAAAAAATGCAATGCTTCTTCCACCGTCATATTCAGCACATCATAAATACTCTTACCCTTGTATTTTACCTCCAGAGTTTCTCTGTTATACCTCTTTCCGTGACAAACTTCACAAGGCACATATACGTCTGGCAGGAAATGCATCTCTATTTTTAAAATACCGTCTCCACTGCAGGCTTCACATCGTCCGCCCTTCACATTGAAACTGAATCTTCCTTTTTTATAGCCTCTTGCTTTGGCATCCGCTGTTGACGCAAAAAGATCACGGATCAGATCAAAGACGCCGGTATACGTGGCAGGATTTGACCTCGGTGTACGCCCAATTGGAGACTGGTCAATGGCAATTACTTTGTCAAGCTGTTCCAGTCCTTCAATATTCTTGTGCTTTCCCGGAATTGTTCTGGCACGGTTCAAATCCCTGGCAAGTCTTTTATATAAAATTTCATTTACAAGAGAACTTTTCCCCGAACCTGAGACACCGGTTACACAAGTCATAATGCCAAGCGGAATCTCCACATCGATCCCTTTTAAATTGTTCTCTTCTGCATCGGTAATTTTCAGCCAGCCTGATGGCTTCTCCCGCACTTCCGGCACCGGTATCTTCTTCTTGCCACTTAAATATGCTCCTGTTATCGAATCCGGATTCGCCATGATTTCTTCAGCAGTTCCCTCTGCTACAACTTTTCCACCATGTTCTCCCGCTCCCGGTCCAATATCAACAATATAATCTGCTTCCCGCATTGTATCTTCATCATGCTCTACTACAAGAACTGAATTGCCCAGATCACGCAGATGTTTCAGCGTATTTAATAATTTATCATTATCTCTCTGATGAAGTCCGATACTCGGCTCATCCAGAATATATGCCACACCTACCAGGCCGGAACCGATCTGTGTTGCAAGCCGGATTCTCTGCGCTTCCCCTCCGGATAACGAACCGGTTGCTCTTCCAAGTGTCAGATAATCCAGCCCAACATCCAGAAGAAACCGGATTCTTGCACGGATTTCCTTTAAAATCTGTCCCCCGATCAACATCTGCTGTTTGTCTAATTCCAATGTTTCCAGGAACTGATGCAGTTTTTCAATAGAGAGGTCTGTCAGTTCGGCAATATTGCATCCTCCGACAGTTACTGCCAGCGCTTCCGGTTTTAGCCTCTGCCCTTTGCAGGCACTGCACGGCGTAATCCTCATGAATTCTTCATATTCTGCTTTCATTGTCTGGGAACCCGTCTCTCGGTATCTGCGTTCCACGTTGCGGAGCAGCCCTTCGAAAGCGACATCATACACACCTTCTCCACGCTGACCTTTGTAATAGACTTTCACTTCTTTTCCATCCGTTCCATGGATCAATATATCGTGGATTTTTTTCGGATATTCCTCAAAAGGTGTATCCAGTGAAAATTTGTACTCCTTGCTTAAAGCATCGAGAATCGCATAGGTAAAACTCTTCTTATCGGTACACGACTGCCATCCCAGTACCGTAATCGCACCTTCGGCGATGCTCAGTTTCTTATCCGGAATCATCAGATCTTCATCAAATTCCATTTTATAACCCAGTCCGAAACATTCCGGGCACGCACCAAACGGATTATTGAAAGAAAAGCTTCTTGGTTCGATCTCATCAATACTGATTCCGCAATCCGGACATGAAAAGCTCTGACTGAAATTCATCGTTTCTCCGTCAATAATATCTACCATCATCAGGCCCTCTGCCAGGTGTAACACATTCTCCACCGAATCTGTCAGTCGTTTTTCGATTCCAGGTTTTACAACGAGACGGTCTACGACAATTTCAATGTTATGTTTGATATTCTTATCTAATTTGATCTCTTCCGAGAGTTCATACAGATTCCCGTCAATCCGCACACGGACATATCCACTCTTCTTTGCACGGTCTAAAAGTTTCTCATGGCGTCCTTTTCTGCCACGGACTACAGGCGCAAGAAGCTGGATCTTCGTCCGTTCCGGAAGTGCCATAATCTGGTCTACCATCTGATCGACCGTCTGTCTTCTGATCTCTCTTCCACACTTTGGACAATGCGGGATTCCGATTCTTGCATATAATAATCGGAAATAATCATAAATCTCCGTTACCGTTCCAACCGTAGATCTCGGATTCCGGTTCGTAGATTTCTGGTCAATAGAAATTGCTGGTGAAAGTCCCTCAATGCTCTCTACATCCGGTTTTTCCATCTGTCCCAAAAACTGTCTTGCATAAGAAGACAGCGATTCCATGTATCGTCTCTGTCCTTCCGCATAAATGGTATCGAACGCCAAAGAAGACTTTCCCGAACCACTAAGTCCTGTAAGGACAACCAGTTTATCTCTTGGAATATCCAAATCTACATTCTTCAGATTATGCTCATTGGCTCCCCGTATTCTTATATATCGATTGTTCTCTTTTCTATCCACCGTTTTTTATGCCCCTTTATTTTAATTGTTTCTGCAGCTGCTGCATTTTTTATTCTATCTGGCTTTTTATCTGCCATTTTTCTTTATTCTTCCTTCTGTAGCTTCTTTAATTCTATTAATTTATCACGCAACTCTGCTGCCGCTTCGAAATTCAGCTCTGCTGCCGCTTTCTTCATCTGCTTTGTCACATCTGCGATCAGCTTCTCCAGTTCCTTTGCACTCATAGACTCCGGATCTTTTTCCATCTTCATCTCAGATGCAGCAACTTTCTTTGAAATACTGATCAGATCACGGACGCTCTTCTGTATCGTCTTTGGTGTGATTCCATGTTCTTCATTATATTTCATCTGGATTTCACGTCTCCTTGACGTCTCATCCATCGCTTTCTGCATAGATTCCGTGATCGTATCCGCGTACATGATAACATGTCCTTCCACATTACGCGCAGCACGACCGATCGTCTGTACCAGTGACGTCTCTGAACGTAAGAATCCTTCTTTATCCGCGTCAAGAATTGCCACAAGTGTAATCTCCGGAATATCCAGACCTTCACGCAAAAGATTGATTCCGACAAGCACATCGAAGACATCCAGTCGCATATCACGGACAATCTCTGTACGCTCCAGCGTATCAATATCCGAATGTAAATATCTTACACGGATGCCTACTTCCCGCATATAATCGGTCAGATCCTCTGCCATTCGTTTCGTAAGTGTTGTAATCAGTACTTTATTCTTTTTTACGATCTCTTTATTCACTTCACCAATCAGATCATCAATCTGTCCTTCTACCGGACGCACTACAATCTCAGGATCCAGAAGCCCGGTCGGCCGGATTACCTGCTCTGCCCGGAGAAGTTCATGCTCTTCTTCGTAAGTGCCTGGCGTAGCCGAAACAAAAAGTACCTGGTCAATCTTATTTTCAAATTCATCAAAACTAAGCGGACGGTTATCCAGTGCCGATGGCAGACGGAAACCATATTCCACCAGGGTACGTTTTCTCGACTGGTCTCCATGATACATTCCACCAATCTGCGGAACTGTCTTATGCGACTCATCAATCATCATTACAAAATCGTCCGGGAAATAATTCAGCAGCGTATTCGGCGGCTGTCCCGGAAGCAGTCCTGCCAGATGTCTGGAATAGTTTTCAATTCCGGAACAGAAGCCAGTCTCCCTCATCATCTCAACATCAAAATTTGTCCGTTCCGCAATACGTTGTGCTTCCAGAAGCTTTCCTTCGCCTTTGAAATATTTCACCTGGCCTTCCAATTCAAGCTCAATATCATGAATTGCTTTCTCCATACGTTCCTTTGGAACGACATAATGAGAAGCCGGAAATATTGCAATGTGATTCAATGTATTTTTAATCTCACCGGTAAGCATATCAATCTCTGAAATCCGATCGATCTCATCCCCGAAAAACTCAACTCTGATCGCAGTATCCCCACGGTCTGCCGGCACAATCTCTACTGTATCTCCCCGCACACGAAACGTTCCACGCTTGAAATCCATATCATTTCTGTCATATTGAATATCTATCAGCTGACGCAGTACTTCATCCCGGTCTTTCTCCATTCCCGGTCTTAATGATACCATCATCTGCTCAAAGTTCTCCGGTTCGCCCAAACCATAAATACAGGATACACTGGCAATTACGATTACATCTCTCCGTTCGATCAACGCCGCTGTTGCCGACAGTCTTAATTTATCAATCTCTTCATTTACAGAAGAATCCTTCGCAATGTAAGTGTCGGATGACGGAACGTAGGCTTCCGGCTGGTAATAATCATAGTAGGATACAAAATATTCCACTGCGTTCTCGGGGAACATCTCCTTGAACTCTCCGTATAACTGAGCTGCTAACGTCTTATTATGAGCGATGACAAGCGTCGGCTTCTGTAATTGCTGAATCACATTTGCCATCGTAAAAGTTTTTCCAGAACCCGTAACCCCTAGTAAAGTCTGGCATTGATTACCTTCCTTGAACCCTTTCACAAGCTCTGCAATCGCCTGTGGCTGGTCTCCGGTTGGCTCATATGGGGCTTTTAATTTGAACTCATTCATGGTAAATTCCTCCATTTATGACTTTTAGTACGATCACTATCAGCCAAAAATTCGTAATCAGATTCGTAACGAAATGCTTATTTTTGTCTCGAATAGAGGTCATTTTTGTTTCGTTACGAATAAAAGTCACAAAATTCATTTTTGCGGATAAAACAGCACTCGGAAATGCCTGATGATACTAGGCTCCGGTTCTGTCATATTTTTACTGTTTGTTCTTGTAACAGTCCCTATTATATCAAACATTTTTTTGAAAGTATATAGATGGAAGCAAGAAAAAAGTACAAACGTTCGATTCTCATTTGTACTTTTCTATCTTACTACTATTCTATTTTTTATCATGCTGCGTTGAAATATTCCTCCAGAATTAAGTCTATTTCAATCACTTCTGAATAATCATAATACTGATCTTTCCTCTCTTTTGGAATAACTTCTTCAATAAATGGTTCCAATACATCCAGACAGTCTTCTATGATTTCCTGCGTATCTCCATAGACATCTACTGATATGATTTCCTTGGCATGTCCCAATAAATGCGAAACACCTTTTGAATTAAAGCTATTCTTCAGCAAAATAGTTGCATAGGTATTTCTCAACTGGTGAAAATGAATATCCGGCAAATCCAAGGATTTCAACAAGTCTTTATAGTATTTCTGATGAAAACCTTTACTCCTTGGATTCCCATATGTAGAACAACAAATATAATTCCAGTCCCGGAACTCTTTTGGTCTGCGTCTGCGGTTCTTCTCATAAGTTTTCCGTTCTTCCAGAATTGCTTCAAATACATAATCCGGTATTGGAAGTTCACGCACACCAGCAGGTGTTTTTGTTTTAATTTCCTGCTTTGTCAGCATCTTAGGTGCACAGTCTTCTGCTTTACTGTTTGGCTTCTTTCCCAACTGACGCTCTACTCTCAACATCCTGTGAATGTAATCGACATCACTGTATTTCAGACCATTTATTTCACTTCTTCTGAGTCCCATCAATACCGCAAACAGAATTTGCATATGAATCGGTGTCTCCTTGCTTGCCTCAATCAACCGAAGCACCTGCGGAAGTGTCAATGTTTTCTTCTCGTCAATTTTCAGGACACGATACTCTGTCTTTTTTATTTTCTTCGGTAAATTGATTCCTTCCTGTGCTTCCTTGATACTGAAAAGCTCCTTGACCTTCTCTACAAAGACCTCCACCAGCTTTGGGAAGTGTTCCAGTGCCTGCAAAAACGGCTGGCATTTTTTTTGAGCCGGTCATAGCGTTCCTGCAATCGTTCCACGGCAGAGGACGCATTGAAATATTGCCTTTGATAGTAGGAAACGCTGCTTTTCAAATCTTGGATTTCACTGCGGCTTGTGATACCCTCCTTGGCAAGTGCCGTGAGCTGTTGATAATCGTCCTTGGAAACGGAAATCTTGCCGGTGATGGTTTTCTGCCCCATACCCTCAATCTCTGCCATTGTCTTGCGGACTTCGTGAGCAGGTTCATAGCGTACCTGCTCGGCTTCAATGCGTTCCTGAATGTGGGCAAGTCGTTCCTTGTCCTTCTGAATTTGATAATCCAGGCTGCTCAAATTCTCCGCTGTGCTGCCCAATACGCCACGCTCAAAGCCGGTGAAACCCGCTTCGGTCATATGCTCAAAGAGCTTGTCTTGCAGAACGGAGTAGGACTTGCGGAACATCGGCTTTCCGTATTTGCTGATAACCTGCTGCCCGTTTTCGTCCAGCAGAGGAACGGCGTTCTTCCATTTCTTCGAGTGGGAAACTTGGTTGATGACCTCCTTGACCGTTCCTCTCAGGGCTTCGTCCTTGCAGCGTTTCGACCACAAGATTTCTTTTCTGACGGTGGGGATTGCCACGATGTGCAGGTGGTAGTGGTAGACCGGCTTGCCCAGTTCTTCGGACACCGCCTTGTTGATTTCATCGGCGTGCATAACCGCCGACACGATGTTCTCCTCGCCGTAAATCTCACAGCCCAAACGGTAGGCTTCCTCGTAGAACTGCCTGGCATATTCGTAGCCGCCGTGCTCCTCAAAGTACCTTGTGTTCACATCAATGACCAGCTCGTTAAAGACCGTTGCCCCGGCTTTCTGTCCTCTTGTGGAGATTTTGCCCTCATCAATGAGCCGCTGGAAATACTCGTTGTAGGTCAGACCGCCGGTGTCCTTAAAGTGAACATTGCGGGCAATTTGCTCGGTGTCCACATTAAGATTTGCGTAGCTTTCGT
This sequence comes from Dorea sp. AF24-7LB, assembly GCF_003478575.1. Taxonomy (NCBI): domain Bacteria; kingdom Bacillati; phylum Bacillota; class Clostridia; order Lachnospirales; family Lachnospiraceae; genus Dorea; species Dorea sp. AF24-7LB. The sequence continues at coordinate 185,025 of NZ_QUFR01000003.1, forward strand.
TCTTGCGCTCGTTGTGTCGCTCGGTTTTCTGCGCTCCCTCTGCGGAGATTTTCTCCACTCGGATAACGTTCCAATTTCCTTCCGCCATTCTCATCACCTCCAGTCAGCGGAAAGGGAGGGGGGTGCGGGTTACGCAACTTTTTCAAAGTGCGTAACCCACTATGACACTTTCAGCTTCGCTGCAAAGATGTCGTGGGCAAGGGCTTTCCTCCCTTGACCTCCCTCAAAACCTCAATCAAATAGGCAGGTCGTCCTCGTCCGTGACTTCCTGCCCATTCTCAATCGGAAGCCAGCCGCCTACCGCCCGCCAGCAGGGAACGGATAAAGTCCGTTGCCGCTTCCTCACAGGCATTCGGTCTGCCCATCCTCGGCGCAGAAGCAGAGAAAGCATCCTCCGCATTCAGCTCCAGCTCATCAAGAAAGTTCACGCCCTTGTCGGCTACCTCAAAGAGAATAGCCGAGCCCATCGGCGCAAGATTGCTCTTGACCTGCACCAGATAACGCTCAGCGGGGTTCTGTTTGTTTGCCGTGCGTGTGACAGCAAGAATGCTTCTCGCTGCACCGGCAATGTCGATAGAGCCGTTGGTGCGATAGAGGGGGCTTGTGTCCTTCGCCTTGTTCATATGGGCGATGATGACGATGGCGCAGCCGGTGTCCTTGGCAACGGCAATCAGGTGGTTGAACTCGGCTCTCGTTTCATTGGCGTTGTTCATCGAGCAGGTGTCACCGATATATGAACTCATTGGGTCGAGGATCAGCAGCTTGGCGTTGTACTTCTCCACGGCCTCACGGATACGGTCATCTCCAAAGGTCAGGCTCTTTTCGTCCTCCTTGATGAAGATGAGCCTATCACCGTCACCGCCCGCCGAATTAAATCTCGGCACAACGGTATCGTCTGCATCGTCCTCGGTGGTCTGATAGATAACCGTCATCGGCTCGCCTTGTTCGTCCTCATCGGCAAAGGGCAGCGGCGCACCCTTGGAAAGCAAAGCGACAAGAGAAAGCATCAGCTTACTCTTGCCGTCACCGGGGTCGCCTTGCAGCAGTGTGACCTTGCCGAAGGGGATATAGGGATACCACAGCCAGAGCACCTCCTTGGGTATAATCTCGCTTGCCTTGATGATTTCCAGCTTTGCTGGGGTGTTGTTCGCATAGTCTGTCATTGTCTTGTTCTCCTTTTCGATAGATAGTGTGGGCATTGGATAACGGCGGCACGGAAGCTCTGCTTGCAGCTCCTTTCGCATTTCCTGCAAAGCTCGTTGTATTTCTTCCTGCCACGCTCATCAAGAAAGAACGCCCATTCTTCCTTGAGGTATTTCGGCATACGGGGCATAGCGAGCACCTCCTTTTCACTGCCGATTTGCTCCCGAAACGCAGAAATGCCCAAAACCGTTTCCCACTGTATAGTTTCGGGGCGATTTTGGGCGTTTTCTTTCGATATGAGCGGCTTTGTTTTAGCGGCGGTATCCTTTACCGCCAACCATTCAAAAGCCGCTGTTTGTCGCTTCCGGGTAACAAAAAAGCGCCGTATCGCTACGACGCTTTTGTCTTGCTCGGAAGATGGGGCAAGGGAACGCTATTCAATTATCTGTTGTACTTTTTCTTTCTGCTGACAACCGTTGTGCCAATGGCTGCACCGCCGCTGACAAACAGCAAGGCAATCCACAAAGCAAGGTTGCTTGTATCGCCGGTCTGCGAAGATTTGGAATCGTCCTTCAGCTTCGCCGTTACGGTGTCGGCTTTTTTGATTTCCTTTGTACCGTCCTTGTCGCTGTAATATTTACCGCAGCCTTCGCAGTACCAGTACTCGATATTGCCCTCGGTGGTCTTGGTCGCCGTAGTTGCCGGGAAGTGCTTTAAGTCGGTGTGGTTCTTCGCATCAAGCTCACCGTATTCCGCACCGCAGACTTCGCACTTTGCCTTGTCCTTGCAGGTCGCTTTCCCGCCGGTGTGCTCAGTCAGCTTCTTGCCGCAATAATCACACTTGTGGTCTTTGTTATCGTCTGCACACTCGCTGATTATATAATCGCAGATATCACATTTGTGGTCTTTGTTTGCATCGATGCAATTCTCGGTTTCCGTATGGCTGGTGTCACGCTTACAGATTCGGGTGTGGGTCTTTTCATCGCTGTTCTGCGTCCAAGCGCCCCAGTTGTGGTCCAGCGCATTGCCGGAGAAGAAGGTCGCCTCATCCGCCGTGCCCTCGGAGCTCAGACCGCAGACTGCGCAGGACTTGTAGTAGACTGCCTTTTCCGTGCAGGTGGCGGCGGATTTCAGGTACTTTGCATCCACGGTCTCCGCCGTGAAGTCGTGGGGCAGCTTTTCGCCATACTCAGCCTTGCAAAACTCACAGACGGCATTTTGGGTGCAGGTCGCTTTGCCGCCGGAGTGCTCCGCGTAGCCTTTCTTTCCCGCGTTATCCGTCACATCGCAGTTTTTATTGTCACATTCATACCAGTGATGCGTTGCATCGGACGTCCAATCGGACTTCCAGCTATGGCCCGTAGCTGGAATCGGCTCTATTTTTGTTGCGTCGCACTTGGTGCAGCTATATGTCTTTTTGCCCGCTTTTGTGCAGGTAGGCGCTGTTGTTATCGTACCGCTGTCCCAAGTATGAGGGCTTACGTCATCCTTTGCATCGCAACGGGAACACTGCTTCCAGTGCTCGTTATCATCATGTGTCCAACTGGTAGTAAAATCATGTCCCAGAGCATCGCCATATTCCGCACCGCAAACTGTGCATGTTGCTCTTTGGGTGCAGGTGGCCGTGCCGCCGTGGCAATTCTCGGTTTCCGTATGGCTGGTGTCACGCTTACAGATTCGGGTGTGGGTCTTTTCATCGCTGTTCTGCGTCCAAGTGCCCCAGTCGTGCCCAAGCGGTTCGGAAGATCCGCCGCATTCCGTGCATGTCCTTCCGCTTGTGCAAGTCGCCGTTCCGCTCCATTTGTGTGACATTCCGTAAAACCATATATTATTACACACCGTGCATGTAACATTGCATATGTGCCATTCATCATTTGAGTATTGATAAGTCAACCTTACTGTTTGTATCCGGTTGCATTTAGAACAAAACGCAATATCCGCCGCATATGCCGTCATAGGCATAACAGCCAGCATCACGCACAGTATGAGCACAACGCTCAAAATTTTCTTATTCATATAGTTTCCTCTCCTTTCCTTTGCTGTCCTTTGACAGCTTAAAATCGTATTTCATTTCCAGCATTGCAAACAGCTTATACATAACCTCTGTAGCAATTGCTTCAATATCCAGTGATTGAATAAAGGCAAGCACCTTTGCCTGTTCTTCCTCCGGTATACGATACACCCGCATCGCCGCCGTCAGAAAGCGACTGAGCTTGCGTTCCAACGGAAAATGAATATCACATTTTCTCGCCATATAGCTGCGCATCAATCCCGCCGTGCCAATTTCCATCTCATAAAAGTCGCTCTCGGTATCATCGGGAAAATTTTCACCAAAAATCTGCTTCAGCTCTGCTGTGGTTTGCAGGTAAATATATTCCGACGTGTCGGGCAGGGAATAGGCTTCAATGTAGATTTCTCGCAGGTTCTCATTCAGTTCAGTCAGTGTCAGTTGGATCGCCGTTTCCACCGCATAGGCGTAAACTGGCGGCAGCTTGCTGTCTGCAATGCTTCTTGCCACGCCGAACTGTCCGCCGAACATCGTTTCGGTCAAGTCCAGCAAAATTTTATCCTTGGTGGGAAACAGATTCAAATAGCTTCCTCTTGCAACACCTGCTTCATCCACAATCTGACTGACAGAGGTGTTTTTATACCCCTGTTCCAGAAAGAGACGGACGCACACGGTCAGTATTTTCCTCTTTGTTCCACTGCTGTCTCTCCGCAAATATATCACCTCTCTTTAAACGCTTTAGTACGTATACTAATAATATCATAGCAAGTACAAAAAGGCAAGCGGTATTTGAAACTTTACCTCCGTAAATTGTGACATTTCCGCAAACGCTGGCTTCTTCCATTACTCACGGAACTTTATGACTTCTTGAATACTACCCGCAAAGGAAAAGCCGCCGTCTGTTGACAGCGACTTTTCTCTTTAGCGGGTAAACCGTATCAGCAGTTCATTTATAGCATCCACTGCGCCGTGTCTTTTCACCTGTATCTCTCGATTTCGCCACTCCATAAGGCACTGACAAATTACTCTGATTTCTACCGGCTCAAAGGGGATTTTCTTCTTTCGCCCCGGCTTCATTGCCTCAGCAATGTCACACAGGCGAAGGGCGAGTGAGTCAATCTGACCGTTGGTTTCTGCGTCATAGCTCCTGTGCTGCTGTATCAAGCCGTTTATCAGCACTCGCACCTCATAATCGTCCAGCTTGACATTCATAGCCGTCCTCCTAACAGTAAATCAAATCGTTTGCAACGATTTCCATAGCAGCACTGCGGATGTTGTTCATCCTCTGCACCCACAGCATTTGATTTTCCGCTTTGAGGGCTTCCATAACGCCCTCCTTTTCGGAAAGCTGCTTTACCAGCCGAGAAAGCATTGCTTCTGCCTGCTCATTGAGGTCTGCAAGGTAATCGTTCAGCTTGCCGGTGGTCAGCACCTCGGCATACAGACTGGTCTTGTGCTTGCGAATGTATCGCAGGTGTCGCTGTCCCCAAATGCCGATGGGTCTGCCCTCCGGCTCGTCCTCTCCGGCGATCAGATAGTAGTCCCCGACAAGCTCATAGCGCAAGCCTGTCCTTTCGTCTGTGATGAATTCTTCCATTGTATCGTCCTCCTTGAATTATATTGCTTCTCCGGCTTTCTGCCCGGATTGCTTACGGTGATAATAGGCAAGCTGTCTTTGGTTGCGATTGATGGTTTTGCATTCCTCGGAGCACAGCACCTCCTGACCGTTGGACGGCCAGAAGGGATTGCCGCATATCTTGCAGACCTTTTGACGGAAGGTGTGCTCTCCCTTTTCGGCAAAGCGTTTCTTCTCTTTTTCTGCCTGCTGATGGGCTTTTGTACAGTCGGTGTTGCAAAACCTCTGCCTTGTGCTGTTCGGATAAAACTCCTTACCGCACTGTTCGCAGATACGCTTCGGGTACTTATGCCCGTCATTCGCCGCCCAGCGTTCCGCCTTGGTTTTGGCTCTATGCGCAGCATTGCTCTCACGCTGCCGGTTCTTCTTGCGCTTTGCTTTTTCCGCCGCTTCTTGCTCGGCATCTATCACATTTAACACATGTGCTTTCTGTGCAATCTGATTTAAGTTATTTCCAATCTTATGAAGTTCCCGCATCATGGAATAATAATCTGGTGGCGGTGCGTCTCTTGGAACAACACCGGAAATCAACTGTCTCAGGTAAGCTTCCCGGTTCAGTCCACTTTTCTTTACTTTCTTATCCAATACCTCTGCTTCTTTTTTGTTCAATCGAAAAAGGATTGCTACATTACGTTTTCTCAACGCTCCAGCTCCTTTACTTTCTGTATAGAATCTGGTTCCTGGCGAATCTGGTGTTTTTCTTTATCGTAGCTGTAAACTCTGTCTGAAAGGACTTCCTGCCGTTCCACTTCATTTTTATTTACTTCCCGTACCATTTCACCAAGCATTTTCGGTTCTGAAAGCTTTTGTCAAGGGGGTGCGTGGATATTTTTTATATTACTTACGCAGATTCTCTCTCTGCTTCTGCCTGAATAATGCGTTTCAACCTGTCCTCAGCAGTCAAACCGCTACTATGGTCAAAAAACACTTTGACTTTATAATTTGTTTTGCCTTGCTTAATCACAAAAACTCCATCCGGTTTGTTTTTCTCCGAATGGTTATTTTGGGTGGGTAGTGTACTGTTCACAATATTTGTCATACGATATTCCTCCTAATTAAATGAAAAAAGCCCGACAAGGAAAGGTCTGACAACGAAGTTCCGACAACGGACATCAGAAAACCTTTTTTCTTTATCGGGCGATACTATCTTTTTACTATTTCCTTTTTCTTTATAATATTGGTTGTCATGGTTGTCAGAGAGGGAAAAGTGCCGCAATATCAAGGCTTTCGGGATTTTCGCCCGACAACCAGACCGACAACCGGCTCGACAACCGAAGCGACAACGGGCTTTTATTTTTGCTTCAACCATTCTTCCGGAAGTCCTAACTGTTCCATTTCTTCTGTCGGGATTTCTTGAAAACCATCCATGCTGTTGTCAGGCTCGTTGTCATTCCTGATACGCTCCCAGCCTTTTTGTCTGCGGTAAGGCTCTGGAAAATACCTCGGATTGCTGAACGCCCTCCAGCCTGTGACAGCGTTATTCATAATGTCGTTGATCTCTCGCAGTTCCCATTGTTTCGGTTCGTCATAATCATGCCCCAGTGCTTCCTTATAAAGCTGTTTGGAACAGACCATGCTGCCGGAATAGCGTTCCAGATAATCTAAAATCTGTCCTGCCTTTGTGTCCTCCGGCATAAAGTCCTTTTGGTGAGCTTTCAGGTAAGCGTTCATAGCCGGACTGAATCTCAGACGGAAATTGCCGCTTCTGTAAATCTCCATAGCCTCTGCCCACATCTGATTGATATACTCTCTGGAAGCCTGTTCATCTGCCAAAATATGAACCTCAGCCCTTTCAGGATAGACCATAACCGGAACGAAGCGGCGGTTGCCTGTTCGGTCAAGGGGAAGAAAGTCAAGGGTATTGGAAGAACCCCCAAATACACATTGTCGCTTTCTGTCTGCCGGATGTGTTTCATACGGTATCTTATAGGTTTCCTTTTGTCGGCTCAGAAAGGACTTGATTTCTTCAATGCTCTTAGCGTTGGCAGTTGCAATCATTTCCGACATTTCAATAATCCAATGCCCCTGCATTTTGCGGTACACATTTTCATCATCCAGCTTTTTCAAGTCATCAGAGAACCAGTCATCATTGACCGCAAGCAAACGGAAGAAAGAAGACTTTCCGGCTCCCTGACCGCCTACAAGACAGAGCATTACCTCAAATTTACACCCCGGCTTAAAGGCTCGTGAGATAGCACCCAACAGAAACAACTTCAATGCTTCATAGGTGTAATCATCTGTATCAGAACCAAGAAAGCGGTGCAGACAGAAGCGTATGCGTTCCGTTCCGTCCCATTGCAGGGCATTGAGAAAATCACAGACAGGGTGGTAACGGTTTTCATTGGCAATAACCGCAACTGCGTCTATGATTTTCTTCTCTACGGTCAATCCATAGTTTTCTTCAAAATATAGGAGCAGATATTTCACATCCACATCCGTCAATGTCGGGCTGTCACGATACCAACCGAGGGGCTTCACAATGTCGATTCTTTCGGTCAGAAGATTTTTTCGGATAGCTCCTTTCAAAAGTGGGTCATATTGCAGAACACGCTTATAATTTGCGGCAGTATTATAAACCTTACCTTTCTCGCTCTGCTCTAAGCTGTTTCGGATTTCTTCTACTGTGCATGGTTCTGTCTGCTGACAGTTCTGCAATTCGCTGTTCAAGTTTCAACACCTCCTTTCTCTGTTCTGCCACAAGTGCTTTTCGTTCCTCCAATGAACCATACAGAAGAATATCAAGCAGATATTCGATATAGTTCTTCTTATACAGTGCTTCTGCAAACAGGGGATTCCATTCTTCATCCGGCTGTTTAGGAGCGTATTTCTTTTCCCATTCTCTAAGAAGATGAAAATAATCCGTCAGCACCTTGTAGCAATGATTTTCTTCTTTTTGATACTTCTGTTCCGGTGTCGGCTCACGAATATGAGGGCGAATACTCGGCTTTTGTCGGCTGTCATAGTTAAGACCAAAATCTTCAGCAAGTTTGACAGCAGCTTCCCTCAGCCCGATGCCGAATAGCTTCGCCGTGAGATCAACAGCGTCTCCGGTTGCTCCGCAGCCAAAACAGTAATAGCGTTCATCCAGCTTCATACTGGGGGACTTATCCGAGTGAAACGGACAGCACGCCATACCTGTGCGACCCACTTTCAAGCCATAGGCTTCTGCGGCTTGTCGGGCAGTAACATTTTCTTTTACAACTTCAAATACATTCATGTGACTCCTTTCCTGAAACGAAAAAAGCACCTGTCATTTTCAAAACGAAAACAGCAAGTGCCTTAAAGTTCCATATTTAATTTTAGGTACAAAAAAGCAGGAGACCTTTTCAGATTTCCTGCTCAGTAGAGGTTATTGTTGTTATTTAATTTCAATATTCGTCATGGTTACTAACCCAAGACGAACTAAAATAGTTTGTACGATACGATACCAAAAATACCTATAATCAGGAGTAACGCATATAAAATAATTGACGCTTGTAAGTATTGTCTGCCAAAATGAATAAGAATAAGCAGTGGAGACATTAATACTACAAAGAATATAATGCTTGTAATTATTTTTTTTATGTTTTTTGTGTCTGCTAAATCAAATTTAGCACCACAAGAACATTCGTTAGGTATTCCTCCTTTTATTTGAACACCACAGTTCATACAATATAGTTTCTTCATTCTGATCACCCCTACAACCTCTAATTTGCTACTTACATTATACCCCATCAACCTAAAGAATGGAAGATTTTTTCTTGTTTCCCAAAGCAAAAGCACCTGTCATTTTCAAAGTGAAAGCAGCAAGTGCTTTAGCGTTCCATTTCCACTTAAGTAATTTCGGTAACTATTCAATACACTTTTATAATTGTTTGTCCAAATAAATCGTTGCAACCAGTTCAATTAAATTGCGTATTCCAATATAGAGCAACGCAAAAATTGAAACTCGTTGGAGTGTAATTGTTGTTTGCATACTTATAAAAAGTGGTAGAACGGCAATTAAAACTATCAAAATCGAATGTGCAAGATTTGCGGCATTATTCGCCTTTAATTGTATTAGTTTCCAACGCTCATCACCTTTATAGTTTACCTGTTTTATAGCTTTTAGAATATATAGCCAAAGAGTTATAACTAATGCCATAACAAGAAAAATCAAAATAATTGTTTGTTCGTTCATTTTACTTCTCCTCTCCATACTTAAAAACTTCATCAATAGATACACCAAATGTTTCTGCTATCTTGAAAGCTAATTCCAAAGAGGGCGTATATTTATATTTTTCTATTGATATGACTGCTTGTCGTGAAATACCAACCCTATCTGCTAAGTCGGCTTGCGTCCAATCTCTTTCAGCCCTCAACACCTTAATCCTGTTCCATATCAAAGTAATCTCTCCTTTCCTAAATGTAACGAACTGATTACATTTGTATTGTAATCAATTCATTACATTTTGTCAATAGAGTAATACACGATTTCAAATTGAAAACAGCAAGTGCCTTAAAGTTCCATATCTTGTTTTTGGTTTTTCGCCGGAATTGTTCGGCTGACTTCACGCTCTGCAATTTCTTTCTTTTTGCGGCTCAACTGCTCTATAATGGAACTTTTGGCTTTCTTCTTGATTTGCTCCGTTCCGGCTTTTTTGACCTCCGGCTTCATCAGCGTGGTTTGGATTTTCTGAATGGTTGATTTCATAGCGTTTGTGATTCTGGCAATCACGCCATCCAATCGTTTCACTGCATACTCAACTTCTTTCTTTGAAGCCTTACGCTCAGGGGAGAGAACCCACGCCTTAGACTGCTCCACCAGCTTAATATCCTCCTTGTGCGTTTCCAGTTTCACAGTATCAGCAACGACCTCAACCGCCTTGTCATAGGCAATATCGGCAACCTCGTCCACCAGAGCTTCCACATCTTCAATCTTCATCGTGAGTTCTTCCAGCTTTTGCTCCTGTGCTGACAGTTGCTCCTTTTGCTTGAAAAGGATATAATCCTGTTTTTCCAGATAAGCACGACCACCATATTCCGGTTCTTCTTCCAGTTGTAAGCCATGCTTTTTCGCCACATCAAACAGCAGCACTCGGCAAGCTGAATCGAAAGTCATCTTGCGGTTATTTTTTCTTCCGACAGGCTTCTCCGGTTCCGGCAGTTCAAACCCCAGTGCTTCCAAAGCCTTTTCCTGTTGTGGGGCAATCTCCCCATATTGATTTTCACAGTCGAACACATGACGCTCGTGAATATGAGGGGTACATTCATCCAAGTGCAGAGCCCAATTCAGGATATGGACATGAGAACCGAAACGCTCATTTACGATTTCCATAAATTCTGTGACGATCTCAATGAGCAATTCCGGCGGAACATGATTATCAAGCGTTCCAATCTGATAGACCGTTTCCTCTGGACAGGTCTTTTTGCTTTTGAGTAAATCTCCGGTTTCCTTATTTCTTTCAGGGTGTCGGTTCTTCACATTTCTTTCGTTCTGCCTGGTCACAAAATCACGATACCGCTGACGATAAAAAAGCTGTTCCACATCTTCAAAAGTGGCAGACAGCTCATTTTCCTTTTCGGGATTTTTGAAATTGCGGAAGCCATTGTAACAGTCCCAATAGAGATTTTGTTTGGCTCGTTCTTCGTCAATGTGTTCGCTGTTGGCAATGTCAAAACTGCGGTCATTGTGCTTCGGATTATAAACGCCATTCTTTCCGGCTCGTCCATTGTGCCTTGTTAATTTCACATGAGTTCCTCCTTTTCTTTTTGATTTCCCCGACAGGGGAGAAGGGCAGCGAAGCTGATTCCTTGCGGCTTTCTGCGTCAAGTAATACCCAGTACTAAGTGGCGAAACGCCACTTAACTGGGCAAGGCTGCCGCCCTTGACCTGCACAGGGATATTGCATTCCCTGTACCCATGCACAAAGGGTTGCACCCTCTGTACTCCCGCTCGAACAAACTGACTTCGCCCCGTCTCAAGCTCTGTCAGTTCCTTCGGTTTTACAAAACAGTCCACCGGACTATTTTGCAAAAAAGAAAAACCGACGCATGATCGCTTTACGCTCAATACATCGGTTTCTTCATCTGACCTTAACGGTCATATTCAGTTGTGGCAGATTAGCCAATTTGAAAAATTATTCTGGCACATCTACTGAGTAGCTCAGACAATCGCCTCTTTTATTGCTTTCCAAATCGTTATAATACCACATATACATCGTTCTACCATATTCTTCATATTCTATAATTCCATCTGGCTTTTGACCCTCTACTTCTAATGAGTAAATTTCTTTATCATGTGCATAGCCAAAAACGAATCTGGTATCTGGATAATTTGGATTTAAGTCTTGTTGAATATCACTTATTGTTAAAGATAAATGGATAAATTTTTTGAAGTCTCCCCCATAAGTGGTATCTGGTGTAGTGGCAGATGGTGTGGCATTTACAAACGCATATTGTGTACTTTCATTTTCTATCTGTTTTTTGCAGCGTGCAATCACAAAACCTTGAACGGGATCGTTATCACTTCCTGCTCGATAGAAAATCGTATCATACTGTTTGCCATTCCATATATGCAATATTTCATCAACATGATTAAGAAAATCTTCTGGAGCTGATAAATCTTCATGTTCTGCTTTTAAGGGGGAATTCAAAATAGCTTCTTCGATAGAGTTATAATATGTAAGTTTAGAATCGTCTTTTCCATTATCTGTCAACTTAAACTCGATATACTCATTTCCTTTGTTTTCTTCTTCCGGAACATAAGTATAACGACCATTTTCAATATGGTCATCATAATCAACAAACAGTCCAATACATATCAGCGCTGCAAAAATCAAAAAAACTATTCCTATAACGATTAGCAATATTTTCAAAAATTTTTTCATACAAAAGTCCACCTTCTTGCTTCATTTCAGTAAATTATATCATACCGATATGAACAATTCAATTTACACTCTATCAAGTAGTTTTTTTACTTACCTGTAACGCACATTTCTGCAAAATCCATAGTCCCCGATACTTTCCTCACGGGTGATATACAGTCGGAATTCTGTCAGCTCATGAAATAAGAAAAACCGACGCATGATCGCTTTACGCTCAATACATCGGTTTCTTCATCTGACCTTGACGGTCATATTCAGTTGTCTAACATCGTACTGTTATAAAATCTATGTCATTTACGATTTTTCTTATGCTGATTTGCTCAGTAAGATTTTACAGGGATTCTTCTTCTCTCTATATCCTCCATAAATTCACTATCATCAACACCGCTGTCAATAGTGAATAATTTTTTGCCATTGACATATACACGAATAGAATTTCCCTTCATCTCGCAATATGTAATATCTTCAAAGCGAAAAGTTCTCTTTCTTCCAAAAGTTGAACGCCATGTGATTTCATCTCCGTTCACTTCCAGTTTCCACATAATCATGTTCAATGAGCCGATTAAAGAAACAATAAAGAAAATACTAAAACCAATTGGTGGCAATAAATCATCTTGTTGAATAGCACTGGCTACCGTAGCTCCCCCAAAAAGAAACACCGCCAATACAAAAAACATAGTAAGTACTTTTTCGGTTTTTATTATATAATGCGTCCTAATTATTCCCTTTTTCTGTTCTTCCTCTCGTTCTTTAGCTCTCTTTTGTTGAAGATTTACAAGATATTTCAAAAGAAGAAGTACAACTAAATAGGGACCTATTTGTGTAATTATATTCAAACACATTCGTAAAAAATTATTCATTTTTGCCCTCCATAGTTCCAGCTATATAAAAATGATTGTTTGAAATCGAGTATTAAAAACCTCAATTTTTCATATCTCATTATACTTCATCAACTTAAAGAATGGAAGAAAAAATTTTGTGTACAGAGTTCCTGTTCAAGCCTTGTAACGCACATTTCCGCAAAATCCATAGTCCCCGATACTTTCCTCACGGGTGATATACAGTCGGAATTCTGTCAGCTCATGAAATAAGAAAAACCGACGCATGATCGCTTTACGCTCAATACATCGGTTTCTTCATCTGACCTTAACGGTCATATTCAGTTGTGGCAGATTACAAATAGTCTGTAAATGGATAAACAAAAACGACCAACTATGCAGCTGATTATCATTTATGTGGAATATAAAGATTATTTATTCATTCGGTTTTAGCTTATATTTTTTTATCAAAAAGTACTTCACGAAAAAAATTATACTCATTAAACATAGTAACGAAAGAACATAAAATCCCAAACCTGCTATCCTAATCATGGATATATATGGTATTTTAGAACTCATTATTTTAGCGACGGATATTCCGAGCATTCCAAAACAAACGAAACTCCAACCTCCCATAACTTTTTTATTAGAATCTGAATTATATATATCCTTTTTTATGAGAAACATAACTAAACATGTATATGCTATCGCACTCATTATATATACAATCAATAAAATAGCCATATAAGAACTATAATCTTCCTTTTCTAATGTTGAAAACATGAGAATAGTCCCAAACCAACCGAACAAAATGCCCATTCCTAAACCTTGAATGCCATGAATCCAAAAAGTTTTTTCGCCAGTCACATCTGATTTTGAAAATGTAGCAATTACGAAAACAACATAGAATAGTATTAAAAAAATTCTGTAAAAAGAGGGCGACGGAGTTGAATCTGCTATAAACATTGCTAAAAAACAGAGAAAAAGTATTGCTCCATCAAATTTATAAATCTCTTTCCTCTCTATTTTATTTTCAACACCATATAGTATGAAATTTTTGGTTTTTTCACTAAGTTTCATCATATAAAAATTACCCTTTCGTCATTATTTATTGCTATTCTAACATATCTCCATACCTTAAATCTACAAATAAGTGTTAATAATTCCGAAGTGGCATTAAATTTTCACAGCTTTTTATCTTGCTACCCGTAACGCACATTTCTGCAAATTTCATAGTCCCCGATACTTTCCTCACAGGCGATAGGCAACGGTCAAAACATCAGGTCTTCACCTGACATTTTAACCGCATATCAGCCCTGATTATCACATTATCCCTGCTGACTGTTCAGCCCATGTTTTTTCGCATATTCACTGGCTTTCTGTCTGCGTTCCTCACTGTAAGGCGGCAGGAAGCGGATAGACAGACGGGACTTTGCCAGCTCATAAGAAACACCGCCTTGAACATTGGATTTTTCCAGTCTGCAAAGGTCAGGGTACTTCTTAGCAAAAGCAGCCAACCTCTTTTTCAATCCGGCGTTGTGGGTGTAGATATTTGCCTTGTCCTCGCCCTCATTAAAGAGAACGATTGTTTCTTTCTCAATCTTCGTCAGTCTCGCCATAGCAGCCCTCCCTATGGTTTTTCAACACACGCAGCTTGCAGTAAAAGCAGCGATACCACCTTTCAACACCCTCAGCACTCAGCTTAACGGAAAGCATATAAAACAGCTTCTTCGCCACTGGATCGGGTGCAAGGGCAGCTACCATACGCAAACGCTCGACAGTTGCTTTCAGGTTCGGACAGCCAAAGGCATAAAGGGCTTCCATTTCATTCCGGTTCATCTTCATTGTGTTTTCCTCCTTAAAGTTTGATAAATGAAAAGCGACAGACACTTCATAAGGAAATACCTGTCGCTTCGTTTACGATATAAATTTGTTGGTTTTGGACTTGATAAAATCAGCAGTAAATCATTTCCTGTCTGATGATTTCTTCGGCTCGGTTACGGATAGAGTTCATGGACTGTACCCACAACATCTGATTGTCTGCTTTCATGGTTTCGGTCACACCCTCGGCTTGTTTCATCTGCTCAATGATAAGGCTGCACCTTTCCGTTGCCTGTTCGTTCAGGTCAGCAAGGTAAGTATGCAGTTCGCCGGATAAACAGAGGGCAGAGAACCTTGTAGGGCGGTACTGCTCCAAATATGTCCTGTGCAGTCTGCCCCACATACCGATAGGGCGGTGTTCCTCCGGCAGCTTCAAGTCCGGCACATAGTAATCGCCCACAAGAACATAGTCCAGACCGTTGCTTTCATCATGGATTCGTGGTTTCAATTCTGTCATGCTATTTTTTCTCCTTTCATTTTTTGCTGATTTGATTTACTTGTGGCGTTCTGTTCAACACGCACATTGCTATCAGAACTTTTTTCTTCTGCTATACGCTCATGCTCCGCAAATTCTTTTGATTTCTCACGAATCTTTTTCATATACTTACGATTGGATTCTCGTTTTCTGCGAAGCCGTTCCGCCTCTTTTTCAGCAGCAATCCTTTCTTCCTCTGTTGGTTCATGCTGCTCCACAGGTACTTGAAATTGCCCGACATAGTTAAGATATATCTCCACCTCTGTGGTGCGGTCTGCACCTTTTCCTTGTGGCTCGTGAACCAGAATTTTGTCGATAAATTCATTTATCATGGCAGGAGTAAGCTCTGTAATGTTCTCATACTTTTTGACCAGCTTTATAAAACGCTCCACATTATTTTGACCGCCTATAATTCGTTGCATATCAGCGGTGTCAGTCTCAATAATCTTGTTTAGCTCGTTCTGCTCATTTTCATAATCAGTAAGCATACTCTGAAAAAGCCTGTCCGGCAATCTTCCAATTACATTATCTTCATAGATTTTCCTGATAAGCATATCCAGTTCGTGAACTCGCTTCTGATTTCTTTCAATGCGGTTTTTTACAGTTTCAGAAACAGCAATATCTTTCATCGCCGATTCTTCTTGCAGAGAATAGACAAACTCCTGCTCATTCAAAGAAACATAATGGCAAGTCTCTTGTATGGTTTTCAGAATGATGCTTTTAAGTGCTTTTGTTGAAATATGGTGGCAAGTACAATGCCGGTCATACTTCTGATAAGCAAGATTATAAGTGGAACATTCATAACAATCTGCCGGATTTGAATGGCTTATCCGCTTTTCGCCTTTGGTAGTATAGTATATTCTTTCACGCCCTTTTCGTTGCCTGTGATTATACATCGGCGCACCACAGTCAGCACAGTAAATCTTTCCGGTCAGAACATTAGGCTCGCCCATAGGATCTGCTTTTCTTACATTCTGTCTTAACTTTTGAGCAAGCAGCCATGTTTCTTCATCGACAATAGGCTCTTGTGTATCATCAAAAACCACCCAATCTTCCTTGTCTGCCCTTTTCGTCTTTTTGTCCTTATAGGAATTTTTGAATGTCCTGAAGTTGACAGTCTTTCCGATATACTCTGGTCGGGCAATCAGAGTAGTAACCTGATTTCCTCGCCACATATACGGATTTTCTTTGTCATAGTTGCTTGCATGATTTCCAAGTCCCTTTTTGCCAAGATAATAAGATGGTCTTTCTATTTTTTCTTCTGAAAGTTCTCTTGCTATCTGATAAGGTCCTTTTCCCTCAATAGTCATGCGATAAATTCTGCGGACTACTTCGGCAGCTTCTTCATCAATAATCCAATGGTCGGGGTTTTCGGGATCTTTCAAATAGCCGTATGGTGGGATATTACTTGTATGAGCGTTGCCGGAAGAACCTCTGGATTTCAGTACAGCTTTAATTTTCTTACTTGTGTCCCTGACAAACCACTCATTCATGATATTCAGAAAAGGGGCAAACTCACTGGTTTCTTGACGGTCACTGTCAATACCATTATTGATTGCTATAAATCGAACTTCCTTTTCTCTAAACAGAATGTCAGTGAAAAAACCTACTTGCAAATGGTCTCTGCCGATTCTGGACATATCTTTGCAGATACAGGCAGTGATTTCTCCGTTTTTAACACCTTCAACAAGTCTGTTCCATGAAGGTCTGTCAAAGGTCGCTCCACTCCAACCATCATCGGTAAAATGAACAAGATTCGTAAAACCATGTTTTATAGCATAATCTTCAAGCATTTGCTTTTGATGAATGATACTGTTACTCTCTCCAGCATTATCGTCATCACGAGACAGTCTTTCATACAAAGCAGTAATGCCATTGCTTCTATCTTTTTTTCTTCTCATGCTGAACTCCTTTCTTCAATTCCTATCCACTCCTTACGCTCACAAAATATCACATCCATCTCTCCATTATCCGGAACGATCAGAACTTCATGCACAGATGACGGTAACACATAAAATCCTTCTGGAAAAAGCTGTTCCAATTTATTTAAAACTTCTGGCTGCGTGATCATAGATGCCCCATATTGCTTTTCTACATTCGTAAGTGCATACAACATATCATGTGAACGAAATCCAAAATCAACATTTTCATCTAATAAATTTGTTGCATGTCCTTCTTCATTAAAAATACTCAACATCATTTCGTCCATTGACTGAAGAATCGGTGTATTTACAGGCTGGGTATTTGCTCTGGCCTGATGGAACATTTCTTTTGCATCCACATTCCACATCTTAAGATGTTCATTTTTCACCTTCATAGTCGCTTTTCCATCGTTAGACTCTACCGGAAAATCCACATAACAGATAGCCGACAGATCTTCGATATTTTCATGAGGCATTTCCTGTAACATTCGTTTGTTTGCCTGGGTGTTTACAAGCATCACTGCCAGATGTTCCTTCACTGAATCATAATCCATTGGGTTGATACCGTTGTGCACAAACGGAGCATTGCCTGCTTCTTCCATGCATTTTGCAATTTCATTCATCACTTTCTCAACAGGTTCACCTAGACGTATTTCATTGAAAAACGGCTCTACATAAACAACTGGACACACATTTTCTTCCTGTAGTCTTACCTGTACTCCTATCATCTGGACTCCATTATTTTTATTCATCTGCATTACCCGAAATTCTGCATTCTCATATTTTTCTGGAAGAAAATTCCTGATGTCCTTTGCTACACTTTCCGCAAACACTTTTTCTGCTATCATTTCTCTTGCAATCATTTCTTCTGTTCTCCCTTCTTCTTGTTCATTTTCTTTAAATATTCCTGATACCGTCTTTCTGCTTTCTTCTTGTCTTTCATTGATACTTCAACCTGCATCTTGTATCTCCTTTCTTTTTGTCTACTGAATCTTGTTAATCTGCAACAGGCACATCAACACTACTCCTATAATGCCACCTATTAATACTCCACAAATAAACTTCAACATTGTTACTTTCTCCTTTTTCATTTTCTGAGGGTTTCAGGGATTCTCCCTGACAAGCTGCCGCAGACTGCCAGACAGGAAACCTGTATGGCAATCCAAAGGCGTTGCTTGCTGGTATTGTGTATTCTTCTGCACCCGTCTCACTGTTCCGGGTATCAGAAGATTTACTTGCCGAAAAAGCACTTGCTTTTTTTATTCTTTCAGTTCACAAATCCCGCAAGTTTCACACAAGTATTCACACTTTGTGCATCGTACATTTTCATCAGTTGCCATACATTCTTCACTTGCCGGACAATACTTTTGACAACTTTCACACTGCTCCGTACAGCTTTCTTCTGACACTTTTTCAGCAATAATTCCAAGTAATTCACTCTGTTCTTTTTCCTCTTTCAACTGTGTTTCCAGAAAAATCTTCAACAGATCTTCGCTGTCTACATCGTCTTCCATCATCAAAATCAGTTCTTTCTTATACACAACCTTCAGCTCATATCTTGCAATTTTCATATCTTTTTTCACCTTCTATCTCTCATATTTTTCATGACCAGACATACTCTTTTTCGTGTTTTTTTCTCGCTTTGTAATTGCCAGATTTAACTTGATGCAGAGCAGATCGTTGTAATCTTTTCCTTGTTTTGGCGGTATATCTTTTACCTGATATTGCTTCGGAAGGACTGTAGAAATTGCTTTTGTGGCAAGTCTTCCAATACGGTCATTGTCCAAATGCAGAACGATTGTCTTCACCTCTGGATGCATTTTTAATGTCCTGGCCAACGCTGTAGGGACTTTACTTTTTTCAATTTCTTTTGCTGGTTGATAGACACCTGCCAATGACAATAAATGTTCTCTCCTCCACTCTTTCCCGTCTAATTTCTGCAACGTCGCATAGGATAATAAATCAATGGCTGACTCAAACAGATGCACCGTATCATTGGATTTCTCTGCAAAAATGGAAAAAGAATAATTCTTATCGCTTCCATTTGCTTCTCCTATAAAGCTGGTTCCGATTCCTCTAAGAGCTGCATATTTCGGATTATCTTTCTCATCCATCCCTACAAACACTACGTTATGATGAAATGCACTTTCATAAACTCTTCCGGACTCCAAACAAAACTGAATGATTTCCTTATCAATCCCACGTCCTAAAAGATACGCAATCACTTTCTGATCATCTTGATTTTTCTTTGGCAACAGTAACTGTTTCTCCATCGGAACATTCTCATATACAGAAAGAGGCGGCTGAATATTTGCCCGTTCTGCAAGCAATTCAACCGCCTCTAAAAAACTGTATCCTCTTACTTTGATCAGATAATCCAGTGCTGATCTGCCACCGGTTCTCTGACTCCACCACATCCATTTTCCATTTGATATTTTCAAACTATCGTGTGTTCTGGTAGTGTAGGTGTTGCCAGAAAAGTGAACCAATTCATATGGTTCATAATTTTTCAGGTATGTGAGCAAGTCCATCCGCTTGACCTCTTGCACAACTGATGGTGGTATATATGGCATAATTTTCATCTCCTTTCCTGCCTTGGATTGGTATTATTGGGGATAATATCCGGGCATGAAAATAGCCAGGTGATTCCTTGGGTCGGAACCATCTGGCTATGTAAATTTACTTTTACTTTTTTACTATCTCCTCAATCAAAACATCTATTCTATGCCTTGACATATTATCACAATCTTCTTTTATTTTTTCACAATACTGCAAGAATTTTTCAGCATCTGAATGATACAAAACATACATAATATTATAACACGTATGATATCTATCCTCATCCACATTGTCTACTGGAAAAGAAATTTTATTATACAAATTGTTTATCTCTGATATGATAATATCATGATAATAACTACTATCAAAATTATTTCTAAGTTTATATGAATACTCATAAGCCTTTTTCCCATGAGTTGTTTTTTTCAAATATCCCACATATGTCTCTATTAAAAATTTCATCGTTTCTTTATTTTCTTCTTGATATATTCTTTTTGTCTTTTCCGATGACATGTGAAACAAATCATATGAATACGATAGCATTTCCTCTTTCCCATCTAAGACAGTTTTTTCCAGCATTTCTTCTAAAATATTTCTATATTCTGATAAAACACTTTCATTATTTTCCTCTAAAACATCACTCCAAACAACATACGCATCTGCAAATTCATTTAATTCTGCCAAACTCTTTGCTTCAAGCATTTTCTCTCTTAAAATAGGTAATACACTCCTTATTTCCTCATCTGACTTATAATAGTTAGGCTTATCTCCTGAATTAAGAAATAACTTGTATTCAGCCTCCAATTGTTCTTCATTTAGTACCCCTTCCTCATAATATTTCAGTATCATTTCTACCAAATTTGTACTACACTTTATTCCATAAAGATATCTGCCAATTCTATGTTGAAGCATATTTCCAATCGTATTTGTCATTTTTTCTACAGAATCAGTATTATCAGAATCAATTTCTTTATAGTACAAATTTTCTATACTCTCCACAACAACAGCAAAGCATATTAACCTTAATTCTTCTTTAAATTGCTCACTCATGTCACTATTACAAAACAATTTTACATCTTCAAAAAAACGTTGCGCCTTTTCGAGCGTCCGTAAATTTTTGACTTTATGGATTTCCAAGAATTTTTCAACAAAGTCTGCATGGATATTCATTTTACTCCATGTCACTTTCTCTGCACGTTCTGTAATATGATATATTCTTTCAATGACCTTTTCATTATACTTTTCAAATACAACTTTTTTGTCCGATTGTATTTCATCTGTATTCGCAATCACAATAACTTTTACATAATTACATTGCTTGAGTTCTTCTATAATTCCAAATATATCTTCCAAATTTATGTCATCACTCATTCTTTCCAAGTCATCTATTACAATAATATGAACAGAAGTAAACTCTTTTGACAATAATAGAAACATTTCTCTTTCATTGACTATACTTTGTACTGCTTCCTTTGCCTGACCAACTTTATCCCAGATTTTTGATGCGCCATCTAAAATATTATTAGCTATTTCACCTATTTTCCCACCAATATTATTCTTTAAAGCCAATTGAAATAAAGCTTCATGATATATTTGCCTAGTGTCTTTCAAACCAAACATTGATATTTTACAAACATTGGGATTTGCTTCTAATGCCTCATTTACCGCATAAGATTTTCCAATTCCCCATGTTCCATCAAATAAAATTGCTCTATACGGTAGATGATCTATGTCACTGATTATATTTTTTATATTATCTGCTTTCATACTGTATCTTTCCACCCCTATTTTTCATCTAACAACTTATTTTCCATCATCCTTCCGAATCTCATCAATAATCCGGCCTATATTACATGTAATCTGTCCTTTACACTGATGAATATCCTCATTGATTTTCTTTTCCTGTTCAATAGCAATCTCTATATTTTTCGCGAGTTCTCCAATCGCAGCATTTTTCTTCGGATTGATTCCTGTTCTAGCAAGTAACAACTTATAGATAAATGTCTGATGTCCATCTTTTTCATTCTTGATAATCTGTTCAGCATTTGGCTCAATATCATCTTCGTATGAATTTTTATAATGCAACAACAGGAACAGTTCAAATGCCGGATTGCTAACCGCTAATATATTCTTCTTTTCACCTTCAGCTACCAATTCATCATAATCAAGTACCTTCTCTTCAAAAATGTCTCCATCAAATACAACAATCATCTTATCCCGTTCTTTATCAAACGCTATTTCTGGATTTTCTTTCTGATTTTCTGCAAACTCAATCAAACGTCTTGGAAATGAAATGTCCCTGTCTCCCTCTGTTTTTTCAAGTAACCGGATATCGATCAATGGATGAATATTTAACTCTTTTCGGATATCAATTAACTTTTTGAAATACCATGTTTCAGTATTTGCACCCTCACATATGAAAAAGTACTTACGATAAGGCTCAATCTGTTCTTCTTCATCTGTAGTTCTACTATTCCAATTCGTATAACTTCTTACTGGAGCCAAGGCTACTCCTCCTCTCTAAAGTCGAATGTTGAAAATACCGGTATCGCACCATATCTTCCTTCCAGATATGCCTTGCTCAACACTTTATCATACCTCTCCTTGAAACGATCTAAGGAATAAATAGAGCTTGCATTTTCTGCGTTACGTTCTACAAACCAGATTTCATCCCTTCTAAAAATAGCCTGATCCATAATGGATGATTCATGTGTAGTGAACAATAGCTGCATACGCTGCTCATCATGTAGCTGCATAAACAATTGCAAAAATCGTTCTGTCAATTTCGGATGTAAGCTTCTCTCCAATTCATCCACAACATAAAGAACATCTTCTCGTTTATTCAACAGCATATCCATCAAATCGAATAATCTTCTTGTTCCATCAGACTCTTCATCAAAACCGAACTCATAAAATGACTTATTATGATGCAATCGGATTGTTGTGACCTTCGGTTCAGAATGTCCTTCAACTTCGATATTAAAGAAAGTTTCCTTCGACCTCATCGTCATTCTGAATGATGGTTCTTCCTGCTCTTCCATTCTATTTTTTACATGCTGCATCATCTTATCAAATACTGATTTCGGCAATGCATTTGATAACTCATCCAATGTAATTTCTTCAATTTTTACCTGGCTGATACCCGTATCAAATGTTTTGATCAATTTGTTAATCAGCTTCAGCGAATTATCATCATAATAATATTCCAAATCAATCAATGGCGTATCCGGTGTGATAATCGAAATATGATTCTGAATCCAATCATATACATCCCGGAAGAACAATAATTTAGATCGTGTGCTATATTTTTTTCCACGATTCATTTCTGTCAGGAACAAAGATGTTTCATTTCCTTCAAAATCATCTGCATAGGTTTCAAATTTATTTTTTTCTGTGTTTGTCAGCGTAATACCATCATTTAACACCGGACGTTTACTTCCTTCTCGTTCAAAGAGACATTTTGCTGAACCATTCTGATATAATTCATATAACCATTCTCCGGTTACTTTTCGTCTGCTTAAAACTGCAGAAAAACCATAGGCATAAAATTTGTCACCTACAGTAATCTGAATTTCAAAACTACTTTCTCGTTCCTTATTCTCCTGCCGATTCTTACAAAACATCTGTGTAGCTTCTATCGGAATACCATTGCAGACACTATCTTTAAAAAATTTAAAAAACAATGCCAAATTGGTCTTTCCAGATGCATTTGCTCCATAAACTACTGCATATTTTAATAACTGGGTACTTTTTATCTTTAACCTGTGATTTGCATTTGTTCGTATTTTATTTGAGGAAATCATTGTCAGCTCTGCTGCTTTATCAAAAGATTTAAAATTTTCAACACTTACTTTTACTAACATTCTTATACACCTCCACCTTTATTATATGTTTTACTCTTCTCTCAGTCAATGTAAATTTCTTATTTAGAGATTTTTTCGTTATATATTGTTTCTTTTTCTATTTTTAACAATTTTATTTTGAGTTATGCATATAATATCAATGTATAAGTCAGCTTTTTGTAGCGACACTATTTTACTAATGCCGCTACATGAAATATTACAATAAATAAAAACTTCTAATTCTTTTTTCTTCTATCTCTCCCAATCCATCCTTCCTGTCACATTCAACATCTTTTCTTCTCGGAAGCTGAGCATCTTTCCATTAGTTCCACCGACAATGATATGATCCAGCAATTCTATCCCCAGTAGCTGTCCGCACTTCTGCAGCTTTCTCGTAACAACCATATCCTCTTTTGACGGTTTCACATTGCCACTGGGATGATTATGAAGTCCAATGATTGCAGAAGCATTTGCCAGAATACTGCTCTTAAAAACTTCTCTGGGAATTACCAAAGATGCATTGATTGTTCCAACACTGACCAGATTCATATTGATTACCTGTCCATTATTTTTCATATTCAGGATACAAAATACTTCTCTGTCATATTGGGATAACTCCTTCGCCATCAATTCTACAACAGCCTGTGGACTATCCAATATCTGCTCACTATAAAGAGATGGTTCTCTTACCAGACGGATATTCACAACTTCCAATTCATTCTCCATTGTTCTGATCTCCTTTTGGAAATTCTACAACCAGAAGGACATTACTATCTGAAGATTCCACATATGATTTCAATTGTGACAATGTCATTTCCAAATATTTAGGTTGTTCCACCATAATCTGCTCCTTTCGTTTCTTCCCTTGCTTCTGTTTTTCCTGACAAATAGCTTATCACTTTGTTTGTCTTAATTCTTTTCTGTAACTCACTGATAATACACAAATCTGCTACATTCACTCCCGGCAAAGCAAACATCTCATCCATCGTCATATTGACAATCTCTTTTTCCGTTCCATACCCAGCATCAAATAAACGCTGTAATACTTTTACTGCTTTCTGATTTTTTCCCATTTCATCATCAAAGGGCAGTTTATCGCCGCCCTTTGTTTTACTCCTCCTCTTCTTTCTTTTCTTCAATTCCTAATCTCTTAACCTGTTTCTTTTTATTCCAGATACGAACTCCTGTGATTCCGGCTGCTGATAATACCAGAATGGCTATCCATAAAACTGCATTTGCTGTATCTCCTGTTTTCGGAGGGTTACTGGTCTTTGTAGTAGTACCCGGTGTCTCTGGGGTTGGTGTTCCCGGTACTTTTTTGATGGTTACAGTCTGACCTTCATCGTTGATGTCCTTATGCTCTGTTACCTTTTTCGGTTCTTCCGGATTTGTCATATCATACAGTTCTTCAAAGGTTACAAGCTGCTTTCCTCCAAGAGTGCTGCCGTCGAAAGTAAACTCAATCTGCACTTCCATGTTTTCCTTATCCGCTGTAAATTCATAATCATTGGTAACTTCTTTGCCATCAATGAGCAGCTTTGCATTTTCTGCCTTAACCATCTGCCAACCGGACAACTTATAATTTGTACCAATTTCCAGTCCTTCTAAAGTAACCGTATCCACAATCGTCAAATCTTTTCCGGCTTCAATCTCTTTCTTACCGTTCTTATCAGTTGCTGCGGTATGAATCGAAATCTTTCGCTCTGTAATCAGGACTGTCTGACCTTCATCGTCAATGTCCTTATGCTCTGCAACTTTTACAGGTTCTTCCGGATTCTTTAGGTCATATAATTCTTCAAACGTAACCAGATTCTGTCCTCCAAGTTCTGATGCATCGAACGTATATGAAATCTCTACTTTCATTTTCTCGCTATCAGCAACAAAAGTATAATCACTCTCCACACGTTTTCCATCAATGAGCAGTTCAGCATTTTCCTTTTTCAGCATCTGCCAGCCTTTTAACTGGTACTTTCTACCTTCTTCCAGACCGTCCAGAGTAACTGTATCCACAATCGTTACTTTCTTTCCTGCAACAATTACCTTTTCGCCCGTTTTCTTGTCTGTTGCGGTTGTATGAATACTAACTTCTTTTTCATACTCATCGGTCAGTGTTCCAAGGTCGATTTTCACTTTATTTCTGCTGACAACAACTTCAAATGCCGGAATCAGCTTCATTCCTTTGTTGGATTCACAAGATAACTCCTCAATCTCATAAGTGTCATAAAGTAATGCACCTTTGCTGTCGTCCGGCTCAGAAGTTCCGAACCAGATTCCGTCCTCACTGGATTTCCCGGCATTTGTATTTTTCTTATGGGATGCCCAATCGGAAGCGGTTGAAAACTGACCATTTTTATCTGTCACTACGATATGGCTCTCTCCGGTTGTTTTGCTTGTAATCTTAAAAGGAACATTTACCAATCTCTTATGTGTGCTAGCTCCAATCTTGACTCCTTCCAGATCTCCACGTTTAATCTGGTTGTAAATGGAATGGCTTTCGTCTGTTAAATCTACGATTTTTCCATTTTCTGTAATGGAAAATTCAATCGCTTTTGCACCGTCTGTCAAATAACCTTCCGGTGCTTTTGTTTCCTCCAGTTTGTATTTACCATATGGAAGTAAATCTGTTGATGTTGTTGCAATACCATCAATCCCTGTCTGAATCATCTTAACTGTCTCATTCCTTTTGTACAGCTTTCCTTCTACCAGAATCGGATTCTCGTTCAGTGAAATAATTGCAAACGCCGCATCTTTTAATGTGGCACTTCCCTGTGCTTTGATATCTTTTGTCTCTAAATCACGTTTCTGAATCTTCACACCACCTCGGATTACCTGGTCAGATACGGAATACTGGTTGCTTCCGGAAAGAACTGCAAGTTCTCCGTCCTCTGTGATCTGTGTCAGATACATTCCTTTTATCTGTTCTGTACTGTCTCCTGCCTGCATATAAGCTCCGTCCAGTAAATATCCGTCTGGTGCTTTTATCTCCTCAACAGTCAGTGTTCCAAGTGGTAATACGCTTTTTTCATTCTGAGTGTAAAATGCATCTCCCGATACTTTGTAAGCATCTGACAGTTTTGTCACATAATGAATACTTCCGTCACTGCTCTTTTCTGCCACCGTTTTTGTAACCCAGGTACGTGTTGCTTTCTCTGGTAAGTTATCTTTTGTATAAAATCCGTCATAATAATGCCAGGTAAACTCTGCTCCTGACAGTGCTGCATCACCCTGTGCGGTTGCTTTTCCTGTCTCCATATCAATCTTGAACAGATCTACCAATGTCTCTGTTACTTTCGGAACATCGGAAACATTTAATACGGCTGTCTTTCCGGCTTCAACTTTCAGACTGCGTACTGTCGTATCCAGCTTATATCCTTTCGGTGCAGAAATCTCTTTGATATAAACAGTCCCTGCAGTCACTTCAACTTCATTTGTCTCACCATTCTCATTTGTTGTAAGTGTTCCAATCTGATTACTGCAATTCTGGTCTGAGAATATGCCAAAAGTTGCTCCTGCAATGGAATACATTGCATTTGCTTTTGTGATACTTTCATTTGCTGTAATCTTTTTTACCTTCGCATTTCCGACATTCAGTTCTGCCCAAAACTGTCCGAGATCCTGTCCCTCTCCAGTATAGATATATCCGCCACATTTATAACGACCTTTGTTTGCCTGTACAAATGCTCTCGCTCCTGCATACACTTCATTCTGAATATCCTGTGAAATCTCAGAATATGCAGCTCGGACATTATCACACTTCCAGCCCAACTGTTCACTGAGTCTCTGCCATACTACACACTGTTCCAGCAGATATCCCTGATTCACATTCAGGTTACTGTGACTGCCCCTATACTGCTTTACATATTCCAGTGACAATGCCACATCTTCGATCTGTGCAGCACTCATGCTGGCACTTGCATCGTGTCTGGTTTTATATCCATTTTTAAATCCGGTGTTAATATCTACACAATAGGCTGTTTCGCCCTCTACTTTCATGTGACCTTCATTGAATGTCGAATGAATGGTTCCATCATTCATCACATGTTCAATATATCCGACTCTCTCTGAGGACTCTGTCCAATACTGTGTTTCTGCTGCGTGAACCGATGTAGTCGGTAATGCAGTTAAAATCGTGGTCAGGGCAAGAATCCCTGTACACACTCGTTTCCATATCTTCTTCATTTTCTACAATTCCTTTCTTTTCAATCAAAAAAGACGTCCGTCTGGAACGCCTGCCGTTGCTTTATGCTGTTTGCTCCCTGCTGTCATGCAGGGTATGGGAATCTCTGACCTGCCGAAAGAGAAGAGGTTCCCGGCTCCTTATTGTCTTTTCGGCTGGTAATCTGCTGGTAAACAAAAGGGGTAGGGTGTGGGGAGGGGAAACACAAAAAGACTGATTTCTCATTGACCGCCAACGGATAGACTTCTCCCTTGGTGTCAAAATGCCTATCGTTCCCTGCTTTTTTCCCGTTTCCGGTATAATTCCAGTGCTTTGATAATGGTTTCTTCCATTTTCTGCTGTGAAGTTCCCGATGGAAAATATTTTTTCAGTCGATTCTTTGGAATTTTCCATTGCTCTACCTGGTTCGGCTTTTCCTCTGCCATAATCGACAGTAAAACATCTTCATTTAACCTTCCTTCTGCTGAAAATTTACGGATTTTAATTGCCTGTGCATGACTTGGGGTACAAGCCTCCGACTCCATGGTGTCGTACAATATCTCCTGTTCCTCCTTCGTCAAATAGGACAGCTCCACCGCCGGACGCATAGAAATCTTTTTGTCATCGACCATTTCAAGGATTTCCGGGATAAGTTCCGTAAGGCGGATATAGCGACGGATTTGGTCTTGGCTTTCTCCAACTTGTTCACCTAATATTTCTCTTGAGGTTTTACCTTTAAACTTCTGTGCCAGTGGCACAGAAGTCAAATCTCTCCTCTGTCCCTGTCTCTTCATAGCATCTAGCTTCATTTTATAAGCAAATGCCTTTTCGGATGGTAAGATTTCTTCTCGCTGAAGATTGCTGTCAACCATGACAATGACTGCTTGGTCATCACTAAGATTTCTTACAATGCATGGCATTGTCTCTTTTCCAGCCAGTTCACTTGCCATTTTTCTGCGGTGTCCAGAAATCATTTCATACCCGCCTGTTGGCCTTTCCCTGACAAGTGCTGGGACTAATACGCCATGGTCACGCACGCTTTCGATAGTTTCCAACATCTTATCATCCATTTTTACCTTAAACGGATGATTCGGGAAATCTGTAATTTCATAAATCGAAATATCTTTTACATATTCCTGATTCTTCTGGTCTCTTTCTTCCTGCGTCGTAAAAAGGTCATCTACTGAAGGAATATTCATGTTTATTTCTCTGCTTTTCGCCACATTGAATCACCTCCCTCGTAAATTCTGCATACGCCTTTGCAACAGTTCCATTCTTGTCATACTCATAAATGCTCTGTCCTGCTGCACTGCTTTCTGCTGCTGTGATAGCCACTGGAATAACAGTTTTGAAAATCCTAATATGCTTTCCATAATTCTCTCTAAGGCTAGTCTCTGTTGTCCTTGCAAGTTTTGTTCTCATATCTGCAAGTGTCAGCAATACTCCCTCAATCTTCAGATTAGGATTTAGCTGTCTCTGTACCTTACCGATTGTTTTCATTAACTGTGTCATGCCCTTTAATGGAAGATAATGAGCCTGAACTGGAACAATTACACTGTCTGCGGCAGCTAATGCATTGATAGTCAACATCCCCAAGCTAGGCATACAATCAATCAGGATATAATCATAATCTTTTTTCAAATCTGCCAGATACAGCTTTAGTGTCTGCTCTCTGCTCATTGCATTTACCAGGGAGATTTCCATGCCCGATAATTCAATGTTAGTTGGAATAATGTCAACTCCTTCTTTATGGTGTAAAATGCCTTCGTTATACACAAATGGTTCATCTTGTAATATTTTCTTCATCTGTGTATCCAACGTAATCGGAAGATTATCTGCATTAGTCCACCCCAATGCGGTTGTTAAGTCTCCCTGTGGATCAGCATCGACCAATAATACTTTTCGCCCCTGATGTGCAAGACCAATTCCCAGATTTAATGTCGTTGTGGTCTTGGCTGTCCCTCCCTTCTGATTTGCAAGGGCGATTACTTTACACTTGGTCATATGGTTTCCTCCTTCCTCGAAAAATTTAATAGCCAATCCTTTTTACGGAATTGACTATGTATAAAAATGGGTATGAAAAAACCGATTGGCTCTTGGTGAACCAATCGGCTATGTATAATTACTCTACTTAATCATTCATCTCCTAATTTTTTCATACATTTTTGACAACATGGCTTTATTCAACAGAACTCATATAACTTTCAACACACTTCACAATTTCTCCCGGAAGTGGAATTCTTTCTTCTTCAATCGCATTAATAATCGCATCAGTCATCTTTCCATTTCCCATATGTAATTTCACAAAACCGTATTCCTTATCTGAAAAATCGAAAGCTTTCTGAACAACATATGGAATATATGTATTCAAATATTTTTGTTTTGTAAATTTGCTTGATAAATTCGACTGGGAGAGTATAGTAAAATACTGAAAAGTAACATCATTTCTAATAAATGGAATCATATGATAGATATCCATAACCATTACTATATCAATTGTTTGCATGCAAAATTGCACTACAAGTAAATAAAATAATTGTGCCTCACTCATATTTTTCATCATAGGCATAATATGACCATTTGATTTTAAATAATTAGTACATCTATCTCTCAATGGCATCTTAATATCTTCCACCCCATCAAATATCAACTGATTCTTTATTTGTGGTAATAAATTATTTTCAATATCTTCATATGTTTCATTCTTTGCATAAAAATCCTGAATATCATTATATTCCGTTGAAAACATCGAGAGAATCATATTTTCAGCAGCTTTTGATAACGCCAAATGATAAGCTTCCCCATTATTAACTGTAATATATTCTATTGGCAAGATATAAAAATCATCTGTATATTCTCTAAGTAAAAGCAATATATCTCGAATGCACTCCTTCACATATTGGTTTGTGTATTCAAAATTAATTTCATCCTCCGTACCATTATATAAAATAGCCATTTTTAACAGTGGTTCATTTATCAATCTGACTCTCCCCACCAAAATATATTCATAATGTCCATTACTCACAATATCCAGGCGAACTGCTCCTGCAAGGAAAGCCACTTTGTCATCTTCCGTAATATGAGAGACAAAGTACTCTATACTTTTCCTATTTCGATACCAGAACATTTTTACCTCACCAATTAATCTTTTATAATCTGATACAGTAAAACTTTCCAGTTTTTCTTCATATCTCTCAAGCAAAATCCTATAATTATTCATGATTCGCTTTATAGCTTTCAATTCAACCATTTATATCACCCCTTGGATTTAACTAAATATTATAAAACTCCGGAAATTCTATATAATCTGCAATAGCTTCAAATGTCTTCTTCATAACCATTTCACAATCACTTAACACACTACGCAAATTCTGTTCAGCATGATAATCTGGTACACAATGATATATATGTGCCGGATTGTCGCAAATTAGCATGGATGATTCTCTAATTGCGCCCCAAATACCATGTGCAAAATTAGTGGCGTATTCGTAATATATTTCATATAGTTCATCTTCGCCACATTTTTTAAATTTAGCCCTAACACTTGTTTTATCAAAATACCCAATACTTATATTGACAAAAGCTTCATCCATATCTTCATTCACCATTAATTCCATTATTCTTTCATCAATCTGCGAATCATCCGATACAGTATATTTCTCCTCACGTAACTTTGCCATTACTAATTTATACTTACCATTTCCATATGCCTTGAACCTATCATAAACATCTGGCACTTCATCTTCCTGTTGCATCATATATTTTAAATTGATATATGTCTCCAACATTGTTCTAAATAGAATCCTTCCGCTAATATTATTCTGCATCTGTTTTTCTATAATTTCTTGATATATTCTGTAAATATAACAAGTCATCCCCATGATTACGGAATATTTAGTTTCCATCTTCTTATCTTCATTATTTGCAGCGAAATATTCAATTGTTTGCTTTGCAATCTCGTAGAATTCCATTTTTTCCTTCTCCTCATCCCATACTATTACCAAAGGATTACATTCTGAAATCTTCCCCAATACTTTCCATATTTTCTCAGAAAACTCCTTACTACAATCTAAATTGCACAACCCTTGGAATGTAGATCTAATAACAGGTCTATATATTCTCATAGCTTCATCTTCATGATTGCATTTATAATATTCTGATAACGCTGTAGGAACTATATCTATTTCATTTGAAATATACAATCTCCCATTCTGTATGTAAAACCAATCAACTATAAAACATATATCGGTACTCAACTCATCATGAAATCTATTAGTCTCCTTTGCAATATTCAAAAGTTCCGAAATGTTTTCATCAACATTTATTGAAAAATCATAAAAAGAATCATAAAAAGTCTCATTTATATCCGAAGTAATCACCACTGTTAAAGGCAACAATATATTTTTCTCCACATATCGTGTTACTATTGACCAATATTTTCTCTGCTGTTCCGCGGATAATCCGAAAATCTTTGATAGTTGTGGAATTACCATGTCTTCGTCTTTTAACTCTTCAATTATATGATACATATTTTCAAAACCCTTTTTTCTCCCTTGCTTACGGATAATTAAACCAATCCAAAGAAATTCAGGCAACCAACACCTTGCCCAACTGGAAAGACTTAATTTTGCCCCCAAACCGCTTGGGGAGGTAAATGGTGTATACAATGTATCTCCTTGTTTTTTATGTTTTGACAATTCAATTTTATCCATTATCATCATTCCTCTCAATTACAAATTTTCATGTATGTATTCCCGCTGCATTTTATCTTTTCTCAATGTCTTATTTATATCATTAATTCCACATTTCTCTTAACTTTATCTAGCGCCGCATCAGATAATATTCCCTGACTATGCATATGTATCGCTAATATAATATACTCCGTCAAAAAAATATCTGTATACATCTCAAACGTCTCTTTATTGGCATTAATGCTATTCATTCGAGCCGCAACATTCCCGTGAAAATTATTACATCTTGAAGCATAAAGAATACCAAATAAAACAAATGAAAGTCTTTCCTCTTCTGTAAAACTATATCTCTTTTTTGTTCTTGCTATGTCAGAAAATGTAATTTCTACTTCATCGCCTTTCACAAGTTTTCTTAATTTCGTTGCAAAACTATGTGTTATTGCCCGACTCTTTTCTTTATTCAAATTATCAATTCCTAAATCCACTTTATTTCCCACAACCACTGGATTTGCAATCTGGTTATATACATTTCCATAAGAATTAATCAAAATATCTGATAACACAGGGATTTTCCCTTTCAAAGACTTATATGACGATGCTCTATATTTTTCCGCAATCCCCGCACTTTCCATTGCATATCCTTTTAACAAATATGATGCGACATAATGAAAAGTCTTCATTGGTAATTTCAACAAAAACGGTTCCAAAATTGCCTTATACCTGTTATTCCATTCAGCCAAAAGAGCCTCCCTAACAAGTTCAACACCTTTTGTATCCACGCAAAATCCTATACTATTATCACCTAATTGTTGCACATAGTATGAATGATTAATGGCTTGCCAACAAAACAAAGCTGCTAAATCTGGTCTTTGAGGCAAAACATAATAACTGTCAAAGAGATATGTCAATATTTCATATGGATAAGAATTTTGATTTTCCCATTTTTCATCATATAAAAAATTTAGATTGCACAAAAGATTGTTTGAATCTTCACACGGAAGAAGACTCAAATGATATTGTTTGGAATATTTTTTTGCAAGTTTCAAGATACCATTCATAACATCATCACCTATATTTCCTTATTTATTTCAGTTCTCACTTAATTTTCTATCTCAAATATAAATATAATTTTTTTAATTCAACTGGCAAATCTTCATATTTTATCATATCATCTCTTCAACCCCTATACACTAATTTTTTCAAATTCTATAATCAAAAAAGCAGGCGATGAAAAGTCACAAAACCTCTTCATCCACCCGCTTTTCACCTATACTCTCACCACTACCACTTCCACAACATCTGGATGTTCAACCACCCACATACCACAAAATACTACCCGTTTTGTGACTTTCTCATGCTAGGAGACAAAATATTCCACTGCGTTATCGGGGAACATCTCCTTGAACTCTCCGTATAACTGAGCTGCAAGTGTTTTATTATGAGCGATGACAAGCGTCGGCTTCTGTAATTGCTGAATCACATTTGCCATCGTAAAAGTTTTTCCAGAACCCGTAACCC
Source organism: Dorea sp. AF24-7LB (assembly GCF_003478575.1). NCBI lineage: Bacteria > Bacillati > Bacillota > Clostridia > Lachnospirales > Lachnospiraceae > Dorea > Dorea sp. AF24-7LB. The sequence goes on from NZ_QUFR01000003.1 coordinate 218,519, forward strand.
CTAGTAAAGTCTGGCATTGATTGCCTTCCTTGAACCCTTTTACAAGCTCTGCTATCGCCTGTGGCTGGTCTCCGGTTGGCTTATATGGGGCTTTTAATTTAAAAGCATGTCCGTCCTGCGGGCTGCTTTTATGAGCAAGTAGCTGCCTATTGTCAGCGGATTGCGAATGTCCTTTTTCTGCATTCATGGTAACTCCCTCCATTCATGCTTATTGAACTACTAATGTTCAATAAGATGTGACTTTTAATCGCATTTATGCGATTGAAAAAGTTCTGTGAACTTTTTTACTATGATCATTATCAGCCAAAAATTCGTATCCAGATTCGTAACGAAAAGCTTATTTTATGGTGAATAGATGTGTTTCTCACCTCGTTACGAATAAAAGTCACAAAATTCATATTTGCGGATAAAACAGCACTCGGAAATACCTGATGATACCAGGCTCCGGTTCTGTCATATTTTTACTGTTTGTTCTTGTAACATTCCCTATTATATCAGACATTTTTTTGAAAGTATATAGATGAAGGTAAGAAAAAAGTACAAATGTTCGATTCTCATTTGTACTTTTCTATCTTACTACTATTCTATTTTTTATCATGCTGCGTTGAAATATTCCTCCAGGATTAAGTCTATTTCAATCACTTCTGAATAATCATAATACTGATCTTTCCGCTCTTTTGGAATAACTTCTTCAATAAATGCGAAACACCTTTTGAATTAAAGCTATTCTTCAGCAAAATAGTTGCATAGGTATTTCTCAACTGGTGAAAATGAATATCAGGCAAATCCAAGGATTTCAACAAGTCTTTATAGTATTTCTAATGCGCTGGTGTAAAAATGTTCTTCTGGCACATCAAGTCCCTCTCATGTTCATATGCGCCCTGCCTTTCTTGTTTCTTTAGAATACACCTTGCTCTTTTCATAATAAAATAAAGCGCTATTTTCTACAAATATTTTTATATTATATCATCCACACATAAAATCAAATACATAGTACTGTGAAATCAAAGTAAATATTTCTATCAACAGAACCTTTTATGACAACATCTCTTTCATACAAATACTCCGATAATCACTCGGTGATATTTTATATCTTTCTTTAAATACTCGGTTAAATGTTCTCTGACTTTCAAATCCACTATCCAGACAAATGTTTGTAATAGAATCACTCGTATTTTCCAAACGATGGCATGCATAGTTCAGCCTTGCATCGTTAAGATATTGATTAAAGTTTCTATGGAATGTTTTGGAAAAGAGTCTGGATAAAACATATTTGCTCACCCCCAGATCTTTTGCCATCTTTTCCAGCGAAAATTTCTTCTTAAAATTTGCTGATATATAGGAAACTGTCTGGTAAATAAGATCGTTGCTCCCCACATTACTCTTTTCTACCAAATTTAATTTTCCTATGCAGCGTGCCAACACAATTTGAAGATATGCCTGAGCAACAGTAATATCCGACTGTTCTGTCTCTAAAATTGCATTTATAACCCTATATACCTCCGGTTCAACCTTTTCCGCTTTGATGATTGGGTATTCAGGAGCCATGGATTGCATGATATCTGCAAATTTTGCTATCGTAAATGGCGATGCAATCAGATAAGTCGCTTTATTTACACCGGGTGTCAGTACCTGATAGTGATGAATAACATCTGGAAATACAAAGCCTATATCTCCTTTTTCCATATGGTATAGTTCCTGTCCGACACCAATTTCTAATGCTCCACTTGTTACACAAACGATCTCCAGTGCATTATGAAGATGTGGTTCAATATGTTTTGATTTCCTATTTATTGCTATGATTTCCTCTTTTGTGTCAACATATTTTAACTGCATGAAATACTCCCCTTTGCAACATTTGTCTATATCTTCTTTCGATTTAGCAAGCAATCCTTTTACACCTATCTTATAATCAACTTGTAAATGAGAAAAGGAGGAATTGCAAATGAGCAACCTAAAAAAATATCTGAATGACCTTTTAGTATTCTACACTGAATATTTTCTTAAGGCCATTTCACAAAAATGAAGTGGTCCTTTTTTATTTTCAAAATACAGTTCAATCACTTTATATATAGAAAAAAGCACTGTCTCATCGAGCAATGACCAGACAACGCTTTCTCCTGTCAATTCTAATTTATGTCTGATGCATCTGTTACTTCATCTGCAGCAATTCCTTTTTCTGCTTTCAGTTTTTTATTTGCATCTTCTACATTCATTCTTGAAAGTACAAACATAATCAATACATCAAAGATTAACGGAAGCCACAGATACATAAACTGCATCATATCAAGTGCAGACTGCGGCTGAGTTGCATTTGTTCCGATATATCCACTGAACTCAAGCAGCCATCCAGCAACAGCAGTTCCAATACCTCCACCGATTTTTACGCCAAGAGAAGTACAAGAGTACATCGTTCCGTCAATTCTCTTTCCCTGTGTAAGATAAGTGTACTCAGAGCAGGATGCGATAACTGCATTCATATCTCCCTGCCATGGTCCCTGACCTAAAGCTGCAAGAGCTGTAAATGCCATCATCAGCGGAACACTGCCCATATATCCTGCAACAACAACAAGTGCTCTACCGATGACTGCTAAGATATAACCTCTTAAGTTCAGTTTATACATACCTTTCCACTTACCAACTAATGTCGGTGTGAAAAGCAGGGCAATGATCAGTGGAATATTTACTGCCCATGCAAATTGTCCAAACAAATTCTTATTTTTCAGTACCCATGTCATGTAATAAATGCCAGCTCCAATCATGGCACCATATAACTGCTGTAAAATATATGTTCCACAAATCATCATGTAATATTTGTTTTTAACAAGAAGCTTGAATGCCTGTACCATTCCGTACTTTTCATTATCATCCTTTACTTCTCCTTCGTTAAGTTCTTCCTCAGGAAGTTCCTTAACAGAAAGTGCTGAAATCGTATTTACGGCAAGACCAATGATTGCATAGATAATAGCAACCGTTCTCCATGCCGCAGCATCTCCACCACATTTATCTACAAATCCAACTGTAATCGCCTGAATCAGAAGACTTGTTGAAAATGCAAAAATAAAACGGTAAGATCCCATTTGCACACGCTCTTTGCTGTTCTTTGTAATCAGTGACGTAAGTGCTGAGTAAGCAATATTGTTTGCTGTATAAAACACACCATTTAACAGTGTATAAGAAATAAAGAACCATGCGTATTTAGCCGTTATTCCAAAGCTGACTGGTACTGCAAAGCAGCAGACCAGCGTAATGGCACAACCAATGTATCCGTATAGCATCCATGGCTTCGCTTTCCCCATTTTACTGTGTGTTTTGTCAATCATTGATCCAAAAAATATATCCGTAAAACCATCAAATAGTTTTGATACGGCAATCAGGGTACCTACGACACCTGCAGCAAGTCCTACTGAGTCCGTCAAATAGACCATCATAAAAGATGTCAGGAACGCATAGACTACATTACCTGCAATATCGCCTGATCCATATCCAATTTTGTTATACCATTTCAAATACTTTTTTTCTTCCATCGAATTTCTTTGCTCCTCATCTTCATCGCACTTAGAATCGCTTTCCTTGTTTACGGGTTACATGAAACTTTATTATCCCTTTATATACGGTATCAGTGTAAACTGGAACCGGAATAATACATCATCAAATCGGTACTGCTCCAATACAACTGGACCACAACTGTTAGAACCAATGCCATTTAGTGCATAGTCAACACAAAATACTACACTATCTGATTCTGTCAATTCATAATTATGCGTTTTCTCCTCAAGTTCTTCCTGCGTATAATAAGAAGCATTGAATGAGAAGGCATTTTCCGCAGAGACCACAATTCCATATCGGTTGTTGTTAAGCTCTACATATTCACAATCATAATGGCTTCCATTTTCCTGTGGACGAATATAATCCTCATGCAAATCATCTACATTTGTCTGATACAAACCGTGGCTCGCAGCCTGATGTTTGTCACAATAGCTTTCCTGTGGTCCCATTCCAAAGTATCGTGCAGCTGAAAGTTTTTTATCCAGGAACATCCTCACACCAAATCTTGGCAGGTCCGGAAATTCATCATCTTTTGTTACTGCAATATCTGCATCAATCTTTCCAGCAGCTTCTATTTTCCATGTGATCGTCACATCAAGAATCTTCTGTACTGTCTCTGCCACAACGGATGCATGGCTTATAATTTTCACACCATGCTTTCCCTGCACGACCTCTGTCGTGTAAGCTCTTGTATAAGCTTTATCATAATGGGCTTTCTTCCATTCAGACTTGATGTACATATCATTATCTGTTGGTGCCCTCCAGATATTTAATTCCATCGGGTGGTTCAGATATTCCCGACCTGCGAATTTCATCTCTGTAAAGAGTGCAGTACGTTTGTCTATGGTATAAGCAAATTCACGCCCCTTGATATGGATCTGTGTATCATTTTCATTTACCTGTAACTCAGAGTCCACTGCTGTTTTTTGTAGCCATTTCTCAGCAAGTTTACATTTTGCACCGTCTTTGCTTACCTCAATTTCATCGAATCCAAGAATATGGTCTTCATCCAACAGTGGCAATTCCTTTTTCAGATGGTAAATAAATTTTAAATAACATTTTCCACTCTCTGGTACATTGATTTTAAGGTTTATTTTTCCTTCACTGTGTGGTGCTGCTGAAACTTCTGGAAGTTTACCTTTGCTGATTACAAGCCCGTCCTGCGTCAGTTCATAACTGATCTTCACATAATCTTTCAAGTCATCAAAATCCATGTAGTTATGAAGCACCAGTTCTCCGCTTTCTTTGTCATAGGAAATAACCCTTGCTGGGCGATAAACATTCTTGTATTCCAAAAGTCCTGTATGTACCGTTCTGTCCGGATATACTAATCCATCCATACAGAAGTTGCCATCATGAATTTCTTCGCCATGGTCTCCCCCATAAGCATATATAGTCTTTCCATTCTCAGCAGTTCCATGAGCAATCGCATGGTCACACCATTCCCAGACAAAGCCGCCGCACATTTTATCATTATCCTGAATCATCTGGAAGTAATCTTCAAAATCTCCAGGTCCGTTTCCCATACTGTGACAGTACTCTACCAAAAGGAAGGGTTTGCTTCCATCTTTATCCAGATATTCCTGAATTTCGGAAAGCGCCGGATACATCCGGCTGTACACATCCAGATTGCTGTAATCATATGTTTCATCATAATTACGGTATCTTGCACTCTCATATTGTGTGATACGGTCTGGATCAAAATTCTTTGTCCATTCCAGTGCTTTTTCAAAGTTGCAGCCATAAGCACTCTCATTTCCCATTGACCACATAACAATACAGAAACGGTTTTTGTCACGTTCCACCATGAGTTTTACTCGATCAACGATTGCCTCTTCCCATACCGGATCATCTGCAATCTTCTCATTCCATCGTTTGAACCGATTGTAATCGGTGTCTTCTTTTCTGTAGATCATAAATGGACCATGAGCTTCAATATCTGCTTCATCTATTACCATGAATCCATACTTGTCACACATTTCATAGAAAAATGGTGCGTTCGGATAGTGGCTGGAACGGATCGCATTAAAATTATGCTGCTTCATTAACGTAAGATCGGTTGTAATCTGTTCCGGATTGATTGTAAATCCAGTAACCGGATCAGAATCATGTCGATTGACACCACGGAATTTAATCTTCTGTCCATTTAAATAAATAACCTGGTCTTTAATCTCTATCTTTCTTAATGCAATGTGATCTACAATTACTTCATTCTCTGTTTCAAGAATCAGTTTATATAGATATGGATTTTCTGTATTCCAAAGTTCCGGACTTGCGATTTCTAATACAGCTGTTCCTTCTTCAGCAATACTTCCTAGTGCTACAACTGCTCCGTTTCTATCTTCAATCGAAATTTTTACATTTAAGGGAGAGTAGAATTTCATTTCAATTTCTACTTTCGCAAGCATATCCTCAATTCTTGTTTCAATATGATAATCACTGATTGCCTGTTTTGGGCGTTTCAAAATGTACACATCCCGGAAAATACCACTCATACGGAATTTGTCCTGATCTTCCAAATAGGAACCATCACACCACTTCATGACCAGAACCGCTATGCTGTTCTCTCCGTCCCGAAGGAGGTCGGTGATATCAAACTCACTGGTCATATGAGAAACCTGGCTATACCCTACATAAGAGCCATTGATCCATACATAAAAGCAACTGTCTACTCCTTCAAAATTCAAGAAAGCTTTTGGTGCATTTTCATCTTTGTGATAAACAAAGGTATGTGCATATGTTCCACATGGAATATCCTGTGGTACATACGGTGGATCAAATGGGAACGGATACCTGATGTTTGTATACTGATGTGTGTCATATCCTGCCATCTGCCATACACTCGGAACCTGAATCTCATCAAAATTTTCTGTATCATAATTCTTCTCAAAGAAGGGTTCCTGAACATCATAGATACTGTTAAAATACTGGAACTTCCAAGTTCCGTTCAATAACTGCATTCGGTCTGACTCTTCCCTGTGCTCCACCAGGTTATCCATTCTTCTGGATGCCGGAATATAATAGGCTCTGGCTGGCATTGTGTTTTCGTGCAGTACGCTTAGATTTTCATAATAACGTGGTACGATCATAAATAGCTCTCCTCCAATACATATACATTTTTTTGCACTTTGTTTTTCCAAAGCAAACCTTGTCTTTTACTTTTATGTTTACGTTTCTCTGTTTTGCTATATATATCTTATCCTAATCTGCAAAACATGTCTATGAATTGGATTAGACAAAATATGCACTAAATGATACAATGATAAAAAGTACGAAAAGAGGTGCTGTCCTATGTATTTGAACACCGGTTATTTGAACCACTCACATATGGATTTCAAAGACAAAAGTCGTCCGCTGATTGTAGGTAGCTGTGGTACTTACCGTCTTTCCAGACATCCCAAACTTCCGACCTACCGTCCAAGGGGTCGTCTGGATTATCAGATTATATATATCACTGCTGGTTGTGGGCATTTTCATTTTGATAATGTAAATAATGAAACGATTGTTCCAGCCGGCAACATTGTACTGTACAGACCGAAAGAACTCCAAAAATATGAATATTACGGAGAAGATAAGACAGAAGTATACTGGATTCACTTCACAGGAAGCAATGTAAAAAATATCTTACGTCAATATGGGTTTCCGGATAAAGAACATGTCTTTCAAGTTGGTACATCTAATGAATATGAACAAATTTTCAAGCGTATTATTATCGAGCTCCAACGCTGTCAAGATAATTATGAGGAAATGCTTGTCCTTTTGCTACGTCATCTTCTGATCAGTTTCCACCGGGAACTGACAAGAGAGCACATATTAAAAAATGAATACCTTGATCATGAGATGGATAATGCTGTTACCTTTTTCAGTGAAAACTACAATCAAAATATCAATATTGATGATTATGCTGCCTCACGAGGCATGAGTGTCAGCTGGTTTATCCGAAATTTCAAAAAATATACCGGTTCTACACCAATGCAATTCATTGTGGGAATCCGCATCAACAATGCTCAGATGTTACTTGAAACAACAACTTATTCCATCAATGAGATTTCTAAGATTGTCGGATATGATAACCAGCTTTATTTCAGCCGGCTTTTCCACAAGTTGAAAGGATATTCGCCAAGAGAATACCGAAAAATAGTAAACGCTCAACAGCGAGTACATTGAAAAATTGAGAACCGCCGTAATTGGCGGTTCTTGGCTACTGTTGTTTTCGAATCCCTTCTGGAAGATTTTTAGACCATGGTAACAGGTTCTCAAGAAAGGTTCGATCTTTTTGTTCCATATGTTTTGGAATCTCCTCCAGGAGATATACAAAATAATCATATGGCTTTAGGTTGTTTGCCTTTGCAGTTTCGGCAATACTATAAATGATTGCTGAAGAATGGGCACCATTGATCGTGTCAATCATCTGCCAATTTTTCTTGCCGATACAAAATCCTCGTATTGCTCGTTCACTGGCATTATTATCAATAGGAACTTCTCCATCTTTTTAAGGTACGCAAATAAGGCATCAACTCCATACTGATCTATACTTATAAATGCTCTCGTCTGCGTTAGGTATAATTGATATTTAAATTTCTGGCAAGCAGCGTCAATAAAAAGATACCCGGAAACTTTTACATTTCCGGATATCCTGTCTTATATCTTATATTATTTTGCATCTTAGCCGAAAGACTGCTCTGTACGGTTGATGATCTCATCCTGTAACGGTTTGCTTAAGTTACGGAAGAAGTCACTGTATCCGGCTACACGAACGATCAGGTCGCGGTAGTCATCCGGATGTTTCTGTGCTTCGATCAATGTCTGTCTGTCAATGACATTGAACTGGATATGATGTCCGTCCATTGCGAAATAGCTACGGATCAGGCTGGACATGTTCTCAAGTCCTTTTTCTCCTGCTACAACATCCGGAGTAAATTTCTGGTTCAGAAGAGTTCCTGCTGTTGCAAGGTGATCCATCTTTGAGCAGGATTTGATAACTGCTGTAGGACCGTTTGTATCAGCGGATTTCTCCGGTGAGATACCTTCAGATACCGGAACATTTGCTTTTCTTCCGTTAGCAGTTGCTCCGATTACTTCTCCGAAGTAAACGTGGCATGTTGTCGGGAGCATATCTACTCCGTATTTTCCGCCTCTCATAGTCGGACGTCCTGTAATCAAATCATGGTACAGGTTAAATACATCCTGCATGATAGAATCTGCATAGTCATCATCATTACCATACTTCGGTGTCTTATCATGTACCATACGATAAATTGCATCGTATCCTTCAAAGTTATGATCCATCGCTTCGATCAGTTCTTCCATTGTGAAGTTTTTCTTATCGAATACGTTATATTTAATTGCTGTGATACAATCTGTAACAGTTCCGATACCTACACCCTGGATATAGTTTGTATTGTATCTTGCTCCACCTGCATTATAATCTTTTGCATTGCTGATACAGTCGTTTGTTACAACTGAAAGGCACGGTGCAGGCATGTTCTCTGCATATAATTTCTCGATTACATTATTTCCACGTACTTTGATATCGATGAAATGTTTCAGCTGTTTCTGAAATGCATCCCATAATTCTTCATATGTCTTGAAGTCTTTTGCATAACCAAGTTTCAGACCGAGCTGTTTGCCGGATTCATTGTCAAATCCATTGTAAAGTGTAAGTTGGAATACTTTCGGGATGTTCAGATATCCGGTCAGGATATATGCTTCACTTCCCCATGCTCCTGTCTCAACGCATCCTGAAGATCCGCCGCGGCGTGCATCTTCCAGTGATTTACCTGCATTGATAAGCTCCATTGTCTGTGCTTCTGTATTGTAGAATGCCGGCTGTCCCCATCCTTTTCTTGAGATCTCGCATGCTCTCTTTAAGAAACGTGCCGGTGTCTTCTTGCTGATTGTTACGTTAGAGTTTGGCTGAACCAGTTTCATCTCGTCCATACAGTCAAGGATCAGATAGCTGACTGCGTTAACTCCATCGCGTCCGTCCGGCGTCACACCACCTGTATTGATATTTGCAAAATCTGTGTATGTAGCACTTTCTTTTAGTGTGATACCTACTTTTACCGGTGCCGGCTGGTTGTAGAATTTCACCCATAAGCACTCTAACAGCTCTTTTGCTCTATCATCATCCAGAATTCCTGCTTCCGTATCTGCCTCGTAGTATTTGATCAGATGCTGGTCAAGACGTCCCGGGCTGAATGCATCCCATGGGTTCAGCTCTGTTGTAACTGCCAGATGTGTGAACCAGTATAACTGGATTGCCTGCCAGTATGTCTTTGGTGCATGTGCAGGAACAACTTCCAAGTTGGCTGCGATCTGTTTTAATTCTTCTTTACGAACCGGATCAGCTTCTTTCTCAGCCATCTCCAGTGCTAATTCATGATATCTCTCGCCAAGGATGATCACTGCGTCGCAGGAAATATCCATAGCTTTTAACTCTTCCATCTTGTCGTATGCTTCCGGATCATTTAAGAAATCAAGCGAATCCATTGTCTTCTTGATTTTCTCTTTGTAATCCATATATCCGGTTGTAAATACCTGTTCTCCACCACATGTATGTCCCGGTCCTCTCTGCTCCATGAACTCGGTGAACATACCTGCTGAATAGCAGTCATTCCACTCCGGAGTCATAGTTGCAAGAAGTTTTTCTCTCATGCTGCGTCCCTGCCAGAATGGGATGATCTCCTCTGCCTGAAGCTTTCTGTCTTCTTCTGTTGTATGGAAAGATACAAGGTCACGCTCGCTCATAACTGTCATATCTTCTACGCTGTGGCAACAAAGTTCCGGGAATGTCGGAGATGCCTGCGGGTCTTTTCCTTTTTCACCTACGATCAGTTCTCCATCACCCAGATATAATGTCTTCTTGGAGAAATACTCTTTTAATACCATAGATCTCATTACAGGAATAGAATATTTTCCATCATTCTCTCTGTAAAAATCTGTCTCGATCTTCGCTCTCTCCAAGTCGATATGTACCGGTGTTGTTACACTCAGTTCTCTCAGTTTCTGAATTCTTTCATTCATGCCTCTTTTTGCCATTGTTTTAACCTCCTATTCTGGTATTTGAGAAGCCTTCATCCTGGAAAAGTTTTACAAAACCTTCCATCTCTTCATTTGTTGGTGCCGTTAAATCAGTTCCTTTATATTCCATATCCAGTTTTGGATACTTGCTGCTTCCTGTATTATGGTACGGCAACAGATTCACCTGTGCCGGATGGATATTGTGTTCTTTTAAGAACTGAATGGTTGCCTTCATATTCTCATCATTGCCATTCACTTCTTTGACTGTCGGAATACGGATGTAAATCCTTGCTCCCGCATCCGATAATTTCACAAGGTTCTCAAGAATCAGTCTGTTATCTACGCCTATGTACTTCTTATGAAGCTCCGGATTCATCACTTTCACATCATATAAAAATGTATCTACATACGGTAAAACCGCTTCAAATTTATCATACGGCACATATCCGCACGTATCAATTGTTAAAGAAATCTCTTCCTTCTTAAGTGCTTTGGCAATTTCCAGCACATACTCCGTAGACATTGCCATAACTTCTCCGCCGGAAAGAGTAACACCGCCGCCGGATTGCTCGTAGAACATCAGATCCTTCATCAGTTCTTTTACCAGTTCTTTTACCGGATACTCTTCTCCCACTGTCTCACGGATTCCTTCCGGGCAGTAATTCTCACACTTTCCGCAAAGATTACACAGAGATTTGTCAAGAACCGGTTTTCCCTCCGTCATTGAAATCGCGCTCTGCGGACAGACTTTTGCACAGGCTCCGCATCCAATGCATTTTTCCTTATCGTACTGAAGTTCTCTTTCAAATCGCTGTGTCTCCGGATTGTGACACCAGACACATTTCAGCGGGCATCCCTTAAAAAAAACGGTAGTACGAATTCCATCTCCGTCATGAATAGAATACTTCTGGATATTCGTAATATAATTCATGATCTTACTCCTTCTCGTTACTTTTGTTTTACTGTTAGACTTTTGTTTGTACTTTAGTCTAATAATAGCAAAGAAAGAGAAGTTTGTCAATCTGTTATCAAACTTCTCTTTCCTTATTCTCTTATTCTTCGCGCTGTCTCCATGCTGTTTAATTCTTTCATGTAGGTGTCAAGAAACAGCAGTTCCATAGCAGTACTGTATTCAAAAGGTTTCTTTCAATCTCTACATCTTCACAGATGACAATTTCTCTCATCCATTACTCCTCTTCATTCTTCTCCATAAATTCCGTCTCAACCAGCTCCCATATCTCATCTCTTCCCTGCTTCGTCACAGATGAAAATGGAATAACAATCGTTCCCGGAAGCAGATTTAATCCTTGGCGAATTGCTTTGATCTGCTTTTGTACCTGGCTGCGCTTGATCTTATCTAATTTAGTCGCGATAATGATCGGATTGAATCCCTGCTCCACGATCCAACTGTACATCAGTTTATCATTCGCAGACGGATCATGCCGGATATCAATCAGAAGAAAGACTGCCTTCAACTGTTCCGATCCATGGAGATACCGCTCAATGAGCTGACCCCATTTCGCTTTTTCCTGCTCAGATACTTTTGCATATCCATATCCCGGAAGATCTACCAGATATAATTCTTCATTAATATTGTAAAAATTAATCGTCTGTGTCTTTCCTGGTGTCGCGGAAATACGCGCAAATGATTTCCGATTCATGAGAGCATTAATGAGGGATGATTTTCCAACATTTGATTTTCCTGCAAATGCAATTTCCGGATGTTCATTTTCCGGTAATTTACTTGTAATTCCACATACTGTTTCCAGATTCAAGCTTCTTATAACCATATTCTTTTCCCCCTTTTAACGCTTTAGTGCAAGCTTCAATACTTCATCCATATGAGAAACCGGAATGATCTCCAGTCCTTTTGTAATCTCTGTTGATATCTCTTCTACATCCGCTTTATTTTCCTTTGGAACAAGAACTGTCAGGATTCCCGCATTTTTAGCAGCGAGAAGCTTTTCTTTCAGACCTCCGATTGGAAGAACCCTTCCACGCAGCGTAATTTCTCCGGTCATTGCCAGATCTGCACGGACTTTTTTCCCTGTAACAGCCGAAAAGATTGCTGTTGCCATTGTAATTCCCGCCGACGGGCCATCTTTTGGCACTGCACCTTCCGGTATATGTATATGAATATCATGCTCTTTGAAAAATTTCTCGTCAATCTTATGCTCCGAGCTGACGGAGCGGATATAACTGATACCTGTACGCGCGGATTCTTTCATCACATCTCCGAGCTGACCGGTCAGCAGGATTTCGCCTTCTCCCGGCATGACATTTACTTCAATCTGAAGCGTATCGCCGCCAACACTTGTCCATGCAAGTCCCCGCACAATACCAACTTCATCCTTGTCATTTTTCATCTGATAGCTGAACAGCTCTCTTCCGAGATAATGTTCCAGATTCCTTTCTGTCACGCGTACGGCTTTCTTCTTATCTTCCAAAATCTCTCTTGCCGTTTTGCGACAGATATCAGCAATTTTACGTTCCATCTGCCTGACTCCGGCTTCTTTTGTATAATTTCTTGCAATCTTCCACAGAGCTTTCTTGCTGATCGACAGTTGTTTTTCTTTTAAACCGTGCTTTTTCAGCTGTTTCGGGATCAGGTGTTCTCTTGCAATATGAAGTTTTTCATTTTCCGTATAACTGCTGATCTCAATCACTTCCATACGATCTAAAAGCGGTCTTGGAATCGTCTGTAATGTATTCGCTGTTGTCACGAATAATACTTCCGAAAGATCCAGCGGAACCTCCAGGTAATGATCTCTGAAATTCTTGTTCTGTTCCGCATCCAGTACTTCCAGAAGTGCTGAAAATGTATCCCCTTTATAATCATTGCTGACTTTGTCGATCTCATCCAGAAGGAGCAGTGGGTTCTTCACTCCGGCATTCTTCACAGCCGCTGCAATTCTTCCCGGCATCGCTCCGACATAAGTTTTTCTGTGACCGCGGATCTCTGCCTCATCCCGTACGCCTCCGAGTGAAATACGCACATACGGCTTCTTCAAAGCATGCGCCAGTGATTTTGCGATGGATGTCTTACCGGTTCCCGGAGGTCCAACCAGGCAGAGGATCGGTGCATCTGTGTTCTTCGTCAGAGCGCGTACCGCCAGAAATTCAAGCACACGTTCCTTTACTTTGTCCAGTCCATAATGATCTTCGTCCAGAATCTTTTTGGCATATGCAATATCTTTGTGTTCTTTACACATATGATCCCACGGCATATCCAGCATCGTTTCGATATAAGTACGGATAACTCCCGACTCTGCCGGATTATTCATGGAATTACGGAATCTCCGTATCTCTTTGGAAATCTTCTCTTTTACTTCATCCGGTGCCTCCAGCGCATCACACTTCTGCTGAAATTCATCCGCATCCGATAACTGATTTTCATCTCCAAGTTCTTCACGAATCAGTTTGAGTTCTTCACGCAGAATATATTCCCGCTGATTTTTATCCACACGTTCTTTAATCTTTTCCTGTAATTCTTCTTTAATATTAAGTACCTGAATCTCATTCACAAGCTTATAGGCAAGTTTGTCATACCGTTTCATAAGATTCGTTTCTTCCAGAAATTCCTGATATTCCGGATAAGACATCGGAACATTGGCATTGATCACATTTACCATTTTCTTAAGATCTGTAATCTGATCGATCTGATCTGAAAATTCCTTCGCAATCTTTGGATTCTTTGCCATGTATTCTTTGAAAATATCCCGGAGTCCCTGCACCATTGCTTCCAGATTGAGCGGTGACTGTTCTGCTCCGGTATCTTCCCATGAAGTATCCACATCCTCTCGCACTGCAACCGTTCCGCGCAGATATGGCTCTTTAAACTCCAGATCAATGAGCTCTGCTCTCTGCTCTCCGCTTACCAGAACACGGCTGATCTTCTTCGGAAGCTTCACAATCTGCTTGATTGTTGCAATACATCCGATTCTGTGTATATCTGTCACATCCGGATCTTCTGTCTCTATCTCATACTGCCCTGTCAGGAAAATCTTCTCTCCTTCTGTCATAGCCTGGTCAATTGCCTGCAGTGATTTTTCACGGCTCACATCAAAATGTGCCACCATTTCCGGCAGGATCGTCATTCCACGCAGTGCCACAACAGGCAGACTTATTCTTTCATTTTCCATATATACTCTCCTGTTTTATCTTCTTGGATCTCTTTCGTGCTTTTCTTATAAAACTGAAAGCTTCTCCGGCTCTTCTCATACAAAGTTGAAAAGCTTCTCCGGCTAATATATAAAAGCAGGCGGGCACAATTACCTGTACCCGCCCCATAATTACGCACTCTCTGAACTTATCGTCTCATGCTCACATACAGGTTCACCAATGCCTTTTACTACATCTTTCGTAATCCTGCACGTCTTCAACGTCTCATCGGAAGGTGCTTTATACATAATATCCATCATGATATTCTCCATAATTGCACGGAGTCCTCTGGCACCTGTTCTTCTCTTAAGTGACGTCTCAGCTATCTCTTCAAGCGCAGCCTTATCAAATGTAAGATCCACACCATCAAATTCCAGCATCTTCTGATATTGTTTCACAATTGCATTCTTTGGTTCTGTTAAAATAGATATCAACGCATCACGGTCTAACATCTCCAGTGTTACATTCACCGGCACACGTCCGACCAGCTCCGGAATCAATCCGAATTTTACAAGATCCTGTGGAAGGACCTGTTTCAGCAGACGATCCACGTCATCTTCATGCTTCTCTGCAATCTCTACATTGAAACCAATAGATTTCTGATCGATACGTTTCTCAATGATCTTCTCAATTCCTTCAAACGCACCACCACAGATAAACAAAATATTCGTAGTGTCGATCTGGATCAGTTCCTGATGTGGATGTTTTCGTCCGCCCTGTGGCGGAACACTTGCCACGGTTCCTTCAATAATCTTCAACAATGCCTGCTGTACACCTTCTCCGGATACGTCTCTTGTAATTGATGGGTTCTCGGATTTTCTAGTAATCTTATCAATCTCATCAATATATATAATTCCATATTCTGCGCGCTCAATATCGCCATCTGCTGCCTGGATGATCTTAAGCAGAATGTTCTCAACATCTTCACCGACATAACCGGCTTCTGTAAGTGCAGTTGCATCCGCAATTGCAAATGGAACATTCAGGATCTTTGCAAGCGACTGTGCCAGAAGCGTCTTGCCACAACCAGTAGGTCCAAGCATCAGAATGTTACTCTTTGAAAGCTCCACACCGTCTCTTCCTGCCATAATCCGTTTATAATGATTATAAACTGCTACGGAAAGAACCTTCTTTGCTTCTTCCTGACCGATCACATACTCATCAAGAAATGCTTTGATTTCTTCTGGCTTTAACAGATTGATATCTGAGAACGGATTCCATCCGGCATTACTGTCCGGATTCATCTCCTCCTCGATAATCTCTGCGCACACTTCAACACAGTCATCACAGATATATACGCCTTCCGGTCCTGCGATCAGCTTACGCACCTGCGACTGTGTCTTATTACAAAACGAACATCTCACCTGATCATCGTTTCTTCCTGCCATTTTCTCACCTCATATCCCGGAGAACCGTCTTAGCGACGTGTAATTACCTCGTCGATCAGACCATACTCCTTTGCTTCCTCAGCCGACATAAAGTTATCACGGTCTGTGTCCCGGCTGATGACTTCTAACGGCTGTCCTGTATTCTCTGCAAGGATCTGATTCAGTTTCTGGCGTGTTTTCAAAATATGATCAGCCGCAATCTGAATCTCTGTAGCCTGTCCCTGCGCACCACCGGATGGCTGATGGATCATAATCTCCGCATTCGGGAGTGCAAGTCTCTTTCCTTTAGTTCCACCGGAGAGAAGGAAAGAACCCATGCTTGCAGCCATACCAATACAGATTGTCTCGATATCACATTTGATATACTGCATGGTATCATAAATTGCCATACCTGCTGTTACAGAGCCTCCCGGACTGTTGATATACAGATGAATATCTTTCTCCGGATCCTCTGCTTCAAGGAATAATAACTGTGCTACGATCACACTCGCGGACACGTCTGTTACTTCTTCCCCTAAAAATATAATTCTGTCTTTTAATAATCTTGAATAGATATCGTAGGAGCGCTCTCCACGGCTTGTCTGTTCAATGACATAAGGTACTAAACTCATGTATATGCCTCCTCAATATAATATCTGCTGTTATTTATTTCTCTACAGCATTTTCTACAAGGAATGTAACAGCTTCCTGAACTGCCATATCCTCTTTCATCTGCTTCTTCTCAGCATCACCCATAAATTCTTTCAGCTTGTCAGCTTCCATCTTATAAGCTTCTGCCATCTTAGCGATCTCTTCGTCCAGTTTCTCATCGCTGATCTCGATGTTCTCAGCTTTTGCAATAGCTTCCAGTACAAGACGAGTCTCGATACGTTTTACAGCCTGTGGCTTGAACTCTTCGTTCATCTTCTCCTCAGTCATTCCTGTGAACTGATAGTACTGCTCCATAGTCAGTCCCTGAGACTGGATTCTCTGTGCAAAATCGTTAGCCATCTGTGAAATCTGTGTATCAACCATAGCATCCGGGATCTCATAAGAAGCATTCTTAATTGCCTGCTCTACAGCCTGATCTTCCTGTTTGCGTTTTCCGTCTGTAGCTTTCTGCTCTTTGATCTTAGCTTTTACGTCTGCTTTGTACTCATCTAATGTATCGAACTCAGAAACTTCTGCCGCGAATTCATCATCGATCTCAGGAAGCTCTTTTGCTTTGATCTCGTGTACTGTGCATTTGAATACAGCTTCTTTTCCCTTCAGCTCTTCTGCATGATAATCTTCCGGGAATGTTACTTTTACTTCTACTTCTTTTTCGGCTTCTGCTCCGACAAGCTGCTCTTCGAATCCCGGGATAAATGATCCGGAACCGATAGTCAGTGGATAGTTCTCACCTTTTCCACCCTCAAATGCTTCTCCGTCTACAAACCCTTCAAAGTCAAGGATTACTTCGTCTCCATCCTGTACTGCACGGTCTTCAACTGTTACAGTTCTTGCGTTCTTTTCAGCTTCTTCCTCGATCTTAGCTTCTACTTCTTTCTGTGTTACACGTGTAGATACTTTGTCTACTTCCAGTCCTTTGTACTCTCCAAGAGTAACTTCCGGTTTTGTAGCTACTTCTGCTGTGAAGATAAACGGTTTTCCCTTCTCAATCTGTACGATGTTGATCTCCGGTCTGGAAACGATCTCAAGCTCGCACTCATCATAAGCATCTGCATATGCTTTTGGAATGATCTCATTTGCAGCATCATCAAAGAAGATCTCTGCTCCGTACATCTTCTCGATCATCTGACGCGGAACTTTTCCTTTACGAAATCCCGGCAGACTGATTTTGTTCTTCTGCTTCTTATACGCACTCTGAAGTGCTTTTTCTAAATCACTGGCAGGTACTTCAATTGTAAGTTTTGCCATGTTCTTTTCTAATTTTTCTACCTGTAAACTCATGTTACAATTTCCTCCTGATTCTATTCTTTAATCGCGCTTTTATGCGCCTGCCCCATACGGGGTAACGATCGCCTGTTACAGGCATATCAAATAACATTCACCACAGAATTATAACACAAACATTTGCAAATATCCACCCTTAGTTTTTATCTGTGGAAAAAACTGTTTTTCCGGGAATTTCTAAACATTTTCTGCAGATATTTCTGCTCCTCCCGGTGCTTTTTATTTTTCATATACAATTGCTTCTGCAATCTCTCTTGACTTGTCTTCTCCAACAAGCACTTCGATTAGTTTCAGAGCAAATGCTATCGCCGTTCCTACTCCCCGGCTTGTAATAATATTGCCATCCACTGCTACCTGTGTGCGAAGCATAACCGCTCCCTGGATCTCTGTCTCCACCCCCGGATAGCAGGTAATTCTCTTTCCTTTTAATAATCCGAGATTACCGAGCACTGTCGGAGCTGCACAGATTGCTGCTATCGGCTTTCCTTCGGCTGCAAAATCCTTTACTACGCGTCTGACACCTTCATGTGCATTAAGATTCGTTGTTCCCGGCATTCCTCCCGGCAACACGATCATATCTGATTCCACAAAGTTCACTTCTTCAAACAGATCTTCTGTCTGTATATTAATACCATGGGCACCATGTACAGTATAATCCTCCATGATAGAAATCGTATCTACATATATCTGTGCTCTTCTGAGCAGATCAACAACGGTCAGCGCTTCGATCTCTTCAAAGCCGTCCGCCAGCAACACACTTACTTTTATCATTCCTTTTTCTTCCTTTCATCGTATTTTTTGCATTTTTCTTCCAATATAAATATTAACACCGTTTACTTTTTGTGTAAACTATATTATCATTAGTACAGAACTGTATGTCGTATCAAAAAAGGGGGACTCCTATTGGAAATCGAGCGCAAATATCTAATCCGACACTTACCGGCACATCTGCGTCTGGATTCTTTTTCTTGTCGAATCATTGAGCAGGGTTATCTAAACACAACCCCCGTCATTCGTATCCGCAAAGACAATGACAAATATGAACTCACTTACAAATCTTCCGGTCTTATGACCAGGGAAGAATACAATCTTCCGCTTACAGAAAAAGCATATCTTCATCTGTTGCCGAAGATTGACGGAAGACTGATTCGCAAGAAGCGGTATATGATTCCTTTATCCGATATTCTGACGATTGAGCTTGATCTTTTCGAAGGAGATCTTGCTCCACTCATCCTTGCCGAAGTAGAATTTCCGGATGAAACAAGTGCCAATACTTTCTGCGCACCTGACTGGTTCGGAAAGGATGTTACCTTCTCCGGTGAATACCACAACAGCAATCTCAGCAAGATGTAGCAGCAACTTTTTGTTTAAAATACTCTTTTGAAACATTTCGGTGCAAACAAAGCAATTTTTTTAGTAAATTGCTATACTAACTAACATACACTCAAGCACGGAGGTGATACCATGTCCAATATACAGCTTGCTAATAACTTACGATTTTTAAGGACAAAACACAAACTGACTCAGGATGATCTGAGCAGTCTGCTGAATATCTCCAGACAGGCTTATTCAAATTATGAAACGAGCAAACGAACCCCGGATCTGGATTCGCTGTTACATATATCCAGATTTTATCGGATTTCTATCGATGAACTGGTCCTTGATAATCTTCAGAGTACTTATCACACAAGCGCTTTGAAAACCGGAGAAGAATATATTCCGTATGTAGTTATGGCAAAAGAAAAAAATACCGGCAATTCCATTTATCTTTCCAGAGAAGAGCTTGACTTTATTATTAAATATCGTGCACTCTCTGAAGAAAACAAACAGATTCTTGCCGGTTTTCTTTCAAACAAACCTTAACAGACGATTATTCCGTCATAATGAATCCATCATGTACTGCGTTCATCGCTTTCTCGATGTCTTTCTCATCTACCAGTACAGTAATTCTGATTTCAGAAGTCGAGATCATATTAATATTAACCCTTGAGTTGTAGAGAGATTCGAACATCTTGGCTGCAACTCCCGGGTTACTCATCATTCCAGCTCCAACCACTGATAATTTTGCAACATTCTTATTACAAGTAATCTCCTGAATCGTCAGACGCTCCTTGTTCTCGTTCAGTATTTCAAGTGCACGATCCAGATCATCTGATGCAACCGTAAAGGAAATATCTTTTGTTCCTTCTCTTCCTACAGACTGGAGAATAATATCTACATTAATATTGTTCTTTGCAAGTGTATTAAATATTACAAATGCCGTGCCCGGTTTATCTTCTACACCGATCACTGAAATCCTGGCTGTATTTGCATCTGCTGCGACTCCCGTTACTAACAGTTTTTCCATCTTGGCTGCCTCCTTGACTACTGTTCCTTCTGCCTCTGTCAGGCTGGAACGTACTACTAATTCTACATTATATTTCTTTGCCATCTCTACGGAACGGTTGTGCAATACTTTGGCTCCCAGACTTGCCAGCTCCAGCATCTCGTCATATGTGATGACATCGAGTTTTCTTGCATTCTTTACTACACGTGGATCTGCTGTATAAACACCTTCAACATCTGTATAAATCTCGCATTTATCTGCATGAAGAACTGAAGCCAGCGCAACTGCTGTTGTGTCAGATCCACCACGTCCCAGAGTCGTAATATCATCGTATTTGTTAACTCCCTGAAAACCGGTGACAATAACAATCTTCCGGGAATCCAGTTCATGCTGGATACGCTCTGTATCTACGCGTTTAAAACGAGCATTTCCATATCTGGATGTAGAATGCATCATAACCTGAAATGCATTCAAGGATACCGCCGGAACATCCAGTGCCTGCATCGCCATAGCCATAAGCGATACGGATACCTGCTCTCCGGTTGTCAGAAGCATATCCAGTTCTCGCTTCTTAGCATCCGGATTAATATCATGTGCCATTTCTATCAGATTATCTGTAGTATCTCCCATTGCAGATAATACAACTACTACATCATGTCCTGCTTTATAATCTTCAATGCATCGTCTGGCAACATTGAAAATACGTTCTTTATTCGCAACAGAACTGCCGCCGAATTTCTTTACAATTAACATTCGCTTGCCCTCTTTTCTTATGCTTTCTGATCTTCAATCCTTATCATATGTAAGATCTGATCTTTGTACCGGTTTGCTCTTGTATCATAATCACCTTCCATCATAACCGGCGTTACAATTCCAAATTCACCTTCTAATCCCGGGACTTTCACGATTTCGATCTCTCCAAAGGAATATTCCAGATCTTTCCGCATCTCTTCTTCATCACCTTTCATGCGGATGAAGAATCTGCGTTTGGCATCACCTTTATCTTCCAGCGTCAGTTTTTCCTGTTTCCACATTGTCATAATATTGCGGTTCAGGTGTTTTGCTGCATCTACAACATCTGCTACAACTGCACTTGCTGTCGGCAGTTTACCGGCACCGCTTCCATAAAACATTGCATCACCAAGAACATTACCATGTACAAAAATCGCATTGAACACTCCATTTACATTGTACAGTGGATGTTCCGGATAAAGCATGCAAGGCGCAACGATCGCATGCAGTCTGCTGCCGTCTCTCTTGCTGGAAGCGAGCAGCTTGATCGTTGTTCCCATTGTCTTGGCGTATTTCATATCCTCTGTCGTGATCTTTGTAATTCCTTCACAGTAAATGTCTTCAAAGTCAACCTGATTTCCACTGATCAGAGAAGATAAAATTGCAATTTTACGGCAGGCATCATATCCTTCCACATCCGCTTCCGGATTGCGCTCCGCATAACCATTCGCCTGCGCCTCTTTCAGAACCGTGTCATAATCAGCTCCTTCATAGAACATCTTTGTCAGCATATAATTTGTTGTACCATTTAAAATACCTGTGATCTCTTCAATTTCGTCCGCTGTCAGAGATGAATTGAGCGGACGGATGATCGGGATTCCGCCACCTACGCTTGCTTCAAACAGAAAATTAATGTTCTTTTCTTTTGCAATCGACAACAGCTCTGCACCGTGTTTCGCTACAAGAGCCTTGTTTGAAGTTGCAACGCTTTTTCCTGCCAGAAGACTTCTCTTTACAAATGTATAAGCAGGTTCAATTCCCCCCATCACTTCTACAACAATATTAATCTCTTCATCCTGTATGATCGTCTCAAAATCATGGACAATCTTCTCCTGCACCGGATCTCCCGGAAAATCTTTCAGATCCAGGACATACTTTACCTGAAGTTTCTCACCAATTCTCTGATTAATTCCTGCTCCATTTGTATCAATTACTTCTACGACACCGGAGCCTACGGTTCCATAACCCAAAACTGCAATATTTACCATATATCTCTCCTTTATCTTTCCGCTTTCTGTTTCAGATATGCATTAATAAATGCGTCAATATCCCCATCCAGCACCGCATTTACATTACTGTTTTCCTGACCGGTTCTGTGATCCTTGACAAGTGTATACGGCTGCATTACATAAGATCTTATCTGGTTTCCAAATCCAATCTCCTTGATCTCACCACGGATATCTGACACTTTTTCTGCCTGTTCCTGCTCTTTCATAAGCTGAAGCTTTGCTTTCAGCATCTGCATCGCTTTTTCTTTGTTGTGATGCTGCGAGCGTTCGTTCTGGCACTGCACAACAATCCCGGTAGGCAGATGCGTAATACGAATTGCCGAAGATGTCTTATTAACATGCTGACCACCCGCACCGCTGGCACGGTATGTGTCGATCTTCAGATCCTCATCTGCAATGTCAATATCAATATCATCTTCTATGTCTGGAACAACATCACAGGAAGCAAATGATGTCTGCCGTTTTCCTGCCGAATTAAACGGCGAAATACGAACCAGACGGTGTACGCCTTTTTCAGATTTCAAATAGCCATAGGCATTCTCACCATTCACTTCAAACGTTACTGTCTTAATTCCGGTAATATCTCCATCCAGATAATCCAGTACTTTCAACGCGAACCCTCTCTGTTCTGCCCAGCGGTTATACATACGATAGAGCATACCTGCCCAGTCACAGGATTCGGTTCCTCCGGCGCCTGCGTGAATCGTCATGATCGCATTGCAGGAATCATATTCACCTGACAACAATGTCTGGATACGAAGTTCTTCAAAAAGCGTTTCGAACTTCTTCCATTCCTGTTCAATTTCTTTCACTACAGAAGGATCCTCTTCTTCATATCCCATTTCCAGAAGAATCGCTACATCTTCATATCCAGTATAAAGCGTGCGGATCTTCTCTGTAAGTTCTTTCAGATCCTTCAGTTCTTTCATAATCTTCTGGGATTCTTCCGGATCATTCCAGAAATCTGGTTCCTCTACCTTGCGCTCCAGCTCTTCGATCCTTTTCTCCTTGCCGGCGACGTCAAAGTGAATCCCTCATCTCGGCAAGAGGTTCTTCGTAAGCATTATAAATGCTCTTAAGCTGATCTAATTCAACCACTTTTGCTTCACCTCTTTCTTTTTTATATTTTCATTTTTGTATTCTGTTTACAGGCTGTGGCTCTTACTTTCTGCCACAACACTGTTTGTATTTCTTACCGCTTCCACACGGGCACGGATCATTTGGATATACCTTTTTCTCTGCTCTCTTCTTCGGAGTATGTGCTGCGGAATCGTCTTTATTCGTTCCTGTAACCTGTGCAACCTGTTCACGTTCTACTTTTTCTTCCAGCCTTACATGGAACAGTGCACGTACGGTGTCAGCAGAGATGCTCTGTGTCATCTCGCCGAACATCTCATATCCGATCATCTTATATTCTACCTTCGGATCTCTCTGTCCATAAGCCTGCAGACCAATTCCCTGACGGAGCTGATCCATATCATCGATATGATCCATCCATTTTGCATCAATAACCTTAAGCAGGATCACACGCTCGATCTCACGTACCTGTTCTGGTTCCTGATACTCCGCCTCTTTTACTTCGTATGCTTTTGCTGCACGCTCTTTTAACAGATGTTTCAGCTTCTTCGGTGACAGTCCCTTGACATCTTCCGGTGCCAGAGGTTCCATTGGAATTGTCTCTAAGATATTGCGGTTCAGTTCTACCAGATTAAACTCTTCATAATCCTGATCCGGACTTACGATCATATCTACAGTATTCTCAATATAATCATTCATCATATGGAAAATAGAATCACGCATGTTGTCTCCATCCAGTACATGTCTTCTCTCTTCATAAATGATCTCTCTCTGCTCGTTCATTACCTGATCATACTCTAACAGATTCTTACGGATTCCGAAGTTGTTACTCTCGATCTTCTCCTGTGCTTTCTGAATCGCACTGGATAACATCTTATGCTGTATCTGTTCTCCTTCTTCTACACCAAGCGCATTAAATACACTCATCAGACGTTCAGATCCGAACAAACGCATCAGATCATCTTCCAGTGAAATATAGAATCTGGATTCTCCCGGGTCTCCCTGACGTCCGGAACGTCCACGAAGCTGATTATCAATACGTCTGGATTCATGACGCTCTGTCCCGATAATCTTCAGTCCGCCTGCTTCTCTGGCTTCATCGTCCAGTTTAATATCCGTACCACGACCAGCCATGTTTGTTGCGATCGTAACTGCATCATGGATACCTGCCTGTGCAACAATCTCAGCTTCCAGTTCATGGAATTTCGCATTTAATACATTGTGCTTGATTCCACGACGTTTTAGCATACCACTGAGAAGTTCGGAATTCTCAATTGTAATCGTACCAACCAGTACCGGCTGATGTTTTGCATGCGCTTCTTCGATTGCATCACATACAGCTTTGAATTTTTCCTTTTCTGTCTTGTATACAGCATCTTCCAGATCCTTCCGGATAACCGGTTTATTTGTAGGAATCTCTACAACATCCATTCCGTAAATCTCACGGAACTCCTTCTCCTCTGTCAGAGCAGTACCTGTCATACCGGACTTCTTCTCATATTTGTTAAATAAATTCTGGAACGTAATCGTCGCAAGAGTCTTACTCTCTCTCTTAACTTTTACATGCTCTTTCGCTTCAATCGCCTGATGAAGTCCGTCAGAATAACGACGTCCCGGCATAATACGTCCGGTGAACTCATCAACGATCAGTACTTCATCATCTTTTACAACATAGTCTTTGTCACGAAACATCAGATTGTGTGCGCGCAGTGCCAGAATAATATTATGCTGGATCTCCAGGTTTTCTGCATCTGCCAGGTTCTCAATATGGAAGAACTTCTCTACTTTCTTCACACCATCTTCTGTAAGGTTGATGTTCTTTTCTTTCTCGTTAACAATGAAATCTCCGGTCTCTTCAATATCTTCACCAAGGATTGCATTCATTTTGGAGAACTCCCCACTCGCTTCACCACGTTCTAACTGACGTGCGAGAATGTCACACGCTTCGTAAAGCTTTGTAGATTTGCCACTCTGTCCGGAAATAATAAGCGGAGTTCTTGCTTCATCGATCAATACCGAGTCAACCTCATCGATAATGGCAAATTTCATACCTCTCTGTACAAGCTGTTCCTTGTAAATTACCATGTTATCTCTCAGATAATCAAATCCAAGTTCATTGTTCGTTACATATGTGATATCGCAGTTATATGCATCTCTTCGCTCGTCATTGTCCATCTCATTCAGAACTACGCCTACGGTCAGTCCAAGAAACTCATGAACCTGTCCCATCCACTCAGCATCACGCTTTGCCAGATAATCATTGACTGTTACGATCTGCACACCTTCACCGGTCAGCGCATTCAGATATGCCGGCAACGTTGATACAAGTGTCTTTCCTTCACCAGTCTTCATCTCTGCGATACGTCCCTGATGCAGGACAATACCACCGATGATCTGTACTCTGTATGGCTTCATTCCCAGAGTACGGTATGCTGCTTCACGCACAACTGCAAATGCCTCTGGAAGGATATCATCTAATGTTTCTCCGCCAGCAAGTCTGTCTTTGAATTCTTTTGTCTTCGCTCTTAATTCTTCATCTGACAGGCTCTGCATCTGCGGTTCTAACGCCTCAACCGCATCTGCGATCGGATAAATTCTCTTCAGCTCATGTTCACTGTGTGTTCCAAATATTTTCTGTATAAAGCCCATGTTGATATATACTCCTTATTTGTAAATTTACTCAAATTTTATTCTAGCACTATCCGAATCTCAATTCAACCAATTTATAAAGTGTTTACAAACTGGTAACACTTCCTTTACGAACGATATTTCCGGACTTTTTCATACGGAAGCGTTCCGCCAAAGAGATCAAGGGCACTGCCGATTGTAAAGTCCAGATATCCTTTTGTCAGATGCGCAAATTGCTCTAAATCCTCCATGCTTCCGATCCCCCCCGCATATGTAACCGGATTGCCATGATATCTGCCGAGAAGTTCAGCCAGATGCTTGTCCACACCGGCTGCCTTTCCCTCTACATCCACACCATGCACAAGGAATTCATCACTGTATCCCGCCAGTTCCTTTAATATCTGTTCATTCAGGACAACATCTGTAAATGTCTGCCACCGGTCTGTCACAATGTAATACTGCCCATCTTTTTTCCGGCAGCTTACATCAATGACTACATGTTCTTTTCCTACTTCTCTTTTCAGCTTCTCCAGCGCATCCCAGCGGATCTTACCACCTTTAAATACATAAGAAGTTACGATTACATGGCTTGCACCTTTTTTAATATAGCCGGAAGCATTCTCCGCCGTAACCCCACCGCCGATCTGCATCCCGCCGGGATATGCCCGTAATGCTTTTTCTGCCTGTTCCAGTGTCTTCTTATAATATTCGGAAGAAGGCGGATTCAGCAATATGATATGCCCGCCTTTCAAGCTATCTTTCCTGTATAAATCTGCGTAATAATCCGCATCCATTTCAGACGCAAAATTTTCTGTTGCCTGATTGCCTTCGTCTCTTAAGCTTCCGCCTACGATTTGTTTTACTTTTCCATTATGAATGTCAATACATGGTCTGAATCTCATAAATCTGCGTCACTCCTTTCAAGCATCATTGCATTATTATAGCACACCGCTTTTTCAAAAAAAAGAAAAGGCGGTGTGCTGTCTCATTATTTCTTATCTTTTTTTGTTGTTTTGTCTGTCTTCTGATCCGTTGTCTTTTTGTCTGTTGCTTTATCTGTCTTCTGATCTGCATTGTTATCTGTGCCGTCAAAGCCATCTTCTACATCATCTTTGATGTCTTCAGCTCCGTCTTCAATATCATCACCAATCTCATCTGCGACTCCATCATCATTTTTCGTATCGTCTGCTGTTCCATTTGTCGCATCATTTGTACGATCACCATTGTAGTCTGTAGCCTTATTATCTGCATTGTCATTTCCACAGCCTGTCAGTGCACCCATCACGCAGACACACAACACTACCAGCATACATCTTCTCAACTGTCTCATATTTTCATTCTCCCTTTCGTTCCTGTATATTTATCTATTTATCAAGTAATACTTGTTATCATGTAATATTTACATTTTTGCAGATTCTATACTTTCACGATTCTGGGATTATTTTACATCTATGTCACAGTTTTACAATCAGCATTGTTTTCACATTACATACGCTCTGTAATCTCACCGCTTCTATATGCCTGAAGAAGCATTTTCAGATCTTCAATCTGTTCTTTTAACTCCTGACCTATATCAGTATCTCCTACCATCTTTCTCTCCAGCACACGTTTTACAACAACGCTGTCTGAATGGATGTCGCTTTCTTTTTCAATCGCTGCTTCTGTTGATTCAAACGGTTCATGCGCCGCAAGAATCAGTCCGTAAGAATTATAGATCAGCGTATATCCTGCAATGCCGGTCTGTTTCTGATAGGCTCTGGAAAATCCGCCATCGATCACAAGCACTTTTCCGTTACATTTGATCGGGCTTTCTCCCGTAATCGCTTTCACCGGCACATGTCCGTTAATGATATGTGCACTCTCTTCGGTCAGTCCAAATTCTTTCAGAATCATATTGATTACTTTTTCATTTTCAAGCAAATTATAATATGGGTTTTTCTTTTCTTTATGCGTCTCTTTTTCAGCAAGGAAATAACGTTCAAATGTTGCCATTTTATCTTTTCCAAACAATGGGGAATTTTCACTCAACCAGATATACCACATCATGTCCTTTCCCCGCTCTTTTTCCTTCTTATTTAATGCATAAAATCCTTTTCGCACATAGCTTTCCAGCACTTCATACAGACTCTTTCCTTTGTAAGATCTGCCGTACAATCGTACACTTTTCAATGTTCCGTCCTCTTTAAGCGGAACACAGCCATGATAGAGCAGATTTCCATTATAGACTTTGTAGAGTCCACCCTTGTTCAACAGAAAGCGCATATGATCCTGCAGTTTCTCACAGTTTAAAAATGCACTTTCAAGCCGCGACATGATCTCTTCCTCGTCTTTGCTAAGCGCATATGGATGTTTCGGATCGATTGTCGGAAAATTTATATCCAGCATCTCATATTCTTTTCCATCCAGAGTTATAACACCACGTTCATAATCGATCTTGTCTAACAGATTGCGATCCTCCAGATGAAATCCCGGATTCTTTTTGATAATCTGTCCTTCCACTTTAAATTGAATAACCGACATTGCTTTGTGCATCCGCATCTCAAGCTGTTTTTCATTAATGTCTCTATTCTGCTCTCCTTTTAATTTGAAACATTCACACGGATCATCCTTATATACCCGAAGTGCAAATGTCGCAAGCGGAAGCAGGTTGATCCCATATCCATCCTCCAGAATATCCAGATTGCCATATCTTGCGCAGATACGGATCACATTTGCGATACAGCCACGCTGCCCGGCAGCTGCCCCCATCCACAGTACATCATGATTCCCCCACTGAATGTCTACGGAATGGTAATTCTTTAATTTGTCCATGATGATGTGCGGTCCCGGACCTCTGTCATATATATCTCCTACAATATGCAGGTGATCCACCGTCAGTCTCTGGATCAGCTCACTAAGCGCCACAATAAAAGGTTCTGCTCTGCCAATTCCGATGATCGTGCTTACAATGGAGTTATAATACGACTCTTTGTCCGAAACTTCCGGACGTACCGTGATCAGCTCCTCGATCACATAAGCAAATTCTTTCGGCAGTGCCTTTCGCACTTTTGATCTTGTGTATTTGCTTGCTGCGCATTTACACACTTCAATTAACCGGTACAATGTAATCTTGTACCAGTCCTCCATACTCTCTTCGGTCTGTCTGATCCGATCCATCTTTTCTTTTGGATAATAAATAAGAGTAGCCAGAGATTGTTTGTCTCTGCTACTCAAAGTATTTCCAAATACATCATCAATTTTACGGCGCACAGAACCTGAGCCGTTCTTCAGCACATGTGAAAACGCCTCATATTCTCCGTGAATATCCGTCAGGAAATGTTCGGTTCCTTTCGGAAGATTCAAAATTGCCTGAAGATTAATAATCTCCGTTGATGCCTTAGCGATGGTCGGGTACAGCTCAGAAAGTCTCTCCAGATAACGTTCTTTTAATTCTTTCATAAACTCCTCCCATAATTAAAACTGAATGACATCCGACATGTCATACAGCCCTGCCGGTTTACCTGCCAGAAATTTGGCAGCTTCCACGGCACCTTTTCCAAAGATTGTCTTGGAATATGCTGTATGCTTAAATTCTATTACTTCATCAGTTCCGGCAAACAGTACTTCATGTTCCCCTACAATCGTACCGCCACGGACTGCTGAAATCCCAATCTCTTTTGTATCACGTTTCTTACGCTCCTGACTTCTGTCATATACATAATGATATGCTTCATCCATTGCTTCATTCATAGAATCCGCAAGCGCAATTGCTGTTCCGCTCGGTGCGTCCAGCTTCTGGTTGTGATGCTTTTCAACAATCTCCATATCATATCCTGCCGGTGCAAGAACTTTGGTCGCTTCTTTTAATAATTTCATCAGAAGATTGATACCAAGAGACATATTTGCAGATTTTAAAACTGCTGTTTTTTTTGCTGCTTCTGGAATCTTTGCAAGTTGTTCTTCTGAAAGACCTGTCGTGCAGAGAACAACCGGCATTTTTTTCTCTTCGCAGTATGTAAGCAGAGCATCTGCTGCTGCCGCGTTAGAAAAATCAATGATCACGTCTGCTTCCACGTCGCATTTTTCCAGGCTTTCAAAAACCGGATAATCATTGGCGATTCCTGTATATTTATCAATTCCTGCAACAAGCTCGATTCCTTCGTCGGCTTTAATAAGCCCCGTAATTACCTGTCCCATATGTCCATTGCATCCATGCATGATTGCTCGTACCATTTTATTTCCTCCTGTATGTTCCCACGATTGTCATAGAAAAAGGATATCACAACTGGTGCCAGTAAGCAACCAATGATATCCTTTTCACATATTCTGCACAATATGTATCTTATGCTAATTGAATTCCGAAATCTTTCATTGCTTTTGCCAGCGCCTGTTCATGCTCTTTAGAGATCTCTGTAAGCGGCATGCGAAGCGGTCCACACTCAACTCCCATAAGCTGCATTGCTTTCTTAACCGGAATCGGGTTCACTTCACAGAACAGTTGCTCAATAAGAGGCAGTGCTTTCAGCTGAAGTGCTGCACTCCCTTTTACATCTCCGTTAAAGAACTTCTCGCAGATATCATGTGTTTCCTGCGGCGCAACATTAGACAGCACAGAAATAACACCTTTGGCTCCCAGTGACAACATCGGCACGATCTGGTCATCATTACCGGAATATAAATCAATATTTCCATCTGTCAGAGCCATGATCTTCGCAACCTGTGAAATATTGCCAGACGCTTCTTTTACAGCTACGATATTATCTACATTCTTAACAAGCTCTGCAACCGTTGCCGGTTCAATATTGCATCCGGTTCTGCTTGCAACGCTGTACATGATAATCGGAGCTTTTGCTTCTTTGGCTACTGCTGTATAGTGACCGATCAGTCCTGCCTGTGTTGCCTTATTATAATAAGGTGTTACCAGTAACAGACCATCTGCGCCATAATCTGCCGCCTCTTTTGACATGTCGATGGCTGTTCTTGTGCAATTAGAACCAGTTCCGGCAATTACCGGGATTCTGCCTTTCACACGGTCAATAGCAAATTTCACACACTGCATATGCTCTTCTTCCGTCATTGTAGCAGATTCTCCGGTCGTTCCGCAGATAATGATCGCATCCGTACCGTGTGTACAATGATAATCAAGTAATTCATCAAGTTTATTATAATTAATGGTTTCGTCGCTGTTAAATGGTGTAACGATGGCTACACCTGCACCTGTAAAAATAGACATACATATCCTCCTGACTGCATTTCGTTATTAACAGAATTTTATCACCATTCAAATATGATGTCAATGAAACTCTTTCCCCCTTTACAGGTACTTTGTCATTTTCTCTCATTTTCCATCAAATTCCCACACATTCCAGTTTGCTTACCGAAACTTCATATGCTATGCGTTTCTGGGTTTCTGTCTCTGAAAGTTTCTTTACATATTCCCGACTCTGGATTCTCCCAAGGATCTGCACATGCTCTCCCACTTCAAAAGCAGAGGCAAATCTTGCATTTCTTCCCCAGCAGATACATGGTATGTAATCTGATTTTCCATATGGACGGTTCACCGCAAGCAGAAGATCTGCAATTTCTCTTCCGAGCGGAGTTTTACGGTATACCGGCAGTTTACAGATATAGCCGTCCAGCAAGATATTGTTTGTCCGCGCTCCATCCGGCTCTTCTTCAATAAATGTAACTTCTCTGGCGAACACGGACAGTACAAGTCTGTTTTTCTGTTCCTCATGGCGGTTGTAAGAGCGAAACTGTCCACAGATCATCAGATATTCCCCTTCATAATCCTGGCTCACATCGACCAGTCGTTCCGATACCATTACCGGTATCCGGTCCCTGGAATTGCTCAGACGCTTCACATCAACATCTACCATATAAAAGCCCTCACCGAACACTTCGTGGCTGAATGTAAAGCCTGATACAACTTCTCCCATAATTGTTACCTGATTGTTTTCAATAACCTTATCTGACATAATTTTACATTCTCCTTCCTCTGAATCGTATTTTGAGTCATACCATAATTTATGAAAGTCGGAATGCTTTTAGAACTAAATACTTGTAAATTCTATAAAATATGATAAACTAATAAAGTTGTACAATGAAAAATGGAAAATTATATGTTAATAGGAAGAGAAAAGGAAGGTTCGTATGAAGACAAAACGCGAAGATGTACGTAATATAGCAATCATTGCCCATGTCGATCACGGTAAAACGACATTGGTTGACGAATTATTGAAGCAAAGCGGTGTATTCCGTGAAAACCAGGAAGTGGAAGAACGTGTTATGGATTCCAACGATATTGAACGTGAGCGTGGAATCACAATCCTTTCCAAAAACACAGCAGTCTATTATAAAAATACAAAGATCAACATTATCGACACACCGGGGCATGCTGATTTCGGTGGCGAGGTAGAACGTGTTTTAAAAATGGTAAACGGCGTTGTCCTCGTTGTAGATGCATTTGAAGGTGCTATGCCACAGACCAAATTCGTTCTAAGAAAGGCACTGGAACTGGAACTTCCGGTTATCGTATGTATCAATAAGATCGACCGTCCGGAAGCAAGACCGGATGAAGTTATCGACGAAGTTCTTGAACTGTTCATGGATCTGGATGCTTCTGATGAACAATTAGACTGTCCGTTCGTTTACGCTTCTGCAAAAGCAGGTGTTGCAGTTCTGGATCTCTCTGATGAAGAGAAAGATATGAAGCCTCTTTTTGAGACAATCTTAGAGTATATCCCGGCTCCGGAAGGTGATCCGGAAGCTCCGACGCAGGTACTGATCAGTACAATCGATTACAATGAATATGTCGGAAGAATCGGTGTCGGCAAAGTTGATAACGGTACAATCCGTGTAAATCAGGATATGGTTCTTGTAAACCATCATGATCCTGACAAACAGGAAAAAGTAAAAATCAGCAAACTTTATGAATTTGACGGTCTGAACAAAGTAGAAGTAAAAGAAGCTACGATTGGATCTATCGTTGCAATCTCCGGTATTTCGGATATTTCCATCGGTGATACACTCTGTTCTCCGGAAGCTCCGAACGCAATTCCGTTCCAGAAGATTTCAGAGCCAACGATTTCCATGAACTTCATCGTTAACGACAGTCCGTTTGCCGGACAGGAGGGAAAATACGTTACTTCCCGTCACTTACGTGATCGTCTGTTCCGCGAGCTGAACACAGATGTCAGCCTTCGTGTAGAAGATACCGAGAACATGGACAGCTTCAAAGTATCCGGACGTGGTGAACTTCATTTATCCGTTCTAATTGAGAACATGCGCCGTGAAGGTTATGAATTTGCAGTCAGCAAAGCAGAAGTTCTTTATAAGAAAGACGAAAAAGGTAAATTATTAGAGCCTATGGAGGCAGCTTATATCGATGTGCCGGATGAATTTACCGGAACTGTCATCGACAAATTAAGCCAGCGTAAAGGTGAGCTGCAGAACATGGGTGCAACCGGTGGCGGATATACCCGTCTGGAATTCCGTATTCCGGCACGTGGTCTGATCGGATACCGTGGAGAATTCTTAACAGATACAAAAGGAAATGGTATCATCAATACTGCATTTGACGGCTATGCTCCGTACAAGGGAGACATCACTTACCGTAAGCAAGGCTCTCTGATCGCATTTGAGACAGGCGAATCTGTAACTTACGGACTGTTCAGTGCCCAGGAACGCGGTGTGCTGTTCATCGGTGCCGGCGAAAAAGTATATTCCGGTATGGTTATCGGAGAAAATGCAAAAACAGACGATATCGAAGTCAATGTATGTAAGACCAAACATCTTACCAATACCCGTTCCTCCAGTGCAGACGAAGCACTTCGTCTGACACCTCCGAAAGTATTAAGTCTGGAGCAGGCACTGGACTTCATCGACACAGACGAATTACTGGAAGTAACTCCGAAAAACTTAAGAATCCGTAAAAAGATTCTGGATCCAAAGATGAGAAAAAGAGGAAATCGATCATGATCTTTTTGTGGCAATTAGAAAATATTCGAACACCGTTTTTCAACGAAATCATGCAATTTGTCACTTATTTTGGTCAGGAACTATTAATCATAGCGGTTATCTGCGCACTGTACTGGTGCGCGGATAAGCGCTTTGCTTATTATCTGGGCTTTACTTATTTCACAGCAGGATTCTGTGTGCAGGCGTTAAAGATCACTTTCCGGATTCCAAGACCGTGGATTCTGGATCCAGAATTTAAAGCTGTAAAAAGTGCAATTCCTGCCGCCACCGGATATTCCTTCCCAAGCGGACATACTCAAGGGGCTACATGTCTTTTCTTCCCGTTAGCTCTCCGTGCCAAAAAAGCATGGGCAAAAATACTGTTTATACTCGCATTTTTATGTGTTGGTTTTTCCAGAATGTATCTCGGATGTCACACACCAAAGGATGTTTTCGTATCTATGGGTCTGTCCATTATCATTGCATCTGTTTTCTGGCATTTCCGTTCAAAACTTGAAAATGTTACTACTTGCACCGCACAGATTTCTGTCCTGCTCGGTATACTCGCATTCGCTCTCGCCGGCTATGCGTGGTATTTATATCATAGACAGATGATTGCTTTGAAATACGCAATGGACTGCTTCAAAGCTGCCGGAGCCGGACTGGGCTTTGCCCTGGGCTGGTATCTTGAACGCACACATCTGGACTTTCAGCCGGATACCTGCTCCGGAAAAGGTCAGATTTTGAAATTTATCATTGGTATACTACTGACACTTTGCGTGAAACTCATCATCTCTTTTATTTTCGGTTCTTCTATCTTGGCAAAATCCGCCGAATATTTTATACTGCTGTTATGGATCATTTATTTTTATCCTTATCTGTTTGCCAAATACAGCAAACACTAAGAGGAGAATTTTATGCGAACAATTATTGCCAATTTTTTAAAACGACTGACCGAAATTCTGGAACTTTTCATTGCTTTGATGCTGGCTGCCGGTATTATTTTATTATGCGTGCGGATCGCCACATCACTTGCCAATGTTCCGGATCTGAATACGTGGCCAAACTATGACGATCTGCTGGAAACCTGTTTTAATCTGATCATCGGAGTGGAGCTTATCCGCATGGTTTATTATCATACACCGGCGACTGTATTTGAAGTTCTGATCTTTGCGATTGCAAGACAGATCATCATCGATCACTCTTCCAGCTATTCTAGCCTGATCGGCGTATGTGCGATTGCTGTTTTATTTGCAACAAGGAAATATCTGTTCTGTGAATTTGATATTCCAAACGAAACTATTTTGCGCGCAACGACGAAAGTAAAACTTGCTAATAAACTTCTGGGTATCTCGCTTCCTTACGAAGAAGATACTGCCACACTTCGAGATATTCTGGAAGAAAGCCTGAAAAAAGGAGAAACCGATATCGGTGTCGGTGCCTGCGCCTACTATTCAAACTGCGGACTTCGTGTTGCAAAAATGCATAATGGAAAAATTTCCAGAATTGAAGTAATTCATGCTATACAATAGTCAACAAACATGTTATACTAAATATATCAGATATATTTCTTTCTGTGTAGAAATTGTCAGATTTTATATATCTGAAAAATGTCAAAAAGGAGTTGAGCATCATGAAGTTTATCATTATCGGAAAAAACATCGATGTAACACCAGGCTTAAAACAAGCTGTAGAAAGTAAGTTAGGAAAATTAGAAAGGTACTTCACTCCAGAGACGGAAATTCACGTAACCTTAAGCGTACAGAAAGAACATCAAAAAATTGAAGTTACAATCCCTGTAAAAGGTACAATTATCCGTTCCGAACA
This sequence comes from Dorea sp. AF24-7LB, assembly GCF_003478575.1. NCBI lineage: Bacteria > Bacillati > Bacillota > Clostridia > Lachnospirales > Lachnospiraceae > Dorea > Dorea sp. AF24-7LB. Next base: position 254,392 of record NZ_QUFR01000003.1, read on the forward strand.
AGTCAGCAGTGACATGTATGTATCCATCGATCTTGTCGAAGAGGTTATTGAACGCCAGCTTCGCAAATATAAGAACAAACTTGTTGCCAGACAGCAGGAAGGCGGCAACTTTAAACAGGAATTTTTCGATACCGCAGAGAATACAGATGAAGACGAGATCAAGATCGTCCGCACAAAGAAATTTGGCATCAAACCAATGTATCCAGAAGATGCATGCATCCAGATGGAACTGCTCGGACACGATTTCTACGTATTCTGCAACGCAGAGACCGAAGAAGTCAACGTAGTCTACAAACGCAAAAACGGCTCTTTCGGATTGATAGAACCAGAGTTTTCATAAAGCTACGAGCAAGACATAGAATAAGGGAAGCGGGTGGTAATG